>SFFC01000051.1 GCA_004556985.1 Clostridiales bacterium | reverse complement strand
TAGCGCACGCGCTTGAGCCGCTCGCAGAGCGCCCCGACGTCGGGCATCAGCTCGACAGGCGCGCTCGAGAGCGCCAGGCGCGGCTGCGTCGCCGTGCAGAGCACGACGGTACTGCCGCACTGGGTGCTGAGAAACCGAATCGCGCGCTCAAACAGCGTCTTGCAGCGCTTGGGCAGCGCCTGAACCTCATCAAAGATCAGCACGGCGCCGGTCAGCCGGTGCAGCCGTCTGGCATCCGTGTTGGGCGCAGCATAGCAGGCGTTGAGGAACTGCACCATGCTGGTCAGGATGATGTCGCTGTCCCAGCGCTCGGTCAGGCGCTTGTAGGCCTCCTGCTCCTCCTCCTGGCTGCGGCCGCCGCGCGGCTCGGGGACGACGTTGGCGTGGTGCTCGAGGATGGAGGGGGAATCGCCCAGCGCCTCGCGGATATCCCGGGCATTCTGGTCGAGGATCGTGTTATAGGGGATGATGTAGAAGATGCGGCGCTGCCCGTTCGTCTTTGCGTGTCTGAGCGCAAAGCGCAGACTGGAAAACGTCTTGCCGCCGCCCGTGGGCACGCTGAGCGTGAAGATGCCGGGCGCAGAGGCGGCCTTTACCTCGCAGATATCGGAAATCTCTGCGCGGATGCGGTTGATTTCCCCCGGGCCGTTCAGATGGGCCTTGCGATAGGCTTCAAAGGTTTCAAGGAGTGCGTCCCAGTCGGGCGCGGGCGCAGGCCCGGCGAGGGGATCCTGGCCGTATTCAAAGCACGCGGAATCCCAGCGATCCGCGTCGACGAGGAAGCTGAGCAGCAGGCGGCAGGTCATGCCCCGGGCAAACGCCTTGCCCTTTGCGCCAAGCAGCGCGTCGATCTCGCCGCAGGCCGCGGCAAAGCGCGCGTCCAGCTCCGCCCCGGAGGCGACGTTTTGAAGGAACCAGCCGCGGGCCTCATCGTAATGGAGGAGGTTCTTCGGATCCTCCATCTGCTCGATATAGGGCGACTTGCCCTTTTCATCCAGGCAGTCGCACAGCCCCGCATGGTGGCCCAGGATGCACAGCGAGATGAGCTGCGCCGTCGTCCGCCCGTTCTTGAAGGCCTCCGGCTTCAGAAACCAGCGGCGGTAGGCGTATATCGCGCCGGTCGGCGCATGAGGATGCGGCGACGTCTGCCTGTCCTTGGCGCTGGCCGAAGCGCGCAGATACGCTTCAAATGCCTGCGTCGCCTTTCCCATATCGTGCAGCAGGCCGATGAGTCCTGCGGTCTGCGCCAAGCCGGCGGCCTCACCGGCGCGCGCGCAGAGCCTGCTGACGTTTTCGCAATGCGCCTTCAGCGGCTGCAGCGCGCCATCCGAGGTACGGGTATGGGCAATCATGGCTTCACCCCTCCGAATTGGTCAGAATATACATATTATGTCTTCTTACATTATACAATTGATGCTGTCAGCCGACAAGCACATACGACCAAAAACGTGCTTATGGTTCCTTTCTCCCCTCGCTGCTCCTGCGCAAAAGCACACGCCGCAAACCCCCCGGATTCCGGAAGAGCCTGCGGCGCGGAATTGTATTCTTTTTTCACGACAAAGGGCCTGCATCATTCCAGCAGCCCGCGTTCGCCCAGCCGAATCTGCTCCGCGACGCCGTCGCTCGCCCGGCGCGCGGCCTCCTCAAGCGGCGCGCCCGCGAGCAGCGCATCCGTCAGCAGCGCGCAGAAGAGGTCGCCCGTGCCAAAGCCCCTGCCCGGCAGCTGCTCATACGTCAGCGCAATGCGCTCGCCGCGCTGCGCGTCCCATCCGAGCACGGCGTGCGCCCCGTTCATGCGCGCGCTCGTCACAAGCACGCTCCGCTGCCCGCTGCCCAGCCGGTCGATCATGCGCCACGCCGCTTCTCCGCCCCGCTCCGCCGCCTCAAAGTTCGTATCCGTCAGCAGGCAGGCCTCGGTCAGGTTCGGCGTGATCAGCGTCGCATGCCGCAAAAGCAGCGCCATGCCCGCGAGCTGATCGTCGCTGACGGAGCGGTAGCGCCTGCCGCCGTCGCCCAGGATCGGGTCGACGAGCACGGGCACGCCGCGCCTGCGCGCCTCGTCGGCCACCGGCACGAGCGAGCGCGCCTGCGCAAGCCCCGTGAGATAGCCGATGTAGAGGAAATCAAACCCGATGCCCAGCGCCTTCCATGTATCCAGCGTCCGGAGCAGGTAGTCCGTCGTATCCAGCGCCTCGTGCGCGCCGAGGTTGAGCATGTTGGAGATCATCGCCGTCGGCAGCGAGAGCACCTCATGCCCCCTCGCCTCCAGCGCGGCGGTCAGCATGCGCACGCCGACGCGGCCCTTCCCCGTGATATCGCCCAGCAGCAGGACGGTCTTGCGCGCCGTTTCCATGGCAAGTCCCCCTTCAAAAGGCGGCTCCCCTCCCCGCCCGGGAGAGGGAAGCCGCCGAGGTCATGTTTTGTCTTGCATTCAAACCCTGCGCAGCACCAGCGCCGTGCGGGCCGGCACATAGATCGGGAAGCCGTCGCCCAGCTGCGGGTCCTTCGACCAGGTATGATAGACGACGGACTTGTCCACGCGCTCATAGCCGCCGAACTCCTTGTCGTCGCTGGAGAGCACGACCTGATAGTCGCCCAGCTGCGGCGCGGGAACGAACAGCCCGGACTGCGAGTTCGTCGGATGGAAGTTGAAGACGAAGACGCAGCCCGCCTTTTCGAAGACGAGCACCTGGTCGGCCTCATGCTGGCGCAGGCATCTGGCCATGCCGCCCTGCAGCACGCCGTACTGGCGCACGAGCCGCAGCATCGCCTTGTCGAAGTTGCCCAGCAGCTCATAGCGCAAAAAGCCGTTGTCCGCCAGCGACCACAAGCGCCTGGCATGCGCAAAGCTCCAGCCGTTGCCCTCGCGCGGGAAGTCGATCCACTCGGGATGGCCGAACTCGTTGCCCATGAAGTTGAGGTAGCCGTCGCCGCCCGCCGCAATCGTCACCAGGCGGATCATCTTGTGCAGCGCGACCGCGCGCTCGACGAGGATGTTCGGGTCGGCGCGGTCCATGCCCCAGTACATCTCCTTGTCGGCGAGGCGGAACATGATCGTCTTGTCGCCCACGAGGGCCTGGTCGTGACTCTCGGCGTAGGCGATGACCTTCTCGCCCGGGCGGCGGGAGATCAGCTCATAGTAGAGCTTGCCGATGTCCCAATGGCCGTCCTCCTTCTCCTTGATCGTCTTGATGTAGAAGTCCGGCAGGCCCATCGCCAGCCTGTAATCAAAGCCGATGCCGCCGTCGCGGATGGGCAGGCACATGCCCGGCATGCCGCTCATCTCCTCGGCGATGCAGACGCTGCCGCGCTTCAGCTCATGCGTCAGCTCGGTTGCCAGCTGCAGATAAGTCAGCGCGTCGACGTCGGTGTTCATCGAGAAATACTGCTTGTAGTCGGTGAACGCGCTGCCCAGGCCGTGATCCTGATAGATCATGCTGGTCACGCCGTCGAAGCGGAAGCCGTCGAAGTGGTATTCCTCGATCCAGAACTTGATGTTGGAGAGCAGGAAGTGCACGACGCCGTTCTTGCCGTAGTCAAACACCTTGGAGCCCCAGGCCGGATGGTCGCCCGCCGCGCCGGCCTTGAAGAACTGGTCGTCCCGCCCGTCAAAGCCGTTGATGCCCTCGGCCGTGTTCTTGACCGCGTGGGAATGCACGAGGTCGAGCAGCACCGTCAGCCCCAGCCTGTGCGCCTCGTTGACCAGTGCCTTGAGGTCGTCCGGCGTACCGTACCACGAGGATGCCGCGAAGAAATTCGACACCTGATAGCCGAAGGACGCGTAATACGGATGCTCCATGATCGCCATCAGCTGCACGGTGTTGTAGCCGTCCTGCTTGATGCGCGGGAGGATGTCGCGCGTAAATTCGGCATAGGTGCCCACGCGCTCCTCCTCGGTCGCCATGCCGACGTGCGCCTCGTAGATCAGCGGCGGCACGTTGCGGCGCGGGCGGAAGTTTTTGTCCGTCCAGACGAAGGTCTTGCGCGGATTCCAGACGGTCGCGCTGAAGCTGTGCGTCTTCTTGTCCTGGGTGACATAGGTGGCGTAGAGCGGAATGCGGTCCTCCGTGCCCCGTTCGCTGGTGACGCAGACCTTGACGTTGGAGAGATGGCGCAGCGTCCGCTTGCCGGGAATCTCGATCTCCCAGTTGCCGTTGCCAATTGGCTTCATGGGATGGCTCGTCCTGTCCCAGCCGTTGAAATCGCCGATCAGGTGCATCTCCTTCGCGCCGGGCGCCCATTCGCGGTAGACCCAGCCCGTCCTGGTCTTGTGAAAGCCATAGTACAGATGGCCGCTGGCGAACTCGGAAAGCGACTGCCCGTCGGCGAGAAGCTGGCGTTTGCGCCGGCGGTAGCGCTTCATGCGCTCCTTGAGTTCTCCCTCAAAGGGAGCGAGGTAGGGATCATACTCGAGGATCTTCAGCTTTCGTGGATTTTTATTCGTCACTTCTCCCATAAAAAGAGGCCTCCCAGCGATTTTCTTTTGTATAATTGTACTCTATTTTTTCCGCGTTTTCAACACTTTCGTTGAATCAAAGCCAAGAATGGTTGACGCCCGACGCCGAAGGATGTAAACTGTATCTGTCTTTTCCGGCCCGTGCCGGAGGAAGGCGCCGCTCCGGCAGCGCCTTTCGCATCCCTTGACAACGAAATTCAGGAGGAACCAGCCATGCTGACCCGCACCTTCTTTTCGCGCGCCCCGCTGGCGCCCGGCCGCTTTGCGCCGCTCCCGGCCGGCGCGATTGCCGCCCGCGGCGCGCTTTCCGAGCGCCTCGTCTCCCTTCGCGCGGGGCTTCTTTCCCGCTGCGCGTCTCTCTTCCCCGAGTCCGGCGAGCAGAGCGCCTGGTTCGGCGGCACGCAGGGCGGCGGCATGACAGCCCCCGACGCGCTGGAGGCCTCCCTGCTGACCGCCGCGCTGCTGGGCGACGAGGAGCTTCGCCGCGACAGCCTGCGCCTGTGCAGCCGCGTCGTCGACGCGCAGCGCGAGGACGGCAGCTTCGGCGCGGAGGGCGAGAGCTTCGCCGCCCGGGGCCGGATGCTGCGCGCGCTTGAGGCCGCCTACTCGATGAGCGGCGAAAAGCGCATCCTCACCTTCATGCTCCGCTACATGAAATACCTGAAGGAGACGCTCGCTGCCTCGCCGCTTGGCGCGCAGGATGCGCTGCACACCGCGGACACGCTGGAGGCCGGCCTCTTCCTGTACAACATCACCGGGCAGAAGGCGATCCTCCCCGTGCTCTCGATGCTGACCAGCCAGGGCGCGGACTTTGCCTCCCTTTTCCATGCCTTCCCCTACCGCACGCCCGTCTCCCGCACGATGAGCGCGCAGGAGCTGCTTGACGCGCTTGACAGCGAGGGCGAGGAGGGCTACGCGCATCATCTGCTGCGCATGGCCGACGGCGCGAACCTCTGCGAGGGCCTGCGCCAGAGCGCGCTCTCCGGCGTGCTCTCCGGCTCGGGCAAGCAGCTCTCCGCTGCGGAGGCCGGCTTTGCCCGCATGAGCAAGGCGCACGGCGCCGTCAGCGGCGGCATCACGGCCGACCCGCTCCTCGCGGGCGCGCACCCCAGCCGCGGCGTCAGCGCACTGAGCGCCTGCGAGCTCGCCGCCTCGCTGGAGACGCTGCTCTCCTGCCCGGGCGGGGAATTCGCCGCCGACCCGCTGGAGACCGTCGTCTACAACGCCATTGAGGCCGCCTTTGCGCCGGACGGGCGCAGCGTTCAGCCCGTGCAGCAGGCGAACCAGACCCGCGTGAGCCGCGAGGCGCGCTTCCCTCTGTGCGGCGAGACGGAAAACCTCTTCTCGCTCCAGGATGGGCGCGCGCTGTGCGCACTGCTTTCCGCGCTCCCGCGCTTTGCCCAGCATCAGTGGATGCTCTCGCGGGATGAGGGCCTCTGCGCGATGGGCTATGCGCCCTGCTCCGTGCGCTACCGCCTCGGCGGCACGAGCGTCCATCTGCGCGTCGAGAGCCGCTATCCGATGAGCGGCAGCATTCGCATCACCGTGGACGTCGGCGAGAGCGCCGCCTTCCCGCTGCATCTGCGCATTCCCGCCTGGGCGGAGGGCGCAACCGCCGCCATCGCGGGCGAAATCGTCCCCGCGAAGGCCGGCGCGTTCCTGACGGTCAACCGCCAGTGGCACGACGGCGACGAGATCCTGCTGACGCTGCCCATGAGCGTGCGCCGCGTGCCGACCTTCCATCAGGCCGTCAGCATCGCGCGCGGGCCGCTGCGCTTTGCCTACGCGCCGGACTTCACGCAGGAGACCGGCCGCGACGGCCTGACGACGATGCAGGCCGATCCGCCCTTCGGCATTGCGCTTTTGTCTCTCGAGCCCATTGAGGCGCGCGAGAGCGACGAAGGCGTTACGCTGCTGGCCCGGGCCGTGCGCCTCCCCGCGTGGGGCATGCGCGAGGCGAGCTGCGACCAGCCGCCCATCGACCTGGACGGCACCGGCGAGGCTTTCACCGCGCAGCTCGTGCCCTATGCCAGCGCGCCCATCCGCCTGAGCGCGCTGCCGCAGGCCTGAGTGTTCGAGAACCTTTCGGGTTTCCTTCACAATCCCGCCACAGCCATCGGGTATACTGATCGATCGAGGTGAACGCGCATGAGCAAAAACGCACGCATTCTGATCTGCGACGATGACGCCATCGTCCATCAGTCGCTTTCCCTGTATCTGGACAACGAGGAATTTCTCCACGACTCCGCCTACGACGGCAAGCAGGCGCTGGAGATGATTCACAAGGAGCACTATGACCTCATGCTCCTGGATCAGATGATGCCCGGCATGACGGGCATGGAGGTCTGCCAGACCGTCCGCCGCGAGAGCCAGCTGCCCATCATCATGCTGACGGCCCGCGGCGAGGAGATCGACCGCATCCTCGGCCTGGAGATGGGCGCGGACGACTACATCGTCAAGCCCTTCTCCCCGCGCGAGGTCGTCTCGCGCATCAAGGCCGTGCTGCGGCGCACCTCCTCCGCCTCGCAGGAGGCGCACGAGGAGCAGCTGACGACGCTCACCTACGGCACGCTCGAGATTCAGCCCGAGCGATACAGCGTCAAGCTCGCCGGGCAGAGCATTGCCTGCACGCCGCGCGAGGTCGAGCTGCTCTACCTGCTGGCCAGCCATCCGGGCCGCGTGTTTGACAGGGAGCAGATCCTCTCGCGCATCTGGGGCTACGACTTCTTCGGCGATACGCGCACCGTCGACACGCACATCAAGCGCCTGCGCCAGAAGCTCGCCTGCGAGGAGATGGGCAAGGCCTGGGACATCATCACCGTCTACGGCGTCGGCTACAAGTTCGAGGCGAACGCATGAAGCCGCGCAGCACGCTCCTGCGGCGCACGCTGATGCTGGCCTACGGCACGGTGCTGCTCTTCGCCGTGCTCATCATGGTCATCTACAACACGCTCTCCCCGCGCATCTTCGCGCAGAACAAGATTGACGACCTGATCCCCAAGGGACAGATCATCTCCGGCTACATCGAGAGCACGCTGCGCGGCGAAATCTCCACGGCCTTTCTCGTCCCGCTGATCGGGCGCAGCACCTCCCAGTGGGAGGCGACCGTCTGGGTCGTCGACGCGCAGGGCGACACGCTCATCCGCACGCAGCAGGCCTCCGGCCGCCGCGTCGGCCGCCTGCCGACCGCGCTGGCGCAGACCATGCTGCCCACCGTGCTCTCCGGCGGGATCGCGACGCACATCGGCCCGCCGGAGGATCTCAACCCGCCTGCGGAGACGTCGGACAAGGCCTCTTCCTCCTCCGGCGTGCTCGACAGCATCGCCGGCTCAGAGGAGGACAGCGCCTCCTCCTCCGAGGAGGTCATCAGCGGCAGTGTCGTCGCCGTCGCCGTGCCCATCGCGCTCTTTGGCGAGGTGGTCGGCGCTGTCTTCATGGCGCAGACCATGACCGAGGTCATGAGCGGCATGCAGGCGCTCTCCAACGCGATTATGTTTTCGCTGCTGCTGGTCGTGCTGCTGCTGCTGCCCATCGTGCTCTTCTTCGCCTCGCGGCTCTCCCGCCCGCTCGCGCGGATGCGCTCCGTCGCGCTCACGATGGCTGGCGGCGACCTGACCGTGCGCGCGGACGACCAACGCCCCGACGAATTCGGCGAGCTGGGCCGCGCGCTCAACTTCCTCTCCTCGGAGCTCGGCGCGACGATCTCCTCCCTGCAGATGGAGCGAAACCGCCTGCAGAGCCTGATCAACGGCCTCTCGGAGGGCATCATCGCCGTTGACGCGCAGGGTACGACCACGCTGCTCAACCCCGCTGTGCACGACCTGCTCGGCCTGGACAGCACGCAGCAGGACGTGCGCGCCGCCGCGCCGGACGTCTTCTCAATGTTTGACGAGGCGCTCTCCGGCGGCCAGAGCCTGCGGCGCACCATCTGGCAGGGCGGCACGGCGCTCTCCATCTCGCTCTCGCCGCTGACGGACGCGCAGGGGCAAATCACCGGCTGCGTCGGCATCGTCTCCGATGTCACCAGCGCCGAGCGCCTGGAGCAGACGCGCCGCGACTACGTCGCCAACGTCTCCCACGAGCTGCGCACGCCGCTGACGGCGATGCGCGCGCTGATGGAGCCGCTGCGCGACGGCCTCATCAGGACCGAGGAGCAGCGCCAGCAGACCTACAACGTCGTCCTGCGCGAGACGATGCGCCTTTCCCGCCTGGTCAGCGATATGCTCGAGCTCTCCCGCCTGCAGAGCGGCACAGCCTCGCTCGAGCGCAGCGTCTTCAATCCGCGCGGCGTGCTTGAGGCCGTCCGCGACACCTACTCCGCCTACGCGGAGGACTATCAGCAGACCTTCGTCTACGACGTTCAGGACGCGCTGCCCGACGTGCTGGGCAATCCGGACAGGACGCAGCAGACGCTCGTCGCGCTGCTGGACAACGCCTTCAAGTACACGCCCGAGGGCGGCACGGTCACGCTGAGCGCCGCCGCCTCCGGCGAGGTCGTCCTGGTGACCGTGCGCGACACGGGCATCGGCATCGGGCCGGAGGATCTGCCGCATGTCTTCGACCGCTTCTACAAGGTCGACAAGGCGCATCACAGCAAGGGCACCGGCCTGGGCCTGGCGATCGCCTACGAGATCATGAAGCAGCTGGGCGAGGAGATGACCGTGGAGAGCGAGCCCGGCAAGGGCTCTGCCTTCCGCTTCACGCTGCACGCCGCCCGGGCCTGATCCGCCCTTTTCGCCGCGTATCGCTTGACTTGGGCGTATGGCTGTGCTATACTTCTTCTTGATTATCGGGCCCTGTGCGCGCCTGCCGCGCCCCGGGCAGAGATCCAATCTGACTAGAATGGGAGATAGGGTTATGGAAAGAATCAAGACGCTCGAGACCCGCAACATGTGCGAGAGCGCGAAGAACGGCGGCTGCGGCGAGTGCCAGACCTCCTGCCAGTCTGCCTGCAAGACCAGCTGCGGCGTGGCCAATCAGCAGTGCGAGAACGCCGACAAGTAAGCGGCATTCCGACGACATCCCGAAAGCCCTCCGGCCGGCCCTGCGGGCCTGTGAAGCTTTCAAAGAAAAAAGCTGCCGCCTGCGGGCGGCACTTTTTATGTCCTTGATCTCAACTGCATTTTCCCCGGCGCATCGCCGGTCTGGAGGTACTATGGTTCATCAATATCAGCTTGGCGGCTACAACATCGTGCTGGATACCTGCTCCGGCTCGGTGCATTCCGTGGACGAGGTCGCCTACGACATCATCGCGCTGTTTGAAACGACGCCCGAGGACGACATCGTCCGGCAGATGCTTCTTAAATACGGCGACCGCCCGGATGTGACCGAGGAGGACCTGCGCGCCTGCATCGGCGACGTCGCGCGCCTCAAGGAGATGGGCAAGCTCTTTACGCCGGACACGTTCGCGCCGATGGCTGGCACGCTCAAGGAGCGCTCCGGCGACGTCGTCAAGGCGCTCTGCCTTCACGTCGCGCACACCTGCAACCTCAACTGCGCCTACTGCTTCGCCAGCCAGGGCAAGTATCACGGCGACCGCGCGCTGATGAGCTTTGAGGTCGGCAAGCGCGCGCTCGACTTCCTCATCGAGCATTCCGGCACGCGCCGCAACCTCGAGGTCGACTTCTTCGGCGGCGAGCCGCTGATGAACTGGGACGTCGTCAAGCAGCTCGTGCAGTATGCCCGCACGCAGGAGGAGGCGCATCACAAGCACTTCCGCTTCACGCTCACGACCAACGGCATGCTGATCGACGACGACGTGATCGATTTCGCCAACCGCGAGATGAGCAACGTCGTGCTCAGCCTGGACGGGCGCAAGGAGGTGCACGACCGCCTGCGTGTCGACTACGCCGGCAACGGCAGCTACGACCGCATCGTGCCCAAATTCAAGGCGCTCGTTGCGGCGCGCGGCGGAAAGAACTACTACATGCGCGGCACGTTCACCCATGCCAACCCGGATTTCACCAACGACATCTTCCACATGGCGGACATGGGCTTCACCGAGCTGAGCATGGAGCCGGTCGTCTGCGACGGCGCCGATCCTGCCGCGCTGACGCCGCAGGATATCGAAATCGTCAAGGATCAATACGAGCTGCTCGCCGAGGAGATGCTGCGCCGCGAGCAGGAGGGCCGGCCCTTCACGTTCTACCATTACATGATCGACCTGACCGGCGGCCCCTGCATCTACAAGCGCATCTCCGGATGCGGCTCCGGCACGGAATACATGGCCGTGACGCCCTGGGGCGACCTCTACCCCTGTCATCAGTTCGTCGGCGAGGAGGCCTACAAGCTCGGCAACATCTGGGACGGCGTCACCAACACCGCCCTGCGCGAGGAGTTCCGCGCCTGCAACGCCTATGCCCGCCCCGAGTGCAGGGACTGCTGGGCGAAGCTCTACTGCTCCGGCGGCTGCGCGGCGAACGCCTACCATGCGACGGGCTCCATCCGCGGCGTCTACGAGCCGGGCTGCGAGCTCTTCCGCAAGCGCATCGAATGCGCGATCATGATCAAGGTCGCCGAGGACGCCATGAAGGAGAAGACGAAATGAACACGCCCGTCGCGGATTTCGTGAGGCGCTATGCCGCCTCCGGCACGGCGCGGCTGCACATGCCCGGTCACAAAGGCCGGGCATCTTTAGGCTGCGAGGCTCTTGACATCACGGAGATCGCCGGGGCGGACGCGCTCTACGAGGCGGACGGCATCCTCGCGCAGAGCGAGGCGAATGCCGCCTCCCTCTTTTCAAGCCAGCGCACCTTGTACAGCACGGAGGGCTCCAGCCAATGCATCCGCGCGATGTTGCAGCTCTGCCTGCTCGCCCGCCCTCAAAGCGGCCGGCCCGTCGTACTTGCCGCGCGCAACGTGCACAAGGCCTTTGTCTACGCGGCGGCGCTGCTGGATATCGACGTACAGTGGCTCTGGCCCGAGGCGGGCAGCGCTTCGCTGTGCTCCTGCCCCATCACGCCGGATGCGCTGGCGCGCGCGCTGGGCGCGATGCCTGAGCCGCCCGCCGCCGTCTACGTCACCAGCCCGGATTACCTGGGCAGCGAGGCCGGTCTCTCCGCGCTGGCGCAGGTCTGCCACGCGCACGGCACGCTGCTGGCCGTCGACAACGCGCACGGCGCCTATCTGCGCTTTCTTTCCCCCTCGCGCCATCCGCTCGACCTGGGCGCGGACATCTGCTGCGATTCGGCGCACAAGACGCTCCCCGTGCTGACCGGCGGCGCCTATCTGCACATCGCGCGCCGCGCGCCCGCGGTCATGGCGCAGCAGGCCAAGCAGGCGATGGCGCTCTTCGGCTCGACCAGCCCCTCCTACCTGACGCTCGCCTCGCTCGACCTTTGCAACGCCGCGCTCGCGGGGGCCTATCCCCAGCGCATCGCCGAAACGGCCGCGCGGCTTGACGCGCTGCGCGCCGCCTTGCACGATCTGAGCTGGCGGACGCTGCCCTCCGACCCGCTCCGTGTGACGCTCGACGCGGCCTCCGGCGGCCTGACAGGCACGCAGCTCGCGCAGAGGCTGCGCGCGGGCGGCGTCGAATGCGAATACGCCGACGAGGACGCGCTCGTCCTCATGGCGACGCCGGAGAACGACGAGGCCGATTTTGACCGCGTGCTGCGCGCCGTGGGCGAGGCCGGACGCCCGCGCGAGCGCGTGCTGCTGCCCGTCGTGCGCGCCCCGCGCGCCTGCTCCATCCGCCGGGCGCTGCTCGCCCCGCAGGAGCTGCTCCCCGCGCAGGACGCTTTGGGGCGCATTTGCGGCGCGCCGACCGTTGCCTGCCCGCCGGCGATCCCCGTCGCTGTCTCGGGCGAGGTCATCACGCGGGAGGCGGTCGAGGTGTTCCGCCGCTGCGGCATTGAGGCCGTGTCGGTCGTCCGGGCGTAAAGCGGCTTCACAGCGCAACGAACCTCCACCGGCATGTCCGTTGGATTTCTTTTCCAAAAATCGGCGAGCGCCGCAGGCTTTTTCCTGCGGCGCTCCCTGTGTTTATACGATGAAAAAGTATCCGGCCAGCGCCAGCACAGCCAGCACCAGCAGGCAGACGGGCACGATCGTGATCAGCGCAGCGATGAGCATGGCGGCCAGGTCGCCCTTCTCCATCACGTCGATGGGCGGCGTTTCATCCCTGCCCAGGGGCATCGCCTCGCGCTTCTCCCTCTCGAGCTCGCGAAAGCGCTCGTAGCGCCCGTGAAACGGAAGCCGCATGGCGTTCCCTCCTTTTCTCCGCTAAGCCAATGCTGCTGACCCGGTCTCAAGGCACCGGAGTTTGCAGCATTTCGTCACTCCTGCAGCCGGCGTCATGTCGTTTTCGGCTCAGCTCTCGCGCGCCTCGCTGCCCAGCGGATGATGGCAGGCGACGAAGTGGCCCGGGGCCATCTCCGTCCACTGCGGCACGGCATGCTTGCAGATCTCCGTGCAGCGGCTGCAGCGCGTGTGGAACTTGCAGCCCTCCGGAGGATGCACGGGGCTGGGGATGTCGCCCTCGAGGATGCGCAGCTCCTTGTTGGCGTCGATGTCGGTCGTCGGAATGGCCGCCATGAGCGCCTCGGTGTAGGGATGCAGCGGATGGTCGAAGATCTCCTGCGTCTCGGCGAGCTCGACCATGTTGCCCAGGTACATGACGCCGATGCGGTCGGAGATATACTTGACGACGGAGAGGTCGTGCGTGATGAAGAGATAGGTCAGGTTGCTCTGCTGCTTGAGGTCGTAGAGCAGGTTGATAATCTGGGACTGGATCGACACATCCAGCGCGGAAACCGCCTCGTCGCAGACGACGAACTTCGGCTTCACGGCCAGGCTCCGGGCAATGCCGATGCGCTGGCGCTGGCCGCCGGAGAACTGATGCGGGAATCTGTGCAGGAAGTAGCTCGCCAGACCCGCGTCCTCCATAACCTTAACGATGTACTGCTGCATGCGCTCGTCGTTCTTCTTGAAGAAGCCGTGCGCCAGCAGGCCCTCGCCGATGATGTTGCCCACGGTCATGCGCGGGTTGAGCGAGGAATACGGGTCCTGGAAGATGAGCTGCAGGTCGCGCCGCAGCTGGCGGATCTCGCTGTAGTTGAGGCGGGCCAGATCGATGCCCTCGTCGCGCAGCGCCTCGTATTTGGCGAAGGCCTCCTCGCCCTCGTGCGGCCTGCGCAGCGCGTCCAGCTGCTCGCGCACGGCGGCGATCTGGCTGTTCAGCTCCTCGATCGCCCCGTCGATGACGGCGGCCTTCTGGCGCAGGGTTTCGATCTTTTTGCGGCGGCTGTCAGCCTTCTGCCCGGCCTTTTCCGTCTTCTCGGCGTAGAAGGTCTCGTCGTCGATATCCAGCTGCACGGCGCTGCGCCTGGCGCGCGCCTTGCAGCGCTGGCTCGCGAGGTGGTATTCCTTGAGGAACAGCGCGACAGGCTCCCTGATGTCCTCGACGGCGACGAAGCCGCCGATGAGGTTGGCCATGTCCAGCAGCGCGTCGTTCATGTCCTTGTAGGCCTTGTCGACGTCGTTGCTCTTCCTGTACTTCTCCTCGCCATCCGGCAGGGCGTCGTATTCCTTTTTGACGGTTTCGTAGGTCTTCGTGAGCTCGCGCCACTTCGCACGGCGCTTGTCGATCGTCTCGATCGTCTTTTTGACGTACGCCGGCGCGATCTCGTCGAGCGTGCGGCCGTAGTACATCGTGCGGCCGTCGGTCTGGCGGTAGAGCTGCAGCAGCGTGCGGCCCAGGGTCGACTTGCCGCAGCCGCTCTCGCCGACGAGTCCGAAGGTCTCGCCCTCGTAGATATCCAGCGTGATGCCGTCGTTCGCCCGGACGAACAGGCCCTTCTTCTTCAGCGGGAAATACTGCTTGAGGTTGCTGACGCGAAGCAGCACCTTCTTCCCCGAATCATTTGAGGTTTGCACGGCGCTCCTCCTTTCTGGCGTAGAAGCAGCGAACCTGCTGATTCTCGCTCACGTTCACAAGCTCCGGCTCCTCCTCGAGGCAGCGCTGCTGGCAATACTTGCAGCGCGGGGCGAACTTGCAGCCCTTGGGCAGGTTCAGCGGATGCGGCACAGCGCCGGGAATCGACTCCAGCCGCGTGTTCGCCGGGGTGTCAAGCCTCGGGATGGAGACCATCAGCCCCTCGGTGTAGGGATGGGAGAATTCGCTCTCGCTGAAGATCGTGCGCGCCGGCGCCATCTCGACGACCTGGCCGCAATACATGACGGCGACGTCATCCGCCATCTGCGCGATGACGCCGAGGTCATGCGTGATGAAGAGGATGCTGGTGCCGTGCTCGCGCTTGAGGTCGTTCATCAGCTTGAGGATCTGCGCCTGGATCGTCACGTCGAGCGCGGTGGTCGGCTCGTCCGCGATGAGCAGCTTCGGCTTGCAGGCCAGCGCCATCGCGATCATGACCCTCTGGCGCATGCCGCCGGAGAGCTGATGCGGATACTGCTTGGCGACGACCTCCGGGTTGGGGATCTTCACGTCCGCAAGCATCTCGACGACCTTTTTCTTGGCCTCCTCCTTGGAGAGGCCCTGGTGGATGATGAACGGCTCTGCAACCTGGCGCTCGACGGTGAACACCGGGTTGAGGCTCGTCATCGGCTCCTGGAAGATGACGGAAATGTCGTTGCCGCGGATCTTCTGCATCTCCGCGATGGAGAGCTTCGTGAGCTCCTTGCCGTCAAAGATGATGCTGCCGCCCGCGATGTAGCCGTTGCCGTCGAGCAGCTTGAGCATGCTCATCGCGGAAACGCTCTTGCCCGAGCCGCTCTCGCCGACGACGCCGAGCGTCTTGCCCGGCTCGACCGAATAGGAAACACCGTTGACCGCCTTGACCACGCCGCGCTTGGTGGTGAAGAAGGTCTTCAAATCACGCATTTCTAGCAGTGCCATATAGCTTCTTCCCCCTCCTTACCGTTCAAGCGCCTTCGGGTCGAGCGCATCGCGCAGGCCGTCGCCGATCAGGTTGATGCAGATGGTGCAGATACCGAAGATCAGCGCCGGGAACACCCACTGCCACCAGTACTGCTGGATGACGATGGAGTTGTTCGCGCCATTGAGCAGGTTGCCCCACGTCGGCGTGGGCAGCGGAATGCC
>SFFC01000161.1 GCA_004556985.1 Clostridiales bacterium | reverse complement strand
CTTCCCCCCGCGCAGAACGCCCAGCGTCACCTCGTCCGTCTGCGCGGCGCTGACCCGCTCTGCGAGATCCTTCGCGCTCTCTACAGTCTCCTCCTCAACGCTCAGAATCACGTCCCCGACGCGCAGCGCGCTTGTCTGCTGTCCCTTGGCGACAACGAGCACGCCCTGCGTATGCAGCGCCACGCCGACCGCGATGCCCCCGGGAATTAGCACGCGCGTCTCACTCTTCGCTGAAACAGGCTCTGCAGCCTGCAGCGTAAACGCGCTGCTCCAGGGCAGCGCCATGCCCGCCGCTGCCACCACGAGCGCCGCCGCACAGAGCCCCCGTCTCCCCCATTGCCTCATGGTTCATGCCCTCCGTTTCTGTCTGACCTCACAGAAAGCATGAGCCTTCGCGCCTCGGGTTATGCGCCGGTCTCCTCCGGCTTTTTCTGGCTGTCCAGGAGCTGCTGAAGTTCCGCCATGAAGGATTGCACATCCTTGAACTGGCGATAGACCGAGGCGAAGCGGATGTACGCGACCTCGTCAAGCGTCTTGAGCCCGTCCATGACCAGCTCGCCGATCCGCTCGCTGGTAACCTCCTGATCCGGCTGGCTGCAGACGCTCGCCTCAATCCGGTTGACGAGCTTTTCGATCTCGCTCAGCGCCACAGGCCGCTTCTCGCAGGCCTTGATGATGCCGCTTCTGACCTTTGAGGCGTCAAACGGCTCGCGCCGCTTGTCCTTCTTGACAACCAGCACGGGCAGCATCTCGATCTTTTCGTAGGTCGTAAAGCGGCGCTGGCATCGCTCGCATTCGCGGCGGCGGCGAATGGCGCCGTCCTCCGTCGGGCGCGAGTCCACAACGCGGCTCTCGGTACAGTTACAGTATATGCACTTCATGACGGTTTTCTCCCTCGTTCGGCAAATTTTTCTTTCATCGCATCCGATGCGCTTCCATTATACCCTTTTGCACACTTTTCGTAAACTCCCGATTTTTACGGGCAGCAGCCCGTTGAGACGAGGATGACATCGCCGCCGATGCAGGCAATCTGCTGCCAGGGAATGGAAAGCTGGTTTTTATCCCCATGAAAGAAGGCGGACAACCCGCCTGGACAGGCGACAATCAGAGCCAGAATGCGCCCGCTCTTTGAATCCAGCTCCAGATCGCACGCGCGCCCAAGAAGTCTGCCGTCGCCGATGCAGATGATATCCTTCTTTTTGAGTTCGGAAAAGGTCATGGCAAGCTCCCCTTTCTTCGCTGCCCCTGCGGCCTCTATATGCTCCTGCGGGCAAAATATGACCGGTTGGGCCGGGAATATTTTGCTTCGGCCATCGTCATAATGCACTTATCTTCACAGCAGGAGGTATTCATCATGGCGTTTGGCAAGGTTGAAATCTGCGGTGTGGACACGTCCTCCCTCCCGATCCTCTCCAATGAGCGCATGCGGGAGCTCTTCCCGCTCGTGCATGGTGGCGACCAGGCGGCACGCGAGGAATTCATCCGGGGCAATCTGCGGCTCGTGCTCAGCGTGCTGCAGCGGTTCCATCATCGCGGGGAAAATGTGGACGATCTCTTTCAGGTCGGCTGTATCGGTCTGATCAAGGCGCTGGACAACTTCGACGTCACGCAGAACGTCCGCTTTTCCACCTATGCTGTCCCGATGATCATCGGAGAAATCCGACGGTATCTGCGGGACAATAACGCCATTCGCGTCAGCCGCTCCCTGCGGGACATGGCCTACAAGGCGCTGCAGATGCGCGACCGGCTGCAGACAGAGTTGGGGCGGGAGCCAACCTCCGCGGAGATCGCCGCCAAAATGGAGCTGCCCGAGGAGGACGTCATCCTCGCGCTCGAGGCCATTCAGGATCCGATCAGTCTCTGCGAGCCGATCGGCGGGGACACGGCCGACGCGCTGACCATCGGCGACCAGGTGCGCGACGAAAGCGTCAGCGCGGACGGCTGGCTGCAGAGCATCGCCATCCGTGAGGCGATGAACCGGCTGACAGAGCGGGAGCAGAAGATCCTGAGCCTGCGCTTCTTCCAGGGACGCACGCAGATGGAGGTCGCCGGGGAGATCGGCATCAGCCAGGCGCAGGTTTCCAGGCTGGAAAAGGCTGCCCTGACGCACATGAAGAAGCTGATCTGAAGCCCTCCGGCATCACGGGATTTCGCCCGCGGCATGGACGTCGGCAATCGCCTGCGCGATGACCGGACACGCAGCGAGCGCCTCCCGGAGCATATTGCGGTTGTTGCCGACCTCGATGAGCAGCGCATGGGTCGAGACATGCTGATTGAACCGGCCGGTCTTGACCTTGACCTCGCGCGAGATGCCCGGCACAATCGCATTCATGGCGTCGGTAATGGCCTGGGCGAGCTTGAGGTTCTGCGGCCAGTCCGGTCGCTCGTCAAACCCGGAGCCCGTCGCCCCGGTTCCCTTGCCGACCAGAAGCATGACGTAGGCCATGGTCGTCCCCTCCAGTGTCACGCCGTTAGCTCCGTTGAACAGCCCGCTGTATGCGTCCCGGTGAATATCCAGGATGTAATCGTAATGCTCGCCGGCCGCAAGCCGGCTTTCAATCATCTCCAGCGACCGGTTATAGGCATCGGAGATATTCGGCGGCTCAAAGGCTGTCGTATCCTGCACCACGTCAAACCCCAGCAGCCTCAGCTCTTGAGCAAGCGCCTGCCCGACCCGGACCATGTTCTGCGTCTCGTCCCTGGTTCGCCAGGTTTCCGTCGGTTCATAGGTTGCGCCCTCTTCCATTTCATACGCCTCCCAGGTGTGCGTATGGTAGATCAGAATGCGAGGCCGCTCCATGGCTGCCGCCTGCTCATCCTCCTGCGCCGGGGCGATCACACGGCCAGCGCGCAAAACGCTGCCGCTCCTCTTCCGGCCCTATGACCGCGCATCGCATTCCCTCCCCGCGCCGGATTTCCATACAATGTATGAGGCGCGCGCGCCGGTTATGATGTCTCCATTTTCGCTCACGCCTTCGTTTGACCGGCATATTTTGAAATCGTGAGGACTCCGCCTCACAGAACGATCAGCCCAAGGAGGCGTGCGCCATGAGCTTTTACTCTTACAAGAACGCGAACTCGACGCGCTGTCCGTGCAGCGTCAGCGGAAATGACGTGCTCAAAGGCCTGAATGAGAAGGTCTGCATTCAGGTACAGCGCGTCTATGACAGCTGCCTGCAGCAGGAGCAGCTCGACAACCAGCGGGTCACGCTCATCAGCTACGGACTCGTTCCCGGCTGCGGC
>SFFC01000050.1 GCA_004556985.1 Clostridiales bacterium | reverse complement strand
GGGGTTGACAGATTGTCTAAAATCGTGTATCCTAGGCTCAGCCTTTGAAGCGGAGGAAACCGTCATGAGCACGCAGCGCCGTTATTCCTATTATTTTACCCTGTATGGCTTTTGCGATACGGGCTGTTTGCGCTGCGCGGCATAAACGCTGACACGCAGAATCAGGCGGCCCCCAAATGACCGGGAGGCCGCTTTTCTTCTGTCAATTTCAGGAAGCACGAAACACGCCACAGGAGGAGCACGATATGATCATTATTCTCAAACCGCAGGCCGGGGAACAGCAGATCCGCGCGCTGGCGCAGCAGCTGGAGCAGCGCGGCGTCGCCATCCATTACAGCCAGGGCACGCAGGAGAGCCTGATGGGCCTGGTCGGCGACACGACCCATCTGGACGAGGACTGGCTGCGCGCCAATGACATCGTCGCGGACGTGCGCCGCGTGTCGGAGCCCTACAAGCTCGCCAACCGCCGCTTCCACCCGGAGGATACGCATGTAGCAGCCGCGGGCAAGGCGATCGGCGAGGGCAGTTTCGCCGTCATCGCGGGGCCCTGCTCGGTGGAGAGCGAGGCGCAGCTGCTCGAGGTCGCCGCGGCGGTCAAGGCAAGCGGCGCAACCTGCCTGCGCGGCGGCGCGTTCAAGCCGCGCACGTCGCCCTACTCCTTCCAGGGGCTTGAAAACCAGGGCCTTGAGCTTCTGCGCGAGGCGCGGCGCGTGACGGGCCTGCCCATCGTCACGGAGATCATGAGCGAGACGCAGCTTGACGACTTCGCCGATGTCGATATCATCCAGGTCGGCGCGCGCAACATGCAGAACTTCCGCCTGCTCAAGGAGCTGGGCCGCAGCAGGAAGCCGATCCTGCTCAAGCGCGGCCTCTCGGCGACGATCGAGGAGCTGCTCATGAGCGCGGAATACATTCTCGCGGGCGGCAACGAGAACGTCATCCTCTGTGAGCGCGGCATCCGTACGTTTGAAAAGATGATCCGCAACAACCTCGACATCTCCGCCGTGCCGATCATCAAGGCGAAATCGCATCTGCCTGTGATCATCGACCCGTCGCATGCGGCGGGCATCGCCTGGATGGTCGCGCCGCTGGCGCGCACGGCGATCGCCGCCGGCGCGGACGGATTGATGATCGAGGTGCACAATAACCCGAAGGCGGCGCTGTGCGACGGCGCGCAGTCGCTCAACCCCGCGCAGTTTGACGCGCTGATGACCGATGTCAAGCGCCGCGTGGCCTTCGAGGAGAAGACCCTGCTCTAAATCGCTTCAACCAGCGCGAAGCGAAAAGGGGAGTCTGAGGGATGCAAAGCAGCCTACGATTGAGACGGGTTCGCCCAGCAAAAGCAGGCTTCATACGGAAAACCCTTTTCAGCAATCAGGGCCACCCCTCGGGGTGGCCCTGATTGCTGATCCTATGCCCTCGGCAGCGCCGCGAGCGCCTGCTGAAGATGCGCGCGCACGTCGACGCCGTAGAGCGCCTCAAGAAACGCCGGCGTGGCGATTTCCGAAAACGCGCCGAGCGCGCGCACCGCGCCCTCCTGCAGAAACAGCGCCCTGCCGCACAGCCGCGGCGCGAGCGTCAGATCGTGGAACACGCCGATGACCTGCCGCCCGGGCGTCCCGCTGTACGCCCGCAGGCAGTCGAGCAGCTCGAGCTGGCTGCGCAGGTCGAGGTGGTTGGTCGGCTCGTCGAGCAGGATGATCGCCGGCTCCTGCGCGAGCACGCGTGAAAGAAACACGCGCTGCTGCTGCCCGCCGGAGAGCGCCGTGACGCGCCTGTCCGAAAGCGGGAGCAGCCCGGTCACGCGCATCGCCTCCTCGACCGCGCGCTCGTCCGCCTCCGTCTCCCCGCCAAGGAGCGAGCGCCGCTGCAGCCGGTAGCGCCCCATGCGCACGACCTCGCGCACCGTGTAGTCAAACGGAACCTGCATCGTCTGGCTCATCATGCCGACCTGCGCGGCGCGCTCGCGCGGACGCATGCCAGCAAGCGGCTTCCCGCCAAGGCGGATCGTCCCCTCAAAGGGCAGAAGCCCCGCCAGCGCGCGCAGCAGCGTCGTCTTGCCGCAGCCGTTCGGCCCGAGAATCGCGAGGTTTTCCCCGTCCGCCAGGGTGAAGCCGACGCCGTGGAGCACCTCGCGCCCGCCGTAGCCCGCGCGCAGATCGCGAACCTCGATCATGCGTCCGCCTCCCTTCGCCTGCGCCCGAAGTAGACGAGCAGGAAAAACGGCGCGCCAAACAGCGCCGTGACGGCGCCGACCGGCAGCTCGCGCGGGCTGAGCACCGTGCGCGCGGCCAGATCCGCGAGCATCATGCAGATGCCGCCCAGCAGCGCGCAGGCCGGCAGCAGCGCCCTGTGCCGCGGGCCGACAAGCCGGCGCGCCAGATGCGGCATGACCAGGTCGACAAAGCCGATCGCGCCGCAGAAGGAGACGGCCGTGCCCGTCAGCAGCGTCGCAAGCAGGATCAGCGCCGTGCGCATCCGTTTGGGCGAAAAGCCGCTCGTCCCGGCGAGCTCGTCGCCGAAGGTCAGGATGTCCATCTCCCCCGACCAGCGCAGCAGGCAGGGCAGCGAAAGCGCCAGCACGGCAAGGAGCAGCGCGCATTCCTCAAGCGACGCGCCGGAAAAGCTGCCCAGCTGCCAGAAGTAGAGCCGCTCCAGGCTCTCGCGGTTGAGCGAGCAGAGCAGCGAGAGAATCGCCGAGGCAAACAGACTGATGACCATGCCGGTCAGGACGATCGTGTCGCTGCGCAGGCCAGGGTCAAAGCGCGCGCTCAGCGCCATCGCAAAGAGCACGGTCAACAGGCCGAAGGCAAACCCCGCCGCAGGCAGCGTCGCCGCGCCGACGAGCGGCAGGCGAAGCCCCAGCAGCAGCACGAGCGCCGCGCCCAGCGACGCGCCGGAGGAGACGCCCAGCGTGTAGCCCGAGGCGAGCGGGTTGCGCAGCACGCTCTGCATCACGGCGCCCGCCAGGGACAGCGCTGCGCCGCACAGCAGCGAGAGCAGCACGCGCGGCAGGCGCAGCTTCGTGAGGATCGAGACGTGCAGCGCGGGGATGGCGTCGGGCACAGGCGCGCCGGTCAGCGCCGCGCGCGCGATCATGAGCGTCTCCCGCACGGGGATGGCGACCGAGCCGACGCCCACGGCGAGCAGGAAGACCGCCGCGCAAAAGCACACGAGGAGCAGCAGGACGCCCGCCCTGCCGCTCCTCCTTTTGCTTGAAATGGCGTCACTCATACAGCGCCGCATAGACCTCGGGATAGACCGCCGCGAGCATCTCCCGCAGCGCGACCACGATGTTTTGGCTCGGCTGGTTGCTGGCGTTCGCGTCGATCGCGTAGACGTCGCCATTTGCAACCGCCGTGACGCTCTCCCAGCCTGCACGGGCGAGAATTTCGCCGACCGGGTCGTCGATGTAGTTGACGCTGGTGAGGATCACGTCGGGATTCGCGGCGACGGCGTCCTCCTCCGCGACGGGCAGCCAGCCCGCCTGATCGCCAAAGACGTTCTTGGCGCCGATGAGCGTGATCATCTCGTCAAGAAACGTGCCGCTGCCGAAGGAATAGAGATACGGCAGCGCGCTGATCTCAAAGAGCACGGTCTTCTTCGGCTCGATGGCGGCGGTCGCCGCGCTGACGCGGTCAAGCTCGGCGTTGAGGCTGTCGACCAGCGCCTCGGCCTCCTGCGCGCGATCCACGACGTCGCCGATAAAGGCGATGTCCTCCTCGATCGCGGCGATGGAGCTCGAGGACGGAATGTCGACGACGGCAATGCCCAGGTCGATCAGCGCCCGGTAGGGATCGCCGCTGATATAGGCCATGCCGGAGGTAAAGACGACGTCCGGCGCAAGCGCCGCGATGGCCTCGCAGTCCGGCGCCATCATGTCAAACGCGGGCAGCGCCTGCGCGCTCTCCATCTGCGCGGCGGTATTCGTGTCCACCGCGACGAAGCAATCCGCCATGCCCAGGCCCTCAAGGATTTCCGCCGTGCTCGGGGCCAGGCAGACGATGCGCTCGACGGTATCCGGCAGGGCGATGGGGTTGCCGGCGCGGTCGGTATCGGGTTTTTCGGCCAGCGCGCACGCGGCGAGCATCAGCGCGGCCAGCACAAGCAGAGCGAGGATGTTTCTTTTCATGCTGCATTTCTCCTTGCGATTGTTTTTTTGCGGCGCTCATGCCGCCTTCCTCACAGCCGGAGGGGTCGGCGCGCGCGGATCGGTCTTCTGGCTTGGGTCTGCGTCCTCCCGCCTTCCCGGCTCCTCCGCCCGCTCGCAGGGCGGATTGCGCCAGTGACTGCCTGTTCGGCCTGGGAGGCCGCGCGTTTTCCTTACAGCAGCGGCTACTGCCGGAGACTTTCACTCCGTTCCCGGGGCTTGCGCCCATCCGCGCGCCTTTCGGCGCTCACGACTTCGATTATAGCATGAAAAGCAAAAAAAGCAAGCGGGGAGGCCCGCCTGCATGTTTTCAAAGCGTCTCCTCGCTCAAGGCGACGAGCCCATCCTGCGGCCCCTCGCGCAGCGCGCCGCGCCGGCCGGGCACCTGGCGGCTGCGCATGAAATAGCTGAATTCCTCGGGCTGGGCGTCGCCGCATTCGCTGTGCATGGTCATGGAGTGCGCCTTCGCGCCGCTGAAGATCAGGTGGTCGACGACGCCGATGCCCACCGGGCGCAGCGCGGCGACGAGCGCGCGCGTCGCCTGATAGTCCTCCTGCGAGGGCTCGCCGATGCCGCCGGGATGGTTGTGCGCCAGCAGGACGGCATGCGCGTGATGGCGCAGGGCGATCTCCACAACGGGCCGGGGATAGACGGCGACCTCATCGATCGTCCCGCGGTGGAGCATCTCCGTGTGGATGACCCGCGCGCTCTTGTCCAGGCAGACGATGTAAAAGCGCTCGTCGTGCGCGCCGAAGAAGAGCGCGCCGCAGAAGGTCTTCGCCTGCGCAAAGTTGCTGAGCACGGGCCGCTCGCCCATGGCGCTCTTCTGGTAGCGGCCCAGCAGCGCGGGCATCAGGCTCAGCAGCACGGCGGCGTTTTCGCCGACGCCGCTGACCTGGCGCAGCTCGGCGGCATCCTCCTCCAGCACACCGGCAAGCGAGCCGAAGCGCGCGATCAGCGCATGCGCGAGCGGGTTGACATCCCTCTGGGGAATGGCATAGATCAGCAGCAGCTCGAGCACCTCGTGCTCGGAAAAGCCGTCGAGGCCCTCGCGCAGGAACCGCTCCCGCAGGCGGGCGCGATGGCCCGCATGAACGTTTTCATCCATGGGTGCTCCTCCCTTCTCCGGGCTTTATCGCATGGAAAGCAGCAGCGCCTCGAGCGCTTCAAAGCTGCGCGCGACGGGGCAGTGCGTCCGCTCCAGCCGCGCGAGGTCGTTATGGCCCCAGGGCACGAGCACGCAGGCAACGCCCAGCGCCTGCGCGAGCTCCGCGTCGGCGACCATGTCGCCCACCAGCACGGTCCTGGCCGGGTCGAGCGCCAGGCGCGCCATCTGCCGACGGCCGATATCGGTCTTGCGCGCAGCGCTCTCGTCCTCCAGGCCGTCGACGGCGAGCATATAGGGCGTCAGCCCCAGCGCTTCGCACTGGCTCTGCACGGAGGGCTCGTAGCTCGCCGAGAGCACGGACTGCGTAAAGCCCTGCACGCCCAGGCGGCGGACGGTGTCAAGCGCGCCGGGCATCAGCCCCGCGCCGACGGCGCCGGCGTTGAAGCGGTCGAGCCACAGCCGCGCGATCGTCTCATAGGGGGTTACGTCGTAGTCGATGCCCAGCGCGAGGTAAAAGTCGCGCACGGGCATGGTCATCTTCTCTCGGTAGGTCTCAAGCGTGATGCGCGGCAGGCCGAGCATGTCGAAGACGGCGTTGTCCGTGTCCACGGAGAGCTGCGCGTCGCACAGCAGCGTGCCGTTGAAATCCCAGATGATGTGCGTCATGGTTGCTCCTTGTGGGGTTATGCAAAAGGAAAATGAGAATTTGGTTTGTTGGTTTTCCGGGTTGGCGAAAGGAATCCGTCTCAATCGCAGACCGCTTCGCGGCGGTATCAGGGAGATTATTCAAACAGCGCGCGGATATCCTCCTGCGTCAGCTGGGTGGGCATCGTCTCACCCGCGGTGATCATCTGGTCAAAGAGCGCGCGCTTGCGCTCGCCCAGCCGGACGACCTGCTCCTCGATCGTGCCGCGCGTGATCAGGCGGATGACGTTGACCGTGTTCTTCTGCCCGATGCGGTGGGCGCGGTCGGTCGCCTGATCCTCCGCTGCGGGGTTCCACCAGGGGTCGAAGTGGATGACCGTGTCCGCGCCGACGAGGTTGAGGCCCGAGCCGCCCGCCTTGAGCGAGATCAGGAAGACCTGGCCCTGCCCGCCGTTGAACTGCCCAACCATCTCCATGCGCCGCTTGGAGGGCGTCTCGCCGTCCAGATACAGGCATTCGATGCCCGCGGCCTCGAGCCTTCGCTGCAAGATGCGCAGCATCCGCGTGAACTGCGAGAAGATCAGCGCGCGATGTCCCGCCTCCAGCGCGCCGGGCAGGATATCCAGCAGCAGGTCGAGCTTGCCGCTGGAGGCCGCGTAGTCCTTGAGCACGAGCGAGGGATGGCCGCAGATCTGGCGCAGCTCCGTGATCGCCGCGAGCACCTCCAGGCGCCCCTTGCCGCCGAGCATGCCCTCGACCTGCGGGCGCAGGCGCATGAGGCTCGCCTGATAGACGCGCCGCTGCTCCTCGGTCATGTCGGCCATCATCTGAATCTCGTTCTTCTCCGGCAGCTCGCGCAGCACGTCGCCCTTGAGCCTGCGCAGCAGGAACGGGCGGATGCGCCGGCGCAGCGCCTCCGTCTCCTCGCCCGCGCCGAAGCGATGCATGAACTGCGCAAAGGAGAGCAGGTAGCCCGGCAGCACGAAGTCGAAGATCGACCAGAGCTCGCCGGGGTGATTCTCCATCGGCGTGCCGGTCAGCGCGAAGCGCGTGCGCGCCCTGAGCTGCTTGACAGCGCCCGCGCCCACGCTCATCGCGTTTTTGATATACTGCGCCTCGTCGAGGATCGCGAAGCGGAAGGTCAGCTGCGAGAGCTGGCCGATGTCGCGGCGGATGAGCGGGTAGCTGGTGATATAGACGTCGACGTCGCAGCTCTGGGCGGCGAGCCGCGCGATCATCTGCGCGCGCTGGGCCTGCGTGCCCTCGCCCACGACGACGCGCAGCGACGGCGCAAAGCGCCCGATCTCCGCCATCCAGTTGTAGACGAGCGAGGTCGGCGCGACGACGATCGAGGGGTGCTTGTCCTCCCCGCCGCCCGCGCTCGCCCAGAGCAGCAGCGCGATGACCTGCAGCGTCTTGCCCAGGCCCATGTCGTCGGCGAGGATGCCGCCCATGCGCAGCCGGTCGAGCGCCTGCATCCACATGAAGCCGCGCTTCTGGTAGGGGCGCAGCATGCCGTAGAGCGGCTCCGGGCAGGGCTCGCCCTCCGCGTCCATGCTTTGAACCACGCTGCGCACGCCGTCGTCCGCCTTGACGGGCAGGGCGCCGCCCTCGAGCAGGCTGAGCATGTAGGCCGCGCGGTAGGAGGCGATCTCCACGACGCCGCGGCCGTCGTCCGTCTCCGGCGCGGCGTTTTCCCCGCCGGCGGCCGCCTCCGCCAGCTCGCGCCACTCCTCCATGTCCGTCAGGTCGAGGAAGGAGCCGTCCTTGAGGCGGAAATAGCGCTTGCGGTCGCGCAGCGCCTGCAGAATCGCCATGAGCTCCGGCGCGGGCTCGCCGTTTTCCTCCATCTCCAGGCGCAGCGCGCCGTCCTGCATGCGCAGCATGCCGGAAAAATGCGGCTTGCGCGGGGTCATGCGCCTGAACTCGTCGGAACAGTAGACCTCCGCCGCGCGCTGCATCTGGTAGATGCCCTCGGTCAAAAAGCGGTAGACCGGCTCCTGCCCGCGCAGCAGGACGCGCCCCTTCTGCATGCAAAAGCCCGCGCCGGCCAGCAGGTCGAGCGCCTTTCGCTCCCCCGCCGCGTCGCGCAGCATCAGCAGGTTTTCCTCCTCCTGCCCTCCGGCGCGCTCCGGCGCGAAGGGGTCGATCTCCTCGTCCCCGTAGACGAACGCCATCCGGCAGAGGATGCTCTTCTCCTCGCGGTCAAAGTACGCGCGCACCCGGAGCGGCCGGCGGACGATGCGCTCGGCCAGCGCGCCGTCAAGCGTCACCGCGCCCGCCCGCTCCAGCGCGGGCAGCAGCTCGGAGATGACGCGCGGCGTCTGCGCCGCGTCGAAGCGGAAGGCCGACTGGCCCTCGCGGCCCGTCGCCGCCATCACGCGCACGATCTCGCGCTGCGCCTGCGGCAGGCGCAGCACGTCGCCCTCGCAGTAGACAAACTCCGCGCCCGGCTCCAGCAGCCGCAGGGTTTTGGGCATCTGCGCGCGGATCTCGAGCTCGCGCCCGCTCGCCGCGACGCCGAAGAGCAGCTCCGCCTGCCCGTCGAAGACGGAGGGAATGGGCATGACCTCCTCGCCGAAGGACAGCTTGAAGGGCTTGGCCATCAGCAGCTGCATCAGCCGGCGGCAGAAGCGGTCCGGCAGCGTCAGGTATTTGGCGTCGAGCCCGGTCTGCACGAGCCGCCCCTCCAGCGAGGCGACGTAGGCCGCGTCCTGCAAAAGGGCGATGATCTTCGCGTCGACGCCGGAAAAGCCCATCCATTGCGGCTCCAGCACGAAGCCCTTGCCGAAGGACAGGCTCTCGCCGCTTGAAAGCGCCTGCAGAAACTGCGCCATCGACTTGACGACGTACATCCGCTCCTGCCCCACGCGCAGCGACACGCGGATGGGCTCCCGCTCGCCGATCACGCGCAGCGTGACCTCCAGCGACAGCGGCGTCTCCATCGGCAGCGCGCTTTGCAGCGTCGCCATCAGCGCGCCGGCGTTCTCCCGCGCGCGGCGGCGGCGCATCTCC
The DNA here is from genome assembly GCA_004556985.1 of Clostridiales bacterium. GTDB lineage: Bacteria > Bacillota > Clostridia > Christensenellales > Aristaeellaceae > Ventricola. Next base: position 6,764 of record SFFC01000050.1, on the reverse strand, counting down.
TCGATCGCGCCCGTCGCCATCGCCATCATCATCGCTGCGGCGAGGTGGCGGCAGGGCTTGTGCACGTTCCCGAAAAAGTCGCAGGAGCAGCGCCCGCTCAGCCGGCTGCCCGAGCCCACGCGCACGACGCGCCGGGGCTCGCCGTCCACGGCGTAGCGCAGCAGGCCGCCCTCCTCCTCCAGCGGATGCACGCCGCCCGCGCGGTAGATCGCAAGCCCCGCGTTAAATTCCTCCTCCGGCGTGATGCGCCGGAGCATCTCCATCTCTTCAGCCACAGAATCTCCCCATCTGACCCCACGATTGCTATCCGGCGCAGCCCTGCGCCCGGAAAGGGTAACTTAGTTTTAATTCTGCGCGCTTTGGCGGATTCCTGCCTCGCCTGCGCCAATCACATCGATTTTGAAGCGCTCTTAAGCTGCTTTCTTATGTATAAAAGCCCTCCCCTTTGGGGAACGTGCCCCGAAGGGGAGGGTGAGGTTGCGCGCCTGCGGCGCGTTTTTCAATCCGGAATCTGCCTCAGTACTCCGTCAGCCACTGCGTCGGATACGTCTCTACCGCGGTGACGCCGGTCGACTTGTAGGTCTTCTCAAAGTCTGCGTTCAGCTCATAGAGCCGCTCGACGACGGCCTGCGCCGCCTCGCCCTCCTTGGGCGTGGGCTTGAAGTCGTTGACGTCCTCCTGCGAGGAGATCGAGCAGGGGACGATCCTGAAGCCCTCGTTTTGCACCGTGCCGTCCGGCCAGACGCGGAAGCGCTGCTGGAAGATGAAGGTGTCCATGTCATCGGGGCGGATGTTGCCCGCGAAGGAGAAGTTGCCCAGCGAATAGCAGATGTACTTGCCGTTGTAGACCTCGATCGGATTCATCCTGTGGCTGTGATGGCCCAGGACGAGATCCGCGCCGGCATCGATCGTCGCGCGGCCCAGCGGCACCTGGCGCTCGTTGGGGATGTAGTCCTTCTCCTCGCCCCAGTGGTAGGAGACGATGACGAGCTGGCAGCCCTGCGCCCGCAGCGCGGCGATGTCGCCTTCGATGGAGGCGTAGATGTTGGCGTAGTTGCCGTTGAAGGTCTGGTAGGAGAGCATGCCGATGGTGACGCCGGTGTCCGTCGTAAACGTCGAGGCGCCCAGGTGGCCGCTGTATCGGATGCCTGCGGCCTCGAGCGTTTGGCAGGTCTCCTCGTAGCCTGCCGCGCCGTGGTCGAGGATGTGGTTGTTTTCAAGCGACACGGCCTCGACGCTGCCGGAGGTCAGCACCTGCACATACTCCGGCGGCGCGGCGAAGGAATAGGTGTTCTTCGTCGCGCTCTTGGTCGTCGTGAGCGTGCCCTCGAAGTTGACGATCGTCATGTCGTCCTGTTCAAAGAGGCTGCGCACGTTCTCCATCGGGAAATCGAGCCCGGAGGGCTCCTGCGCCAGCTGCTTGTCAAAGATGCTCGTGCTGCTCTTGCGCGTGTCCCCGCCGATGGTGACGTCGCCCGTCGCGGAGATTGTCACGATCACGGAGCCGTCGTCCTGCACGCGCCAGTCGGCGCCGTCCGCGCGCTCATACCAGGCGCGCGTCTCAAAGACGGCATCCTCCCAGGTTTCGGCGGCGGATGGCTCCTCCCCGTCAAGGAGCGACAGGTCGAGCCTCTCCTCCGCCGGCGCGCCGGGCGCGCACAGCAGGGTCAAAAGCAGGGCAGCGGACAGGATTCGCAGGTTTTTCATCGGTTTCTTCCTCTAAATTCGTGTGTCGTTGAGGGCGGCCGCGCTCAGGAGGCCGCAGCCGTCTCCTCCTCCCCGGGCGCGCTGTCAAGCAGCTCGTGAAAGAGGGTCATGTTCGTCTTCCAGCGCACATTCAGCGCGGAGGAGCCGTTGACCGTGGTGTAGGAGTAGGTGCCGTCCTGCGGGATGCGGAATTCGACGAAGTCCGCGTCGCCGGCGATCAGCCCATAGCCGGAGGAGATCACGCCCAGAATGTCCATCGCGGAAAGGTCCATCTTGAGCCCGGGCGAGATCTGGTTGTAGATGCTAACCAGCTCTGGCAGGGACAGGCTGCGGCACTTGTCAAAGAGCTGGCTGACGACCTTGCGCTGGCGCTGCGTCCGGCTGAAGTCGCCGCCCTCGCCCGTCGCGCGCGTGCGCATGTAGGCCAGCGCGATGCGCCCGGTCATGTGCACCAGGCCCGGCCCCTCGGGCATGTTCGGATCCTGCCCGAGGAGGATCTTCCTGATGGCGAGGTACTCGCTCTCGTCGATCTCGATATCCACGCCGCCCAGCGCGTCGATCACGGGCTTGACATGCTCAAAGTTGACGAGCACGGAGCCCTCGATCTCGATGCCCAGCTCCCGCTCCAGGCAGGCCGTGATGCCCTCGAAGCCGTAGTACTTGTAGAGCAGGTTGATCTTCGTCGCGTTGCCGCGCGGGTTGTTGATCTGGCTGTCGCGCAGCACCGAGGTCATGATCACGCGGTTGTACTTGGCATCCAGCGAGACGAGGACGATTGTGTCCGTTCGGGCGTCCTCGGTGATGTCCTCCGCGTAGCCGTCCTCGCCCAGGAGCAGATAGTGCTTGACCTGCGTGTTCTCGGCCAGGGCGGGCGCGGCGGCCAGCATCAGACAAAGCGCCGCGAGCAGCGCCGCGAAAAAGCGATGGGTCATGGTGTTCTCCTCGTCACAGGCGCGCGGGCCTGCCGTTCTTGATATGGGTTGGGGCGAAGCCCCCTGCGCCCTTCCGATAAAGGACGCAGCAGCGGCCGGTTTTCTTCCCCTGCGGCGGCAAAATCCGCTTCGGCGTCAGTCCTGCTCAAAGAGCGCGCGCAGGAGCATCGGCCCCTCGGCGAGGAAGTCGCCCGTCTCTTTGGCATGCGCCTCGTCAAACTTGCGCGGCGCGCCCGGATGGCGGCTGTCGTAGAGGGCAAAGGGCACGGCCTTTCCGTCGTGGCCGCGGGTGCTCAGCAGCGTCGGATGGTCGGAGAGCAGCAGCATGCGAAACTCGGGGTCGAGCTGCGGCAGGCGGTCAAGCAGCGCCCCGACGACGCGCGCGTCGAGCCGGCGGATCGCCTCGCACTTGCCCGCGACGTCGCCCGCGTGGGCGCACTCGTCCGGCGCCTCGATGTGGATGCAGGCAAAATCCGCGCCGCCCGCGAGCGCGTCGAGCACGGCCTGCACCTTGCCCTCGTAGTTCGTCTCCAGCTCGGCCGTCGCGCCCGGCACGCGCGGCGTATCGACGCCGCACAGCCCCGCGATGCCCCAGACCAGCGGCACGGCCGAGACGGCGCTGCCGCGCTTGTGGTACTTCTGCTCGAAGCTGTCAAGCGCCATCGCGCTGCCCGGGCCCCAGGGCCAGATGCAGTTCGCCGGCAGCTTGCCCGCCGCGATGCGCGCGCGGTTGACGGGATGCTCGCGCAGCACCTCGTAGGAGGCGCGCATCAGCGCCGTGATCGCCGGGCCCATCGCGCCCTCGGGCAGCAGCGGGGCGATGGCCTCGCCCAGATGGTTGTGCGGCTCGGCAAAGTGCGTTTCGCCCTGCGGCCGGTGCGCCGCGTCAATCACGCCGATATGGCGGAAGGTCGGCGTGATATGGACGGTAAAACCGAACGCCGCGGAAAGCGACGCAAAGCGCGGGTCATGCACGAGATCCTGCATGAGCTCAACGGCCTCCTCGCCCTCGATGCTCCCGCCGTTGTGGGAGAGGATGCGCGCCGCCTCAAACGTCTCGCCCTCAAGGGCGCAGAGGTTGACGCGCAGGCTCGTCTCGCCCGCTTGCAGCATGACGCCCATGCCCGCCGCCTCCAGCGCGGAGCGCCCGGTATAGCATGTGCGCGGGTCGTAGCCGAAAATCGAGAGGATGGCGGTGTCGCTGCCCGCCGGCACGCCCGCGGGCACGGTCTGGCACAGGCCGAGCCGGCCCCCGGCCAGGCGGTCGATCTGCGGCAGGGTGAGCGCCGCCAGCGGCGTCTTGCCGCCCAGCTCCGAAACGGGTTCGTCCGCAATGCCGTCCCCGATGACCAGCACATATTTCATGATGCAATTCCTCCCTCTCTGCTCCAAAAGGCAGCCGCTATGGCCGCGCGTCCCCCGGTGCGCCGCGGCGCTCCCGGGCGTCAGTCCTGATTATTATAGCGCATTTTGGAAACCGTAGCAATGCTTTTGCGCCGGAGCCGCGGCATGCGGGGGCATAAAGAGTCATAGACTGTATTGTGCGGCGCGCAAGCCGCTGCCTGCGCGAGCGCGCAGCCTCACGCCCGATCGATGAGCCGCCAGGGGACAACCGCTTTTCTTTCCCTTGCCAGAGGGGAGCACGATGCCGCGGCCTCGCACCGCTTTGCCGGGAATCCCGCAAGGCCGCATAAATTCTGACAGGCATGCACATGCTGTCATGCAAAGGCGTCTCTCCCGCGCGGAGGGCTGCCCGCCTCCCCGCGCGCATGCGAGGAGAATCCATCAAAACAGGAGGGACAAACATCATGGAAATGCCCTTGGAAGCTGCCGGCACGCCGCGCGCATCCCGCCCCATCCGCGGCCCGCACGGCGGATGGCAGGCGCAGGAGATCGAGGCGCTGCGCGAGAGCGTCGAACAGGCCGAGCAGTCGGGCGAGTCGCTGCGCAGCGTCTTTGAGAAGATGGGCAAGACGCTGGGTCGGCGCCCCAACAGCATCCGCAACTTCTATTACGCGCAGCTTCGCGCGCAGGAGGGCGAGGGCGCGGCGAGGAGCCTGCCCTTTGAGACCTTCGCGCCCGACGAGGTCGAGGCGCTGCTCGAGCGCGTGCTCACGGCCCGGGCGCAGGGCATGAGCGTTCGCGCCTGCGTGCGCGACCTTGCGGAGGGCGACCACACGAAGATGCTCCGCTATCAGAACAAATATCGCTCGACCATCCGCACGCGGCCGGAGCTGGTGCAGCGCGTGATGGAGCGCCTGCGCGAGCGCGGCGTGCCGTTCGTCAGCCCCTACGCGGAGCCCGGGGAGGAGCGGCCGCAGCTCGCCCCGCTGCGCGAGAAGGCCCAGGGAAGCGGCGACGCGCAGCTCGTGCAGCTGTTTTCCGCGCTGGAGCATTTGCTCGACCTTGCGCTCGCGCATGAACCCGCGCAGGCGGATGCGCCCGCGCAGGAAATCGCGCCCGCGCAGGACAGCGACGCCCTGCGACGTGCCGACCGGCTGAGCGCGCGCTGCGACGTGCTGCGCATCGCGCTTGACGACGAGCAGGGGCGCTTCCGCCGCCTGCGCGGCGAGGCCGAGGGCATGGTCACGCTGCTCAAGGAATACATCGCGCTGCCCGAGGCGGACAGGATGAGCCACTGCGGGGATTTCTGCCAGCAGGCCGCCGCGCGGCTGAGCGCCGTCGAATGCGCGATGATGGCGGGCGAGGCGCAGTAGGACAAAAAAGCAGGGGCTGCCCCGAACGGGGCAGCCCCTGCCTGCTGCATGCCGGAAAAATTACTTGGCGATGTATTCCGCCGCGCTCTGCGCCGCGATGCGGCCGAAGACGACGATATCCGCCACGGCGTTGCCGCCCAGACGGTTCGCGCCGTGCACGCCGCCGGTGACCTCGCCCGCCGCAAAGAGGCCCGGGATCGCCGCGCCGGCCTCATCGAGCACCTGCGCAGCGGTGTCGATCACGACGCCGCCCATCGTGTGATGGATGCCCGGGGCGACCTTGATCGCGTAGAAGGGCGCGGTATCCAGCGGCTGCGCGAAGGACAGACGGCCGAAGGCCTCGTCGCTCTGCGCGGCCACAGCCGCGTTCCAATCCTCCATGGTCTTGGCGAAGACGGCCGGATCGGCGCCGATCGCCTCGGCCAGCGCCTCATAGCTGTCGCCGGAGACGGCGTAGCCCTTGGTCGCGTAGCCCGCGTAGGTGGAGGAGGCGTCCATCATCTTCTGGTCGACGATCGTGTAGGCATAGCCGCCCTCCTGCGCCAGCTCGGCGGCGGAGACGACGTCGCGGGTCTCCAGCTCGTTGATGAAGCGCTCGCCCTTCTGGTTGACGAGGATCGCGCCGTCGCCGCGGATGCCCTCAGTGATCAGCGCCGCGGTCTCCGGATAGACGGACGGATGAATCTGGATCTGCTCCATGTCGACGGTCGCCGCGCCGATGGCCACGGCCATGTCAACGCCGTCGCCGGTCGCGCCCGGCGCGTTGGTGGTCACGAAGCCCTTAAGGTTCGGGGCATACGCCGCCACGCGCTCAAGATCCGCGCCGAAGCCGCCGGTCGCGAGGATGACGGCCTTCGCGGAGATGGTGTAGTCGCCGTTTTCAGAGGTGACCTTCACGCCGGTGACCTTGCCGTCCTCCACGACGAGCTCAGTCGCCGCGGTGTTCAGGCGCAGGTCGATCTTCGCTTCCTCGCCGACGTCCGCGGTCAGCACCTTGACCAGGTACGCGCCCACAGGCGTGGTCTTGCCCTCGTCGGTCAGCGCGCGATGGATGCGCATGACGCTCGCGCCGCCGAACGCGCCGACGCTGGTCAGGTTCGCGTTCTTGGTCGCCAGCCAGTCGATGGCGTCGGCAGAGCCGTTCACCAGCGTCATGACCAGGTCGAGGTTGTTGATGCCCTTGCCGCCGACCATGGTGTCCAGCGCGAAGAGCTCAGGAGAGTCGAAGTAGCCCTCCGGGTTGGCCTTGTAGGCCTCAAACTGCGCCTCGACAGTCGTGATGAGATCGGCGAGCTGCTCGCCGTAGGTCTCCTTCGCGCCCGCGATGGTCTTCTCCACGGCGGTGGTCGTCGCGTCCTTCCACTCGTTGGCGTCCTGGAAGGCGGTCTTCGCCGCGTTCATGCCGCCC
>SFFC01000049.1 GCA_004556985.1 Clostridiales bacterium | reverse complement strand
CATTGGGGAATTGTGTAACGGCAGCACCTACGACTCTGACTCGTATTGTCTAGGTTCGAATCCTAGTTCCCCAGCCATCTGCCTCCATGGTCAAGCGGTTAAGACGTTGCCCTCTCAAGGCAAAATCATGGGTTCGATTCCCATTGGAGGTGCCATAAAGCCACAGGCTTTGCCTGTGGTTTTTTTGTTTCCCCTGCCCTTTCGGCAAAGGCCTTGACAACTGTGTTGCTTTTCTTCTTCTTCCGGCCGGTTTCTCATCCTGTACCAATTTTTTCTGCTATTTTTCTGGCAATTCAGGCTTCTTCTACGCTTTTCGTTATGCATCATGTATATTTAAAGCTGCCCGATGCTGTGAATATTTGTTGACATTTCTTCTCCTCTATGTTATACTTTCCCTAACGTGCCGGCAGATCACAAAACCCTTGTTCTGCCGGTCAAAAATCGTGAGGAGGAACCTTCTATGAAAAAGTTTCTTGCCCTGATGGTCGCGCTCGTGCTGGTTTGCAGCATGGCAACCGTCGCTTCCGCTGCGGAGTACCCGAGCAAGGGCATCTCCGTCATCTGCCCGTGGAGCGCCGGCGGCGGCACCGACTCCTGCCTGCGCGCCTTCTGTGAGGCCCTGAGCAAGCAGCTGGGCGTCACCCTGACCGTCGACAACCAGACCGGCGCTTCCGGCGTCATCGGCCACGAGGCCATCGCCGACGCCGATCCGGACGGCTATACCATGGGCATGATCACCTTCGAGCTCTCTGCCTACAAGGCTCAGGATATGTCCGATTACACCTATGAGAACTACGATCCGCTCTGCCGCGTCAACACCGACGCCGCCGCGATCACCGTCAACACCGACTGGGCCGCGGCCAACGGCATCACCGACGTCGCCACCTTCGTCGAGTACTGCAAGGCGCATCCGGGCGAGGTCATGATGGGCGGCTCCTCCTCCGGCTCTGTCTGGCACATCGCCGGCGGCTACCTGATGAACGCGACCGGCATCGAGCTCAAGATGATCACCTATGCCAACGGCGCCGCTGATGCCGTGAAGGCCGCCGCTCAGGGCGAAATCCAGGGCGTGACGGTTTCCCTCGCAGAGGCCCGCAGCTTCATCGGCAACGGCCTGACCGTTCTGGGCGTCATGGACACCGAGCGCAACTCCGCGTTCCCGGATGTCCCGACCTGCCAGGAGCAGGGCTTCGACGTCGTGTACGCGACTCAGCGCGGCATGGCGCTCCCGCTCGGCTGCGATGAGGAAGTGCGCGCGAAGCTGCAGGCTGCCTGCGCCGCCGCCATCGAGGATCCGGACTTTATCGAGTTCATGAACAACGCTGGCCAGACCATCTCCTACATGGACGCCGAGGCGTACACCGCTTATCTCAAGCAGGCTGCCGAGGACGTTCCGCAGGCCATGGAGGCCGTCGGTCTGCTGTAATTCCCCGTATTGTCGCTCTGATCAACTGCAGCAGTGGTGGGCAGGCAAAGCCTGCCCACCTTTTCATTGCGCAAGCCTGCTGATAAACCGTTACACTTTAAGGATGTGATTGACTTGAAAAAAAACCAGTCGAAGGCATTTTCCAATCTGGTGATTTCAATCGTCCTGCTTGTCTTTGAAATCTGGGCTTATGTGCAGACGCTGAGCTTCAAGGTCGTCAAGAACGCGGCCGTTCAGCCTGCCTCGTTCCCCCAGTTCATGTGTCTGGGCATGATGATCTTCACCATCGTCCTGCTGATCCAGTCCGTGATGAAGCTGATGAACATGAAGGAGGACGACCCGCTCGCCGCTCCTGCGGGTTCCATCAACTTTTTCAAAAGCAAGGGCGCGCTCGCCGGTCTGGTCGTCATTGCACTGTGCATCGCGTATGTCGCGCTCTTTGAGGTTCTGGGCTATGTCCTCGTCTCCGCGCTGATCGCCGCTGCGATCATGTGGATCATCGGCAAGCGGGATATCCGCCAGATTCTCCTGGTTTCCATTTTTGTTCCTCTGCTGATGTGGCTGGTCTTCTACAAGATGCTGACCGTCAACATCCCCATGGGCATTCTTCAGCCGCTGAAGAATCTCGTCGACATGATTTGAGAAAGGAGGCGCTTGTATGAATTGGAGTTTGCTTTTCCAGAGCTACGGTTCCGTCTTTCTCAATCCTGAAGTGCTTCTGATGACGCTGCTGGGCGCTACCGGCGGCGTGCTGTTGGGCGCGATCCCCGGCATGACGGCCACCATGGGCGTCGCGCTGCTGATTCCCTTCTCCTTCGGCATGGATCTGATCCCGTCCATCGGTCTGCTGCTGGGCATCTACTGCGGCGGCATGTACGGCGGCTCGATTTCCGCCATCCTGATCCACGCGCCGGGCACGCCTGCCGCAGCCGCGACGCTGCTGGATGGCTACCCGATGTGCCAGAAGGGTCAGGCAGGCAAGGCGCTTTCCATCGCCATGTTCGCCTCCTTCTGCGGCGGCATCATCGGTGCGCTGGTCATGACCTTCCTCTCCCCGCTCATCGCGGATGTGGCCATGGAGTTCACCTCCGCCGAGATGCTGATGCTCGCCGTCTTCGGCCTCTCCGTCATCATCGCCATCTCCGGCCAGTCCATCGCCAAGGGCCTGATCTCAGCCTTCTTCGGCATGCTGCTGTGCACTGTCGGTATGGACCCGACCTACAGCGCCAAGCGCTTCACCTTCGGCGTCAAGTCGCTGTATTCCGGCCTGCAGTTCATTCCCGTGCTGATCGGTCTGTTCGCCGTCTCCGAGATCATCGCCGGCGTCGAGCGCATCATCAACGGCGAAGAGAAGCAGGAGCGCTCCAACGAGAAGATCACCGAGGTTCTGCCCAGCCTTTCCACGATCGCCCAGATCTGGCCGCAGATCCTCTCCGGCGGCCTGATCGGCACCTTCATCGGCGCGATTCCGGGCGCGGGCGGCGACATCGCCGTGTTCGTCTCCTACGGCTTCAACAAGAGCTTCAGCAAGCATCCCGAGCAGTGGGGCACCGGCATTCCGCAAGGCATCGCCTCCACGGAATCCGCGAACAACGGCTGCTCCGGCGGCGCGATGATCCCTCTGCTTTCCCTGGGCGTTCCGGGTGACGCCGTCACCGCCGTCATCCTCGGCGCATTCATCATGAAGGGCATCCAGCCCGGCCCGACGATGTACGTCGACAAGCTGGACACCGTCTACTGCGTCTTTGCCGCGCTGATGCTTGCCAACCTGGCGATGCTGGTCGTCGGCTGCTGCGGCGTCCGCTTCTTCGCCAAGATCGTCTCGGTCGAGAAGAAGATTCTCTATCCGATCATTCTGGTCATCTCCCTGCTGGGCGCGTTCTCCATCAACAAGAACGTGTTCGACGTCGGCGTCTGCGTCCTCTTCGGCGTGGTCGGCTGGCTGATGAACAAGTACGAGTTCCCGCTCAGCCCGATCCTGCTCGCCCTCATCCTCGGGCCGATGTGCGAGCAGAATTTCGTCCGCTTCATGGATCTCAATGGCGGAAACTTCCTCGCCATCCTGGGTCGTCCCATCGCCGTCGGCTTCTTCGTGGTCGCCGTCGCCGTCATCCTCTTCTCCATCTACAACCAGAAGAAGATCAACAAGCGCGAGGCCGCCGCAAAGGCCGCCGCAAAGGGCGAATAATCCGTTTCCCGCAAGAGGCTGCCGGATGATCCGGCAGTCTCTTTTTTCTCCCTTTCCGGCGCGGCAATCCCTCTGCTTTTCCAGGCGGGATCATTCTTTTCGTTGACTCTGCTGTAAAACATGTAAAATCCAAATTGATTTTTTGTAAAATCCGTGTATAATAAGAGCAGAACCATCCGATGGCGCTTGCATCGGATCAATATCAATTTAAGGAGGATTTGTCCATGAAACGCTTCCTGTCCGTGGCTCTGGCGCTTGCCGTGCTGATGAGCCTTGTCTGCTTCGCCGCCGCCAGTGCCGACGCGAGCAATTACACCATCCGCATCTACTCCAACTCCAACTCTACGGAGCGCGCGACCTGGCTTCAAAATGCCGCCAAGGAAGCCGGCTTCAACATCTCGCTGGATGACAATTCCGTCATCTCCGGCGACACCGCTGCGATCCAGGCTGCCAACGAGAACAAGGATGGCGACCTGATCTTCGGCCTGAACGAGACCCGCTGGTCCCAGCTCGTGGGCGGCACCTACGAGAACCTCAAGGTCATGGACTGGACGCCTTCCTGGGCGGGCGACGTCGGCGAGTACGTCTATCCGAACAAGGCCTATGGCCTCGTCATCCAGAACATCCTGATGCTCTACCGCAACGACGAGTTGGGCACAAGCGGCGAAGCGCTCTCCTTTGAGCACTGGGCCGACATCGTGAACTGCGGCTACAAGTGGTATCGCCAGGGCAAGGTCGGCGGCACCACCAACAGCAACATCAACAACGCGATGCTCTATTCCTTCGTCGATCCGTCCTCTCCGGCGGGCGGCATTTCCGTCGAGGGCTGGAAGACCCTGTGGGCCTACTGTGCCAACGGCTTCTTCACCGGCGACAGCTACGGCTTTGATCCGCTGAACCGCGGCGACGTGCAGGTCTCCACGTTCTACTCCTCTTCCCTCTACGGCAACATCGATGCCGCTGCCGACAGCTCCTCTTCCCCGCTGCTGGGCACGCTCGATCCTGAGAACTGGGGCATCGTCGAGATCGCGGACGGCACCTACTACATCGCCGAGTACATCGGCATCCTCGACCGCGAGGGCCGCTCCGAGGAGGAGACCGAGGTTGTGAAGGCGTTCGCCGAGTGGTTCGGCTCCGCCGAGACCCAGGCTGCCTGGGCCGACGAGTTCGACTCCTTCCCCTGCAACACCGTCGCTGCCGGCATGATCTATGACGAGACCCCGGCGATCTACACCCTCAAGAACTGCTCCCTGACCAAGGTCGAGGGCACCGACATGAACTACGCGGAGTATGTCGCTGCGCATTCCTCCGAGTGGACGAACATCATGACCAACCTGGGCTTCTACTGGGCCGACAACAGCGCGGCGCCCGCCGAGCCGGATTGGGACAACCTTGACTGGACTGTTCTGACGCAGGCTGCTGCCAAGTAATTCGTTGCGTGTATCTCAAAGGCGAGTCTGCCGCGCGCAGACTCGCCTTCTCCTTATTCAATCCACTATCGAAGGGAGCTGTCCCCCATGATTGAGTTGTCCAATATCGTCGTGAAGTTCGACGACTTCGAGGCTCTTCATCACATCAATGTCGAAGTCCGCGAAGGGGAGTTCTTCACCTTTCTGGGCCCTTCCGGCTGCGGCAAGACGACCACGCTGCGCACCATCACCGGCTTCATCGATCCCGTCGCCGGCACGGTCAGCATGAACGGCGAGGATATCACCCATGTGCCGATTGAGGAGCGCAATATTGGTATCGTCTTCCAGAGCTACGCGCTCTTCCCAACGATGACCGTCTACGACAACATCGCCTTCGGCCTCAAGGTCAAGAAGCTGAAAAAGACGGAAATCGACCGTAAGGTCCGCGACATCGCCCGCAAGGTCGATCTCTCGGATGAGCAGCTCAAAAAGGCGGTCAGCCAGCTCTCCGGCGGCCAGCAGCAGCGCGTCGCGATCGCTCGTGCGCTCGTCACCGAGCCGAGCATCATCTGCATGGATGAGCCGCTCTCGAACCTCGACGCGAAGCTGCGCGTTCAGCTGCGCAACGAGCTCAAGAAGATGCAGCGCGAATTCGGCATCACGACCATCTACGTCACCCACGATCAGGAGGAGGCGCTGACGCTCTCCGACCGCATCGCCGTCTTCAACAAGGGCTATATCGAGCAGATCGGCACCCCCAACGAGATCTACAACCACTCGCAGACCGAGTTCGTCTGCAACTTCATCGGCGACATCAACCGCCTGGGAGACGACATCGTCCGCGCCATGCGGCTCGACCCCGAAAAGCATCATTTCATCCGGCTGGAGCGCGTGCGCGTCAACTGCCCTGCCCATCCGGGCGAGGTGCAGCTGGAAGGAACGATCGCCAGCCGCGAGTACTACGGCCTCTACATCAAGTACGCCATCGAAGCCGCCGGGCAGACCGTCAAGGTGATCGAGAAGAACGACGGCGTCAATATCTATGAGCCGGGGCAGCAGGTCGTCCTGGTCCTGCATCCCGCCAACGTCATGTCCTACGACGCGCCCGTCAAGGAGGCGTGATTATGCAGAAAACCGCCAGGCGCACTCCTTCGTGGCTCAAGCCGGATCTGCTGGGCAAGGTGTTCTTCATCGCCTTCTTTGTCTATCTGTTCTTCGGCTTCATGCTGCTTCCCTGCCTCAACACCATCACCCAGATCTTCACCGTCCGTACCGCGAGCGGCGAAATCGATCCCTTCGCGGTCATCCGCTTCTTCTTCGCGGGCAACATGCCCAAATTCGTCTTCAACTCGCTCAAGCTCGCCGTCTGCCTGGTGATCACGGTCAACGTCGTCGGCATCTCCATCGTCCTGTTGACGGAGTATTTTGACATCAAGGGTGCCCGCGTGCTCCGCCTGGGCTATATGACGACGATGATCTATTCCGGCGTCGCGCTGGTCACCGGCTACCTCTTCCTCTACGATTCGGATGGCATTCTGACGACCTGGCTGGCCAATTGCCTGCCGTCGCTTAACAAGAACTGGTTTTCCGGCTTCAACGCCGTCCTCTTCACCATGACCTTCGCCTGCACGAGCAACCACATGCTCTTTTTGCGCAATGCCATCCGCGGCATCGACTACAATACCGTCGAGGCGGCGCGCAACATGGGCGCCAAGCCCTTTACGGTTCTGCGCAAGGTCGTTCTCCCGACGCTGCTGCCGACGCTCTTCTCCCTGACCGTCATGACCTTCATCACGGGCCTGTGCGCCATGTCGGCCCCGACGCTGCTGGGCTATGACTCAATCAACCCGGAGATCGTCCGTCTGGCAGGCTCCTCCGTCGCCGACGAGGCCTTCCCGCAGGCGCGCGCGGCGCTGCTCTCGATCATCCTGGCGCTCTTCACTATCCTCCTGCTGAGCGTCCTGAGCGCCTATGAGCGCAAGGGGCATTATCTCTCCGTCAGCAAGACCAAGGCGAAGCTCGTCAAGCAGAAGATCACCAACCCGATCGCTAACGTGCTGGCGCACATTTACGCCTATGTGCTCTTCGTGATCTACATGACTCCGGTCGTGATGATCGTCCTCTTCGCGTTCCAGAATTACCCGGCCATCCGCTCCAAGACGCTGGATGTCCACAACTGGACGCTCATCAACTTCTTCGGCACGCAGGATTATGAATTCATGACGACCCGCGGCAAGCTCAAGACGCGCACAGGCGCGATCTCGGGTCTGTTCTCCAACGCCGATACCGTTGGCGGCATCCGGCTGAGCTTCGTGATGTCCGCGATCGCGGCGGCGCTGGCCTGCGTGATCGTCGTCGTCGCGGTCAACTACATCTTCAGCCATCGCAACAAGAAGAGCGCGACCGTGCTCGAGTACAGCCTGCTCTTCCCCTGGCTGCTGCCGACCATCCTGATCTGCTATTCCTACAGGACGTTTTTCAACTCCGAGTCCGTCTGGTATGTGTTGGGCAACAACCTCTACATGCGCGAAAACGTGCGCTTTCTGATCGTCATGGCCTATACGGTCGTCAAGATACCGTTCGCTTTGCGCATGATCAAGGCCGCGTTCTACGGCATCGACGAGGAACTCGAGGATGCCGCGCGCAACCTGGGTGCAAAGAAGCTGCTGACCTTTGTGCGCGTCAAGCTGCCCATCATCATGCCCAGCGTGCTGGCCGTCTTCGCGCTCAACTTCAACGCGCTGTTCACCGAGTATGACATGTCCGCCACGTTCCACTCGAGCTACGGCAAGTCCTACGCCATGGTCATTCAGAACATGTGCGCTGAGGAGGGCCGCGACGGCTACAACGTCAACGCCTCCGGCAGACGCTGCGCCTCGACCGTGTTCATCATGGTCGTCTCCGGCATCATCCTCTACCTCGTCTACGGCGTCGGCGCGCGCGACCTCGGCGAGCGCCTCGAGGCGAAGGAACGCCGCCGCAGGCGGATGGCGAAGATCCGCAATGCTCTGCCCGGCCACAAAAAGAAGGATGCGGACAAGCCGGCACCCGGTTCATAATTCTTTCCGTTCGGCGCGTATTCCTTTGGGATGCGCGCCGCTTTTATGCGTTCTCCTGCCGCTCTACCTGCGCTTTTTCCATTCTTCTGTCATTCGATTGCGCTTTTTACCCCGCTGCGCTACAATGAAGCCGAGGTGAACAATATGCAAGAAATCAACAAACAAAAATTCGGCGCCTTCATCGCCATGCTGCGCAAGGAAAAGGGGCTCACGCAGAAACAGCTCGCCGAAAGGCTCTTCCTTTCCGACAAGGCCGTCAGCAAATGGGAAACCGGCACAAGCCTGCCCGACACAACGCTGCTCATTCCCCTTTCAGAGCTTCTAGGCATCAGCGTCACAGAGCTTTTGCTCGGCGAACGGATTCAAAGCGACACCGTTCACGCCGACCAGGCCGTCAAGGCAGTCCTCTCCATCTCGGATGCAGCGCAGAACCGGTTTCTACGCCACAAGAGCCTGCGCTGCTGCGGCTTTCTGCTCTGCTGCGCCGTGGGCCTCATCGAAATGCTGATGCTGTACATTCGCGGCCACATCGGGGCAGCCATCACGACCTGTTTCCTGCTCTGCGTTTTTTTCGGCGTGTACTTCTGCTTTCTTGCCCGGGAAAGGCTGCCCGTCTGCTATGACGATTACAGCCTCAGCGCCGTCAGCGACGGGCCCCTGCGCATGAACCTCCCCGGCGTGCGTCTGAGCAACAGCAACTGGCCGTCAATCGTTCTGACCGGCTGCGTCTGGGCCTGCCTGTCTTTGCTCCTCCTGCCCGCCCTGTCGCTGCTGATGCCTGCTCTTTGCCCCGCTTTTTGGGCCGCCAGCGAGCGCTGGGTGCTGCTGATCCTGCTGCTCGGCGGTTTGTTCGTTCCGCTCTACGCCGTCGGTAAAAAATACGAGTAATTGGGCTTGCGCCTCTTGACCTGTACGCCGCGTACAGGTTTATACTGGCTCATACAGGAAGACCGATTTCCTCTTCCTGATCAAAACCGGCATGATGCCGGTTGCATTTCCGACCAAGTGATGAAAGTCCCGCTGCTTTGCGGTCGAGACCGGAGCTTTGCAAAGGGACTTTCAGAGTAAAAAGGAGGCCGCATCATGCGCATCAGCGAAGCCGCGCAGGCCGTCGGATGTACGCGCCGCGCGATCAAGTATTATGAGGAGCAGGGTCTGCTCCCCGTCGTCGACCGGGAGCAGAACGGCTATCGCGACTACTCCGACGAGGATATCCGCATCCTCCACGAGATTCAGGCCTACCGCAAGCTCGGCATTTCCGTCGGTGACATCCGCTGCCTCTTAAAAGGTGGCGGTCGTGATGTGCTGGACGCCGTCCTTTCGCGCAAGCGCCGGGAGCAGCAGTTCCGCCAGGAGGAGCTCGACGCGCTGGAGGCGTTTATCCGCCGACATGACGCGCCTGCGCTTGACGAGGCGCTCAATTTTGAGACGATCGCCCAGGCCATTCGCGCCCAGCTTCCCGGGGTTTTCGGGCGCTACCTCGCCGCGCATTTCGCGCCCTATCTGCAGCTGCGCATCACGACCGAAGAACAGCGGGAGGCCTATCAGACCATTCTCGCCTTCTGGGATGATCCCGGACTTCGCCTGCCTTTGCTCTTCAGGCTCTCCATGCATCTGTGCGGTCTGTCGGCCGAGGATGCCCCTGCCTCCGCCGCGCGGATGGACGCGCAGCTTCAGGCGATGCTTCATCCCGACGAGGCAACCTATGCGCGCCTCAAGGCGCAGACCCTGCGTACCGTCCGCCTGCGGGAAAACCCGCTGATCCGCTATTCTCCGGGTGAGCTAGCAAGGCGGCAAATGCTGCGTGCGCTGCAAACCTGCGGCTACAACGACGTGTTCATCCCCGCCATGAAGCGCCTGTCGCCTGCCTATCGCGCCTATCATGACGCGCTTCAACAGCTCAATGAACGCCTCTGCCGGGATCTTGGGCTGCATTACGATGCAGATTGGAATCTGGTCGTCAGCAAGAAGGCTCAATAACCCTTTTCAGAACAAACCGGCACGCTGACAGCAGCATCACTGGCAAAGGTCTATAAACCCCGCAACTCTGTGCCCGAGGTCATCGTCTTGCCGGGGAGTTTCCATAAAAAAAGGACGCTTCCGTCATCTAGGAAACGTCCTCTTTTTGATTCCTTTATTCCGCCTTAAAAGGATTACTTCGCCATCTGGATCTCGTCAACCCACTGCTGATAGAGGCCCTCGGCGTTGATCTGATCGATCAGCTCCTGGATCTTAGCGGTCAGGGTGTCCTCACCCTTGACGCTGGCGATGTAGTTGCCGCCCTCGAAGTCGAAGCCAAACTCAGCGACCTCCAGGTCGTCGTTCTCCGCCAGCACACTGTCATACACGGTCTTCGGCACAGCCAGCGCGTCGACGCGGCCGGTCTTCACCATGTTGACGCCGTCCGGGATCTTGGTGACCAGCTCGAGGGTCGCGTCGGGGAGCTGCTCCTCGACCATGATCTGCTGGTTGGTGCCGTTCTGCGCGGCGACGATCTTGCCGGCAAAGGCCTCGGGAGAATTGTAGGCAGCGCTCTCGCCCTTCTTGACGAGCAGGCCCTGGTCGCCCTCGTTCCAGTAGATGCCGGTGAGGTCCATGCGATTGGTGCGCTCCTCGTCGTAGGTCAGGCCCGCGACGACGAGGTCGACGTCCTTCTGGCCAACCGCCGCGAGGCAGGCGTCAAACGCCATCGGCTGAATCTCGAGTTCAACGCCCAACTGCTCGGCCATCCACTGCACCATCAGGATATCGGTGCCGACGATGTCGCCATTGTCGTCGATATATTCATACGGCGGCCAGTCCGGGCTGGTCGCGACGACGAGCTTTCCGGCAGCGAGGATATCGTCCAGACGGTCGGCCAGCGCCAGCGAGCAGGTCATCACGAGCATCACGGCGAGCACAAGCGCAAGAATTTTCTTCATGATCATTTCCCTCCTGAAATTCCATCCGCGGCGCAGCAGGCGCCGCAAAAATGATAGTGCTATTTTACGACGTGCCGGCGTATATGTCAAGTGAATATTCTGCATAAAAATGCTTTATTTTTCGTCAGGTATTCAGAAATTGATGGTTTTTTGAAAGAAAGTGCTTTTTTTGGTTGTGTTGCTTCCTTAGTTGTGATAGAATATGAGCATTGCTTTTTGGAGCATGTCTGATGTTTCACTTTCACTGTGGAAAGGCGTGAATAATTATGCCCGAGCTGAGCCATCGTGTTCAGACGTTTACCGATTCCGTCATCCGCCGCATGACCCGCATCAGCGACGAGGTCGGCGCAATCAATCTCTCCCAGGGTTTCCCGGACTTTCCCCCGCCCAAGGCGATCACCGACCGCCTGCGCGAGGTGGCCGATGAGGGTCCGCACCAGTATTCCGTAACCTTCGGCGCGGAGAATTTCCGCGAAGCCCTCGCCCGCAAGCAGGGCCGCGCCTATGGCCGCGCCATCAACCCGAATACCGAGGTGCTCGTCACCTGTGGCGGCACCGAGGCGATGATGAGCGCGATGATGACCGTCTGCAATCCCGGCGACAAGGTCATCGTCTTCTCCCCCTTCTACGAGAATTATGGCGCGGACGCGATTCTCTCCGGCGCGGACCCGATCTTCGTGCCGCTCGTCCCGCCGACGTTCGACTTTGACCGCGACGTGCTGGAGGACGCCTTCCGCCAGCATCCCAAGGCGATCATCGTCTGCAACCCTTCGAACCCCTGCGGCAAGGTCTTTACCAAAGAAGAGCTGCTCTTCATCGGCGGCCTGTGCAACCGTTACGACGCCTACATGATCACCGATGAGGTCTACGAGCACATCGTCTTCGCGCCGTATCATCATACCTATGCCGGCGCGCTGCCGGAGATCGCCGACCGCGTCATCTGCTGCTCCTCCCTCTCCAAGACCTATTCCATCACGGGCTGGCGTCTGGGCTACCTGATCGGCCCGGCCAACGTCATCGAGGCCGCGAAAAAGGTGCACGATTTCCTGACCGTCGGCGCCGCGGCGCCTCTGCAGGAGGCTGCCGTCGTCGGCCTCAACTTCCCGCAGAGCTATTATGACGAGCTGACCGCACTGTACACGAAAAAGCGCAGCCTCTTCCTCGACGGCCTCGACCGCATCGGCCTTCAGCATACCGTGCCGCAGGGCTCCTACTTCGTGATGGTCGACATCAGCGACTTCCAGAAGCCCGGCATGCGCTTCTGCGGCAAGAGCGACATGGAGTTCTGCGAGTGGATGATCCGCACGGTCGGCGTCGCCGCTGTGCCGGGCTCGAGCTTCTTCCGTGAGCCGGTCAACCACCTGATCCGCCTGCACTTCGCGCGCAGCGAAGAGACCCTGAATGAATCGATCGAGCGCCTCTCCAGGGTGCCGAAGCTGGTGTAACTCATGTATCTGACCGATCTCGTCACGCTGCCGCGCTTCATCTTTGGGCGCGGCGTCTATGCGCGCTTTCCCGCTCTTTGCGCGCCGCTGGGCAGCCGCTTCGCTGTCATCGGCGGCGAAACGGCGATGGAGAAGGGGCTGCCCTCCCTGCGCGCAGCTCTTGAAACGGACAGTCCGGCGCTGCTGGGCGCGTTTCCATTCGGTGGCGCCTGCACGCAGCAGGCCATGGACCGCCTGCGCGATCAAATCTCCCCGCTGCGCCCCGACTTTCTCGTCGGCATGGGCGGCGGCAAGGCGATCGACACGGCGAAGGGTGTCGCCCATCAGCTGGGCCTTCCGCTCGTGAGCCTGCCCACGCTCGTCTCCAACTGCGCGCCGATCACGGCGCTCTCCGTCGTCTACCGGGAGGATGGCCCGTTCGACCGCTTCCTCTTCTATGACGCGCCGCCCGCGCTGACGATGGTTGATCTCGAGCTCGCCGCCAACGCTCCCGCGCCGTACTTCCGGGCCGCGCTGGGCGATACGCTGGCCAAGCACCTCGAATCGACCTTCTGCGCCAGAGGCGACGAGCCCGGCGTCTCCATCGACCACATGTCGATGATCGGCGTGAGCCTTTCCCCGACCTGCTATGAGCCGATCCTCCGCTTCGGGCGCGCCGCGCTTGACGAGGTCGAGCGCCATGAGGCCGGGCCTGCGATGGAGCTCTGCGCGCGCAGCGTGATCGTCTCGGCCGGTCTGGTCTCGCTGATGGCGAATGACAATTACAACTGCGCACTCGCACATGCCGTCTGCTATGGCCTGCAGCTCTTCCCCCATGTGGAGCGGGAATTCCTGCACGGCGATCTCGTCGCCTATGGCGCGCTCGTGCAGCTCGTCCTGGACGGGCAGATTGAGCGCGCGCGGGAGCTGCGCCGCTTCCTCGTCAGCCTCGGCACGCCGGTCACGCTCGCGCAGATGCGCGTGCCGCTTGACCGCGCCGCGCTGGAAGCTGCGCTCACGGAAGCCACCACAGGTCCCGACATGGCGCATATCCCCTATCCGATTACGCGGGACATGGTCTTTGAGGCCATGGCGCGCGTTGAAACCCTGTAAACCGGCATGATGCCGCTTTCATCACCGACAAAATGCTGTAAATCCCGTCGCCGGGCGACCGAGACCGGAGCCTGTCAAAAGGATTTACAGAATAAATAAAGGAGGGATTTTCCTTGCTCGCCAACATCGAAAAGCTGCTGGTGAAATACGGCATGAGCTTTGTCAACGGCCTGGGCACGACCCTGCTGCTGGCACTGGTCGCCGTCGCCGTCGGCTGTGTCATCGGCGCGCTGGTCGCGATCATGCGCCTGTCCAAGTCCCGGATCCTCAACCTGATCTCCACGGTCTACACCGAGGTCATCCGCGACACGCCGCTGCTGCTCCAGCTCTATTTCTTCTATTTTCTGCTGCCGGACCTGCTGCCCGGACTCAAGCTCTCCAAGTTCACCTGCATCGCCGTCGCGCTGATCATCAACTCCGGCGCGTATATGTCCGAGGTCTTCCGTTCAGGCATTCAGTCGATCGACCGCGGCCAGACCGAGGCGGCTCGCTCGCTCGGCCTCTCCGCAAGCCAGACCATGATCCGTATCATCCTGCCGCAGGCCTTCAAGAACGTCCTGCCCGCGATGTGCAACGAGTTCGTCGCCATCACAAAGGAAACGTCGCTGGCCTCGACCTTCTACGTCGGCGACCTGATGACGCAGTATCAGACAATCTCCGGCAAGACCTACCTCGTTCTGGAGCCGCTGATCATCATCGGCATCATCTACTTCGTCGTCACCTTCACGATGAGCAAGCTCATCGCCGTGCTGGAAAGGAGGCTCAAGGCCGATGACTGAGCAGTTTGATTACAAGACCGCCCCCGAGCTCATCCGCGTCGAGGATCTGCACAAGGACTTCGGCCCGCTCAAGGTGCTCGCCGGCATCACGGAGACCATCCACAAGGGCGAGGTCGTCTCGCTGATCGGCCCGTCCGGCTCAGGCAAGTCGACCTTCCTGCGCTGCCTCAACCGGCTCGAGGAACCGACCTCCGGCCATATCTGGTTTGACGGCGTCGATATTGCGGACAAGTCCGTCAACATCGACCAACACCGCCAGAAGATGGGCATGGTCTTCCAGCATTTCAACATCTTCCCGCACATGTCCGTCATCGACAACATCACCCTCGCCCCCGTCCTGCTGGGTAAAAAGAGCAAGGACGAGGCCATCTCTCAGGCGGAGGCGCTCCTTGAGCGCGTCGGCCTCTCCGACAAGCGTGACAGCAAGCCGACCCGCCTCTCCGGTGGCCAGAAGCAGCGCCTGGCGATCATCCGCGCGCTCGCGATGGAGCCGGAGGTCATGCTCTTTGATGAGCCGACCTCCGCGCTGGATCCGGAGATGGTCGGCGAGGTGCTCGAAGTCATCAAGAATCTGGCGCGCAACAAGATGACCTGCGTGATCGTGACCCATGAGATGGGCTTCGCGCGCGAGGTCTGCAACCGCGTGCTCTTTATGGACGGCGGCATCATCTGCGAGCAGGGCGCGCCGCGGGATCTGTTCGATCATCCACAGAATCCGCGCACGCAGGACTTCCTGAGCAAGGTGCTCTGATGCGCCTTGAGCATGTCGTCTCCGCCCCGGAGGACGGTCTGACGCTCCAGCAGCTTCTGCGCGGGCCGATGGGCCTCTCCGGGCGCGAGATCCGTGCAGCCAAGCAGAGGGGCGCCGTGTCGGTCAATGCGGCGCCTTTTTTCAGCAACCAGCCCGTTCGCGAGGGGATGTGCGTGCGCGTGGAGCTGACGAACTATGCGCCCGCCTCCCCCTCGCCGCAGGCGCACCCGCTCGAGGTGGTCTTTGAGGACGAGGTGCTGCTCGCTGTCTTCAAGCCCGCGCCGCTGCAGTGCCATCCCTCGCCCTCCGCACCCGGCGGCAGCGACACGCTCGAAGGGCGCGTCTGCGCATACCTGGGCCGCCCCGCGCATCCCGTCCACCGTCTGGATGCGGAGACCACCGGCATCGTCCTCTTCGCCAAGCTGCCCTTCGTCCAGGCGCATCTTCAGCGCCAGATGCAGGCGGGCATGTTTGAAAAGGGGTATCAGGCCTGGGTCTGTGGGGTGCCCGCGCCGCGCTCCGGCGAGATCGACGCGCCCATCGCCCGCCTGACGCCGGACAGCTTCACGCGCGTCGTCCGCCCCGATGGCCAGCGCGCCGTCACGCGTTATGACGCGTCTCGTTTCGCCCCTTGACAGGGCGTACGCATCAGCTCCGCGTCCATGCGGCGCATATCGGCTGTCCGCTGCTGGGCGATACGCGCTATGCATCAAGAGACAGCGCCCTTCTGAGCCGCTCGCTGTCCCTTTCGCATCATCAACTCAGCGCCATCTCCCTCTCCTTTGTCCATCCCGTAACGCACGCGCGCATTTCCTTCTCCCATCCCGCCGTGTTCGACTTCAATCCATAGCCCCTGCCATCTTCTTCCAGAGCGCGAAAGACGCTCTGTTTTTTCTTGTATTTCTTGTTTTTCTCCTCTTCTGTTCCGCCTTTCCAGAACTTGGAATTCGTTACATGGCAATAAAAGAAATTCTGCCTTCGTCATGTATGCAGAAGGCGGTCAGGAACGGCC
>SFFC01000048.1 GCA_004556985.1 Clostridiales bacterium | reverse complement strand
CAGCACCTATTGCGGCTATGAAACCGGCAAGCGCCAGCCTGATCTCTCCCGCCTGCGCCGCCTGGCGCAGCTGCTGCATGTGTCCGCCGATGCACTGCTCTCCCTCCCCTCCAATTCTCCCGAAATCCAAAATGCCCCCGTTCGTTCCGTCACAAAGGCGGAATACGAGGGGCTTGAGCGGTTCCGCTCGCTCGATGCGCACGGTCAGCGCGTGGTTCGCCTGGTCGCTGAGGAGGAGCTTGCCCGTTTGCGCTCCGCCGCTTCCCGCGCGCCGGAGAGGATTTCCTTCCGCATCTCGGAGCAGCCCGCTGCGGCGGGTCTGGGCGTCTATCTCGGGCCGGATGCCTTCCGCGATGTGTCCGTCCGCCGCGGTTCGCTCCCGCGCGGCGCGAGCTTCGGCGTCCCCGTCTCCGGCGACAGCATGGAGCCCGCCTATCATGACGGCGATATTCTGATCGTCTCCGACGCTCTGCCGGAGCCGGGCGAGGTTGGCGTCTTCGTCATGGACGGCATGGGCTATGTCAAGCTCTGCGGCCGCGGCGAGCTCCTCTCGCTCAACCCCGCCTATGCCCCCATCCCCATGACGGAGGGCATTCGCCCCTGCGGCAAGGTCATCGGTACGCTCGACCCGCGCCTGATTTCCCCCGCATGACGCTGCTTTCACCGGAAAAGCCCGCACACATCAACAGGCCGCGCATCCTCTCCGATGCGCGGCCCGTCCATATTTCGCTTTTTCTCTACCTGAAAATGGAAATAACGTTCAGCGCGCATACCGCGATGATGAACACCAGCGCGCAGTTGTACAGCGTGCGTACCGCATTGTTGCTCATGCGTCCCGCAAATCTGCGCCCGACGATGCCTCCGAGGATGCCCGCAGCACACGCCGTGAGGATGAGCGTCCCCTGCGGCAACACGCTGCCGCTGACGAGCGCCGTGAGGATACCCGCCGTCTGCGAGAAGATGATGACGAACAGCGAGTACAGCGCAGCCTCCTTGTGCAGCATTCCGTAGAAGCCAGTCAACGCGAGCATGTTCAGCGGTCCGCCGCCAATGCCCAGGAACGCGGCCAGCATTCCGAGGATGAAGCCGACGATAAGCCCCGCCGCGGGGGCGCGGCGCTTTGTCTGCGCCTTTTCTCCCTTGCGCAGCGCGGAGATGAGCACCGCGGCCATCAGCAGCAGGAGCAGGATATTCTGCGCGGCCTTGACGGCCTTGTCGGCGGCCAGGATCGCGGAGACGGCGTTGAAGCACGCCTTTCCAGTCACGCCGCCCGCCGTCGAGCCGATGGCCAGCGGCACGGCGACCCTCAGGTCAAGCGCCTGCCGCTGCGTGTTGAGGAAGTTTTTCCCCACGCTGAACAACGACATCGACAGCACGGCGAGCGAGGAGATCAGGCTGATGGTCGGCATCCCCAGCGGCAGCGTCATATCGAGCATGGGCTTGATGATCACGCCCCCGCCGATGCCGCTGATTGCGCCCACCATCGTGCTGAGCATACATACAATCAGGCAAATCAATATCATCGTCTGTTCCTCCTGCCCTGATCATCCTGCGCTTTGCGCTCAGCACCCGCAGGGATGCGCCGGCGCGTCGTCGCGATAGTGGCTGTTCTGCGCCGGATCCTTCATGCAAAGGTGAACGGCCGCGGTCGTGAAGGTCCTCGGCAGCGCGAGGATGTTCGGGTTCGGCCCGACGATCTTGCGCTTGGCGTCCTCGAGCGCTTCCTCGACCGTCGCGCGCGTCTTGAGGCCCATGCCGCGGGCGATGCCCGGCTCGCGCGCGCCGACGATGTAGATCGCGCTCGTGTGCATCTCGGCGAGGTGGCCGCACGACATCATCGAGAAGCCGTGGAACGGGTGGAATGCGTTGGCAAACCGGTACTTGCGGATGTATTCCTCCTTGTCTGCATGTAGTCGTGCTGGAACATGTCGTAGAGCTCGCGCAGGTACGGCCAGCGCTCCTCGTGGAACCAGCCGTCGCAGATGCTGGGCACGATGAACACGCAGTGATCGGAGAGCACGCGCTTGTGCCTTATGACCTGCGCGGAGAGCGCCTGCATCATCTGGATCGGGTTGGTGCCCATGCCGTTGCCGTAGTGGAAGTTCGTCGGCATGCCGAAGACGACGACGTCGTATTTCTTCTCCGCCCAGTGGACGTAGGTGCGCTTGTCCGCCGTCTTCCAGCTGACGGGCTGCATCTCCTTCGCCCAGCCGCTGTTGATCTCGATCTGCCGGCTCTTGGTGTCGAGCACAGCGTCGCAGCAGAAGAACTTCTTGCCCATCTTCTCTTCCATCAGCATGCCCTGGCGGTCAAACTTGTCGCGCATCAGGCTGTTGGTGGAAACGGGCACGAAGTCCGGCCTGTGCATGACCTGCGGCACGTGGTGCGCGCTGATGCTGCGCCAGTGGCTGATGCCCGTCGCGCAGTGCTTGTAGCCGCCGGAGTAGCCGCCGTAGGGGTTGCCCTGCGTGTGGCCGATGAGCACGGCGACGTCCGCGTCATAGACGTATTTGTTCATGATGACGTGGTCGCCCTGGTCAGTGTAGCCGATGTCCACCAGGTGCTCGTAGTCCTCGCTGTCGTGGCTGGTGATCTGGCCGGTGTAGTAGAACTCGCTGAACAGCTCCTCGCCCAGAATCGTCTTCATCTCCTGCACGGTCGCGCGCGGATGCAGGCCGTTGGAGAAAAGCAGCAGCACGTCCTTCTTCTGAACGCCCGCGCTGTACAGCTCGTCAAGGCACGCCCGGATGGCGACCTTGCGGTGGCTCGTCGGCTGGTTGCCGCCCTTGACGATGTCCGGGATGACGATGACGACCGTGCTCCCCTTGTGCGCCAGCTCACAAAGCGGCTCCATGCCGATCGGATGGCGGATGCTCTCGAGGGTCGCCGCGTAGAGGCTGTCCCAGTCCTGCGGCAAGCATTCGGGATCGGGCACCGTCTCGCCGGGGATAAAGATGTCGGTGCTGTCCGGCAGGTTGGCACTCATCAAGCCATTGCCGTATTCAAAATCAAGCTTCATAATGTGCTCCTTTTGCTCCGTTCGCTGTGTCAGTGAATTGATTCAGGAAAATACAAATATCCTTACTGCCTCCGGCGGGAAACGCTTGGGGAGCTCCACTCCCCAAACCCCAGGGCAGGAGGATCAGGGGGGCTTTCGATTTCCCCCCTTAGACCCTCCTGCACCTCCCTAACCCCCTTGAAACGAGCAAGGCCTCACGGCCCTGCACCCGGGGCTTATGTTCGGTGCTTGATTCTCTGCCCAAAGACTGTGCTTCCTGCGATTTTGAGACAGTCATTTACTTTCCCAAATACGTCCTGATAATCTCCAGATACTCCTCCGGGTAGAACCCGATCTCGCCCTTGAACCGCGTCAGCGCGATCAGCCCGCCGTCGATCTCCTCAATCGACGCCAGCATCTGCGCGTTGTCCGTCTTGAGTCCGCCGCCGTAGACGACGTCCATTCCGCCGGTGCGCTCCTTGACAAACCGCGCGATCTTCTCGATGTAGGGCTTGTCCGCCGGCGTCTTCCCCGGCCCGATGGACCAGATCGGCTCGTAGGCGATGACCACCCTGCTCCTGTCGACGCCCGCCAGGCCGATGTCAAGCTGCGCGCCGAGCACGTCCTGCCACATCGCCTGCTCCTCACTCTTCTCGCCGACGCAGTAGAGCACGGTCAGTCCCGCCGCCTGCGCCGCCTTGATCTCGGCGTTCAGAATGCGGTTGACGGCCCCTGCCGCGACGACGGGATCGACGCCCGCCTCCGCGAGAATGCCCATCTTGTCATTCCGCTCCTCGCAGTGGCCGATGAGCGTGCTCTCGCAGCCCATCTCCGCGATCGCGTTGCCGGTGCGGTTCGTCGTAAACGCGCCGAAATTGCCGCCCTTCGCAGTGTCCGCGCGGTAGACGCCCTGGCTGCCCAGCCTGACGGCGCTGCCCGGCTTTCTTGCCGCCGCCGCGCCAAGCAGGTGCGCCTCCGGCATGTACATGACGAATTCCGCCTCCGGATACGCGCCCAGCGCGTCCTGCGTCCGCTCGACGATGACGCGTCCCCAGTCCTTCATCGGCGCGAGCCGGTTCACGCCGCCGTGCTCGGGAGAAATGTCGAACCGCTTGAGGTTCAGAAAGATGTGCTTCATGCTCAGATCCCCGCTTTCCTGTAGCGCTCGGCCATCTGCTCGCAGGTCACGGCCTCGATCAGGTGGCTCTTGCGGTAGCTGCCAAACTGCACCAGCAGCGGCGCGATGGATTCGATGACGCCGTCCTTCATGCACTGGTCGATCCGCTCAAGGTCCGCGTCCTTCGGCCCGCCGTGCATGATCATCTCCATGATGCTGCCGACGTAGTTGCGCGGGTCAAAGTTCTTCGGCTTCGCCGTCATGTCGCGGTAGAGCTGTCCGATGCTCGCGCTCTCCCTGAGCTGTGGATGGTCGCGGAACAGCTCCATGATGTTGCGCGTGCAGGCGAGGCGGATGTCCGTGTCGACGTTGATCTTGTTGATGCCCGCCTTCGCCACGTCGACCAGCTGCGCCACATCGATGCCGTAGGCGTTTTCGAGCTGCCCGCCCATCGCGTTGATCTGCTGCACGTATTCCTGCGGCACGGTCGAGCTGCCGTGGCTGACCAGGAACCCGTCGATCCCCTCATGCATCATGCATTCCTTCGTCGCGATGGCGATCTCGCGGCGGATCCTCGTGTCCTTGCCCTTGTTCGCGCCGTGACAGGTGCCGTAGCTGATCGCCAGCGCGTCGCATTTCGTCTTCTTGAAGAAGTCGACCGCCTGCAGCGGGTTCGTGTAGGTCGAGGTCGCGCTGAAGACGTGGTCCTCCACGCCCGCCAGCACGCCCAGCTCGCCCTCGACGGTCACGCCATAGGGGTGCGCCAGCTTGACGGCCTCGCGCGTCAGCTCGACGTTCTCCTCATAGGGCAGGCTGCTGCCGTCGATCATCACGGAGGTGTAGCCGCCGTCGATGCAGGCCTTGATCGTCTCCAGGCTCTTGCCGTGATCCAGGTGCAGCGCGATGGGCACAGGGCTGTCCGCGCCGTATTTCTTCACGGCGTCGCCGATGTTCCTCGCGCCCTCGCGCTTGGCCGGGGCCGTGCCGTGCATGAAGTCGAGCTCGCCGCCCATAAAGGCGTTGCTCGCCTCCGCGCCCTGCAGAATCGCGCCGGAGCGCAGCAGCTCGTGAATGCGCACAGCCGCCTCGATCTGGCCGACGCTGTTCATGTTGAACGCCGCCTGCCCGTAGCGGTATTTGTCCGCCGCCTCCAGAATCGCTCTCATCGGTACCAGCATATCGTAGTCCTCCGTTCTGTGGTTCTTGTCCGCGTCAAAGGCGCTTCCGCCTTTACGCCCTGTATACGACCGCGCCGCCCGCGATGGTCGCGCATACGCGCAGCGCATCGTCAAGCAGCACGATGTCCGCGTCCTTGCCAATTTCCAGCGTGCCCTTGCGCTCGTCGATGCGCAGCGCCCTCGCCGGGTTTTGGGTCAGCAGCGGCAGCATGTCCTCCGCCGGCCGTCCTGTGAAGCGCACGAGGTTCCTGAGCGCCTGTCCGGTCGTCAGCGTGCTGCCCGCGCGAACGCCCGTGTCCGCGAGCTTCGCGTCCCCGTCTACGACGACCACGTCGTTGACGCCCAGCTTGTAGGCGCCGTCCGGCAATCCCGCCGCCATGATGCTGTCCGTCACGGCCATCACCCGCTCGTCGCCCTTGCACTTGAGCAGCATCCGCACCGTTCCGGGATGCAGGTGACGCCCGTCGCAGATCGCCTCGCAGTAGCAGTCGCTCTCCAGCGCCGCGCCCATGATCGCGGGCTCGTGCTGGTGGAACAGGCGCATCGCGTTGAAGGTGTGCGTGATGCAGCGCGCGCCGCTTTCAATCGCGCGCATCGCCGTTGCGTAGTCCGCGCCGCTGTGGCCGATGGCCACAGGTATGTCGTCCGCGATCTGCGCGATCATCTCAATCACGCCCGGTACCTCGGGCGAGACCGTGATGTAGGCGATCACGCCCGGGAATTCCGCCTGCCAGCGCCGCAGCAGCGCCGCGTCGCCCGTGCGCAGCAGGTGCTCCGGCATCGCGCCCTTGTATTCCTTCGCCAGGAACGGGCCCTCCAGGTGCGCGCCCAGCAGCTGCGCGCCGCGTCCCCGGTCGCCCATGACCGTCTGTACCGCGCGCAGGCAGCGCCGCGTCGTCTCCTCCGTGTCCGTCAGGATGCTGGCGTTAAAGGCCGTCGTGCCCTGCGTCGCAAAGAAGGCCGCGATTTTCCGCAGTCCCTCCTCGTCCGCCGCGTTGACATCGACGCCCGCCGCGCCGTGCGTGTGCGCGTCGATGAAGCCCGGCACGACCTTCTTCCCCGCCGCGTCGATCACCTGCGCGCCCTGCGCCTGCAGGTTTTCGCCCATCGCGGCGATTTTTCCGTCCTCGCAAAGCACGTCCGCCGTCTCAAACCGGCGTTCCCGGTAGACCGCTCCGCCTCGAATCAACAGCCTGTCCATCGTTTTTCCCCCTGTCCGCGTTCCGCTCAGAAGGGCTGCTTCGCCGCGTTCGCGTTGACGTAGATTCTCGCGTCCGGGTGCCGCTGCGCGAGCGTCACCGGGAAGTGCGCGCTGACCTCGCCGTAGGCCGCCTGCCGCACGACGGCGCGGTGCCAGTCGCGGAAGACGCCCAGCCTCAGCTTCCTCGCCGAGAGGATCTCCGCCATGCCGATCGTCACGCACTTTTTGGGCATCGCGTCGATCGCGCCGTTCAGGTCGCCGATCGCGTTGGCCACGCGGGTCTCCCGGCTGATTTTGAGCACGCGGGTGTGCAGCGCCGCGAATTCCTCCGGCGTCAGCTCGTCCTGCGCCTCGTTGAAGGCCAGATGGCCGTTGATGCCGATGCCGCCGAAGGCGATGTCCACGCCGCCCAGCTGCTCAATCAGCCGCGCGATGGCGCCGGTGTCGTGCGGGTCGGGGAAGACGCGCTGCGCCTCGGGCATCAGCAGCTCGGGATCAATCTTCGTGTAGACCGTCCGCTTCATGAAGCCGTGGAAGGAGAGCGGGCTGCTCTCGTCGATCCATTCCTCCTCGTCCGTGAGGTATTCGTCCATGTTGATGAACCAGCAGGCTTTAAGGCTAATACGCCGCTCGTTCACCAGCCGCACGAAGATCGGGTACTGTCCTACCGGGCCGACCGGGCAGATGAAGACCGTCCGCCGCCCCGCCGCGTTGTTCTTCTCGATCTCCGCGATCATCTCCAGCGCCATCTCGTAGAAGACCTCGCCGGAATCCCCGAGTTTCACCAGCGGGATCTTCGCCCCCCTGCCAAGCTCCTCCTGGGAAATCTGAAAATATCTCGTGTCCATGTTGGGTTCCTCCTCGTTTTCCGTGGTTTCCTTCTGTCAGCAGTTCGTTCCGCGTCAGAACAGGTGCTCCACGCCCAGGCCGTGAATCATCTCGACGATCTCCTTCGTGCGCGAGCAGCCGAACTTGCGCAGCAGGCCCTTGATCTGCGTCTTGACCGTCACAACCTCCACGCAGCGGATCTCCGCGATCTCGCGCACCTTGTAGCCGTCCAGCAGGCAGCGCACCAGCGCGCGCTCTGCCGGCGTGAGCTGGGAGACGTTGTTGATGAAGAACAGCAGGCTCCGCTCAGAGCGCCGCAGCCGCGAGTATTCCTTGAGCACCGTGTGCTGCACGCGCGCATCGAGCAGCGGCTCTCCCGCGTAGGCCGCTCGGATGTGCCGCAGCAGCTCCTCTTCCGGGCATCCCTTGACGATGTAGTCGACCGCCCCCGCCGCCATCGACATGAGAATCATGTTCTCCGTCTCGTGCGCCGTCAGGAAGACGACCTTTGCCTCCGGGTTCTCCGCCAGGATGTTCTCCGCCGCATGTATGCCGGCCGTCGTCGTCTCCATCTCGATGTCCACCAGCAGCAGGTCGCAGGGCGTGGTCTTCGCCAGGTGCTCCAGCTCCTGCCCGGTCGACGCCTCGCCGACGACCTTCATGTCCTCCTGCTTCTCGATCGTCTCCCGAATGTCCTCGCGCAGCAGCGGGAAGTCGTCCGCTATCAGGATCCGAATCAACCGCCGTTCACCGTCCTTTGCGTGTCGCACCGGGGCAGCATGATGAAGAACGCCGTGCCCTCGCCCGGCCGGCTCTCCACGCGCAGCATGCCCAGGTGCGCCTTGATGATCATCCTCGCGTGGTACAGCCCCATGCCCCAGCTGTGGTTGCTGTTCTTGGAGGAGTAGAAGGGCTCGAAGATTTTCTTCTGCCGGCTTTGGCTGATGCCCGTGCCCTCGTCGCGCACCTCCAGCACGGTGTAGAGCCGCTCCTGCCGGCTGATCAGGCGGATGGGCCGGTCCGCCCGCCCCGCCTCGACCTGCGCCTCCCAGGCGTTGGTCATCAGGTTGTAAATCGCCTCGCCCAGGTAGTTCAGGTCAGCCATGACCGTCTTGCCGCAGTCGATCTGCACGCGGCATTTCGCCTCCGGGTATTTGCGCGCAAAGCGGTCAAGCGCCACCTGCGCAACCTCGCCCAGCCCCACCGGCGTCAGCCGCACGGACTTGCTTTTGACCGTCCGGTAGAGCTCCTCGCTGCGCTCGAGCAGCAGCTCGTTGTTGCCGTGCAGCTGGTCGACGCAGGCGCGGATGCGCGCAAGGTCGGGCGTCTCCCTGCCCAGCTCCTGGTAGATGTGCTTTTCGAGCACCCGGTTGGCCAGCAGCTGATTCTTGATCGAGTGCACGAAGACCGAGGCGCCCGTGCGCGCGATGTCGAATTTGCGCCGGAGCACGGTCTCTTCCCGGTCGGTCATCAGGTTGTCCTGCGTGTAGCGCAGCAGGCTCGCGATGCCCAGCACCCCGCAGATCACGTTGACGATCACCAGCGTCACGTAGCCCGCCATCGTCGGCGCGTACTGCAGGTAACCCAGGCCCTTGCTGAAGATGTAGTCGTAGCTGTAAAAGTGGTAGACCTGCGAGGGATCCTGCCCGCAGTAGAGCAGGTAGATGCCGCTCAGCGCCGCCATGCAGACGAAGATGCAGGCGAACTGCCTCCTGCAAAACGCGATCGTAATGCTCAGCAGCTCGTTGAGCAGCAGAATCAGCGCAATGGCCACATAGGCGAGCACCCAGATGTACGCCGCTTGGACAATCACAGGCTGGATTCCCGGCCACGCCGTGACCAGGCGCCGGTACAGCGGCGGCAGGTAGAGGACCAGGCTTGCCATGGGCAGCACAGCCGCCAGCCTCTTGACGGCAGGCCACTTGCGCAGCGCGGGGATCATCGAGTACTGCAGCGCCATCTCCATCAGGAACAGCGGGTAGAGGAACCGCCCGATGGCGATCATGTAGCCGATCTGCCCCAGCGTCAGGTAGAGGTACTGCACCCGCGTCTTGAGCCCTGGCGAGAAGTAGAGAAACCGCAGAATGTCCTGCGAATAGCCGCCCTTTTTCGCGATGAAAATGAGAATGCCGGAGAGGAAGATCATCAGGCTGCAGCACATGCCCAGCAGGTAGAGCGACTCCGTGCTCTTGCGCAGCAGCAGCACGCAGATGGATGCGATGAGCATCGCGCCGATGAGCACAAACAGCATCCCGGCGTTCCTCCTCCCCGAACATAAGGATCAGGCCGCCTGAAGCAGACGGCCCTGAATCCTTTTCGCTTTGATTACTTGCCCGCCTCGATCATGACGTCCAGCATCACATAGTCGCCAACCGCCGGAACGGGATCCTTCTCCACGGCGCCGTTGGCCACGAAGGTGTCGCGCTGGAGCAGGTAGTAGCCCTCGACGGTGCCGTCCGCCGCGCCCTCGGCAACCTCCTTGCCGGTCAGCCACTCGGCGTCGCCGCGCTGGTTGTAGACGCTGTCGTAGTCGGTCGCGGTCTGGGCGCTGACCCAGGTGCTGACCTCGTCGTAGTGCTCGTCAGCCGCGTAGTCCATGCCCTTGAAGAGCGCGCGGGTGAAGCGGACGAGGATGTCGCGGTTCTCCTCGGCGTACTTGGGCATGCAGATCCAGCTCGCCAGGGAGACGGTCTGGTCGGCGAAGGTCATGTTGTCAGTCAGCTTGGTCGCGTCCGGCATCTCCTCAAGGATCTTGAGGCTGTTCGGGCTCCAGGTCGCGCAGGCGTCCACGCCGCCGGAGAGCATCGCGGTCACGATCGCGGAGGCGTCCATGTCAAACGCGTTGATGTCGTCCATCGTCATGCCGTACTTGGTCAGCGAGTTGATCAGGATGTCCTCAGAGGAGGAGCCGGAGGAGTAGGCAACCTTCTTGCCCTTGAGCTCCTCGACGCTGGTGATGCCCGCGCCGCCGATGAGCGCGTCGCCGTTGGAGACGTGGCTGAGCGCGAAGATGGTCGCGCGGCCGTTGATGCACAGCTTGTGCGCACCCTGGCCGATGTAGCCCACGTCGATGGAGCCGCTCTCCATCGCGGCGATGATGGTCGGGCCGTCGGCGAACTCGACGAGGTTCACGGTGATGTTCTCCTCGGCGAGGTAGCCCTTCTGAATGGCGGTCTCAATCGCCCAGAGGCTGCCGTAGTTGGGCATGTAGGCGACGTTCAGGGTGACCGGCTCGGCCTCGGCGAGCGCGAGGCACGCGATGCTCAGCATCGCCAGCATGAGCAGAACGGAAAGCAGCTTTTTCATTGTTGATTCCCTCCATCTGTTTGGTTTGGTCGATATCCTTCAAGCGGAAGCTCCGCTCAAATCCATTTACTTGCGCACCTCGAGATACTCCTGGTAGACCTGGCTCCAGATGTGGTTCTTGAGCTCCATGAAGTGCGGCGTCATCTTCGTCTCCTGCGTACGCGGATACGGGATGTCGATGTCCACGATGTCCTTGATGCGGCCCGGCCGCGCGCTCATGATGATGACGCGCTGTGCGAGGATGATCGCCTCCTCGACGTCGTGGGTGATGAAGAAGCAGGTCTTGCGCTTCTTCTCCCAGGTCTCCAGCAGCTCGGTCTGCAGCTGTGTGCGCGTCTGCGCGTCCAGCGCGCCGAACGGCTCGTCCATCAGCAGCACCTCGGGCTCCGCCGCGTAGGCGCGGGCGATGGCGACGCGCTGCTTCATGCCGCCGGAGAGCTCCTTGGGGTAATGGTCGGCGAATTTCGCCAGGTCGACCATTTCGAGGTACTTCATCGCCTCTTCCTCGGCCGCCTTGCCCTTGACGCCGCGCATCTCCAGCGCGAACATGACGTTCTTCTTGACCGTCAGCCAGGGGAACAGCGCGTACTGCTGGAAGACGACGCCGCGCTCCGTGCCGGTGCCGGTGACCTCCTTGCCGTCGCAGTAGACCTTGCCAGAGGTCGGCTCGCTCAATCCGGCGATGATGTTGAGCAGCGTGCTCTTGCCGCAGCCGGAGGGGCCGACGACGCAGATGAACTCGTTGTCGTGAATGTCGAGGCTGACGCCGTTGAGGGCGACCATCTCGCCGTTCCTCGTGTTGAATACCTTGCGCACGTTGTCAATGCGCACCCTGACCTTGTCCGAGGCCGTCAGATTTCTCTCTTCTCCTGCCACGACGTGAGCCTCCTTTCAGCGGTCTTGATCAGCTTTTCAATGGTGATGCCCAGGATGCCGATGATGATGATGTACAGCAGCATCGGCGCGGATTCGAAGCTGTTGTTCAGGCTGCGGATGCGCATGCCCAGTCCGGCGTTCGCGCCGGTGGATTCCGCGGCGATCAGCGTCGTCAGCGCGACGGAGGCGCCCAGGCGGATGGCCGTGAGGATGAAGGGCAGCGTCGCCGGTGCGATGACGCGCACGAAGATGTCCTTGTCCGTCGCGCCCAGCACGCGCGCCGCCTTGATCAGCGTTTCATCGACGTTGATGACGCCCTGATAGATCGTCACACACATGATCAGGAAGCAGGCGATCGTGATGACGATGATCTGCGGCTTGCGGCCGACGCCCGCCGCGATGACGATCAGCGGCACGTAAGCCAGAGGCGGAATGTTGCGGATGAACTGGATCCAGGGCTCGATGATGTAGCGCACCGGCTTGTACCACGCCATCAGGATGGCGACCGGCAGCGCGATCACGAAGCCGAGCACGTAGCCCGAGCAGACCGAGATCAGGCTCGAGCTCAGGTCCTTAAACAGCACGTTCCGGTCGATCATTGTCTTGATGCTGCCCAGCACCTTGAAGACGTTCGGGAAAGCGCGCGACGTTGCCGGGATGATGGAAAGCACCCACCACAGCAGCATGGCGGCGAGGAACGAGATCAGCAGCCACACCTTGGCCGGAATCCGGTCCGCCAGCCCCTTGTTGTTTTTCTTTTCCATGAGGAAGTCCCCTTTGCGGTCATTTTTGCCCGTTTTCAGGCATGTTCCTTTGTCACTACTATCAGTATATCACAACTCGCCGCGCAAAAAAAGGATGAAATTTCCTCATCCCCGCAGGGAAATCAGCCGGGGCAGCGGTTCTCCGATCAGCGGCTCGCACCAGCGCACGAAGGCCTCCGTCACGCCGTTGCCCCGTTCGTTGATGAATTCGTCCGGCATCTTCCGCTCGTGCAGCATGACCTCCCGCACGTCGACGAGCTCCGTGCGCACGGCGTATCCATCGCCCGGCTCGCGCATCAGCGCGACCATCTTGCCGCTCTCGCCCCCCGCCGCGGCGCGCACGGCCGCCTCGCCCGCCAGCACAGCCTCCCGACGGTCGACCGGGCTGACCAGCGCGATGGAGGCGCGTCCAATCAATCCGGGCTTCTCGCTCCTCGCCTTGTAGCCGAGCCTGCGGATGACCAGCTGCGCCAGGTGCGCGGAGACGTCGCCGAAGTACGTCGAGCGCCCCGTCTGAAACACAGGCGGCACGATCGGCTTGCCCGACTCGTCCGTCAGGCCCTCGCTGCATACGACGACCACGCCGCGCTTCCTTTCAATCAGCGCCTGCACGTCCTTAAGGAATTCCTCCTCCTTAAAGGGACGCTCCGGCAGGTAGATCAGGTCCGGCCCGTCCACGCCCGCCTGCCTCGCCAGTGCGGAGGCCGCCGTGATCCAGCCCGCGTTGCGCCCGCTCGCCTCGATCACGACGACGTGGATCGGCAGCCCCGCGACGTCCGCCGTCACCTCGGCGACGCTTTGCGCGATGTAGCGCGCGGCGCTGCCGTAGCCCGGCGCGTGGTCGGTCACGGCAATGTCGTTGTCCATCGTCTTGGGAATGCCCATGACGAAGATGTCCTCGCCCGCGCAGGCCGCGCAGATCTTCCCGCAGGTGTCCATCGTCCCGTTGCCGCCGTTCATGAGCACGTAGCGCACGCCCAGCCGCCTGAAGATCTCCGGCATCTTCGCGTAGTCCTCCGCCTCCAGCGCGTCGCGCGAGGTGCCGATTGCGCTGCCTGGCGTCGTCAGCAGCAGCTCAAGCTCCTCCTCCGGGACGTCCGTCAGGTCGCGCACGTCGCCGCGCAGCAGGCCGCCCGTCCCGCCGATTGCCGCCAGAATGCGGCCGACGTTTTCCTCCCGCTTCGCCTGCCGGATCGCTCCGTAGAGCGAGGCGTTGATCACGGCCGTCGGCCCGCCGCCGTGAATCAGCATCAGATTTCCCTTCATCGCCGCGTTCCTCCCCAGTCTCCAGTTCTCTTGATGCTATCATAGCGCATTTTTCCGCCCGAAAACAGGGGGAAAATCCTTCATCCCGCCGTCCGACGCGATGCTCTCCTCTCAGGCTGATTGGGAATTCTTCGCAGAATTTGCTATTTGTTTGACAATCTCCCGGTCTCGTGCTATACTGTTTCCGATGTCATTCCCCATCTTTGTGAAAAGGAGGAGTTATTCCATGCTGCTTCAGGATAAGGTCGCCATCGTCACCGGCGGCACGCGCGGTATCGGCTTTGCCATCGTCGAGACGTTCCTCAAAAACGGCGCGCGCGTCGCGCTCTTCGGCTCCCGCCAGGAGACCGTCGACAAGGCGCTCGCCAAACTCGCCCAGGAGCTGCCGGATGCGCAGGTCATCGGCCTCGCGCCCGATCTGACCGACTATGCCGCCGTCGAGGCTGCCGTGAATACCGTCAAGGAGAAGTTCGGCCGCATCGACATCCTCGCCAACAACGCCGGCATCTCCGCGCGCGATTCGCTCTACCAGTACGATCCCGCCGCGTTTGACAAGACCATCTCCGTCAACGTGAACGCCGTCTTCAACGGCTGCCGCGCCGTCGCGCCGATCATGAAGGCCCAGGGCGGCGGCTGCATCATCAACACCAGCTCGATGGTCAGCCTCTACGGCCAGCCCGCCGGCGTCGCCTATCCGGCCAGCAAGTTCGCCGTCAACGGCCTGACCCGCAGCCTCGCCCGCGAGCTGGGCCGCGACAACATCCGCGTCAACGCCGTCGCTCCCGGCGTCACCCGCACGGACATGATCTCCGCGCTTCCGCCGGAGGTGCTCAAGCGCGTCTCCGATCCGATTCCGCTGGGCCGCGTCGGCGAGCCGCAGGAGGTCGCCAACTGCTTCCTCTTCCTCGCCAGCGATCTGGCCAGCTATGTCACCGGCGAGATTCTCTCCGTCGACGGCGCCGCGCAGACCTGATCGTCCTCCTTGCCTCGAAAAAGCCGCTGCTTCCCAGCGCTTTGCCGCCCCTTCTGCGGAAAGGGCGGTTTTTTTGCGCCCGGATGAAAGAATCCGCTCCCGCCTCCGTCTTATTCAGTAAAGACAGCTTCTTCAATACACTTCCAAGGAGAGATCGCCATGAAGCCCTTCCTGTCCATCCTTGCCCTGCTGCTCTGCCTGCTCCTCGCCGTCCCCGCTCTGGCCGATGCTCCCGGCGCAGGCGATACGCTCTACGTCGCCAACCCCGATCCTGCCGACAGGCTCAACCTGCGCGCCGCGCCGCGTCCGGATGCCGTCAGCCTCGGCAAGTACTATAACGGCACGCCCGTCTATCTGCTGGAGGCCCCCTCGGCCGGCTATGCCCATGTGCGCATCCAGGGCGATTCCCCGGAGGGCTATATGGATCTGTCCTATCTGTCCGCAGAGTACGTCGAGCCCGCCTTCCCGATACTGACCGTCGCTGCCGCGTCGGGCGCGGCGGTCTATCGTCAGCCGTCGGCCTCTTCGGAACTGATCACGCTCTTCCCCAAGGGATCGTCCGTCTGCGCCCTCTGCGTGCGCGACGACGGCTGGGTGCAGATCACGGCCATCGGCTATACCGGCTATGTCCGCTCCGATCTGATGACCCCACAGCTCTCCTACCATAGGGAGACGGATTCCTCCGCTGTCATCCATAACGCTTCCGATCAGTCCGCGGCCTACACCGTGCAGGTCTCCCTCCCCTCGCTCGCGGTCGTCAGCAACCCCGATCCGCTGGACAGGCTGAACCTGCGCGAGGCGCCAGACGCAAGCGCGCCGATCCTGGGCAAATACTTTTCCGGTACGATCGTCTCCCTGCTCGGCCCGGTCGAGGATGGCTGGGTGAAGGTCTGCATCAGCGGCGCCGCCACGGGCTATATGCAGTCCCGGTTTCTGGAGTGCGGCGGCCGCCCGGTGCAAAGCGCGATGCTCGACAAGACCGTCTCCGCCCCCGGCTCCGCGCTTTTCTCCGCCCCCGACAAATCCTCCTCCGTTGTGGCCGTGCTCTCCCGCGGCACACAGCTGCGCGTCATGGGCGCCTGGGGCGACTGGTGCCATGTCCTCGCCGGCGGCCAGACCGGCTTCGTCCTCAGCGAGACCCTTGACAGCGATTACGGCCTGACCTTCGCCCCGCTCGGCCAGGAATGAGCGCTTATCTCCAATAATAAACGCATCCTCCCGCACAGCCATGCC
This sequence comes from Clostridiales bacterium, assembly GCA_004556985.1. GTDB lineage: Bacteria > Bacillota > Clostridia > Christensenellales > Aristaeellaceae > Ventricola. The sequence continues at coordinate 2,127 of SFFC01000048.1, read as the reverse complement.
CGGCGGGAGGATGCGTTTTTCGTTGACTGTTAAGCCGTCATCAGTGCTCGAGAATCTCGATGCCGTCAAAGACCTCGACCGCGCAGCCGGTGATCGTCCAGTTGCTGACGTAGTCCTTGACCATCATCGCGGTGGAGCCGTAGTACAGCGGCAGCAGGACGTAGTCGTTCATGAACAGGTCCTCGGCCGCGTGCAGGTAGCCGTCGGCCTCCTCCGGGTCGGTCGTGCTCAGCGCGGCCGCCAGCAGGCTGTCGTATTCCTCGCTGCGCCAGCCGGTCTCCAGCGGCGGGTTGTTGCCCTGATAGGTCTGCAGGAAGGCCATCGGGTGCAGGTAGGTCGCGGCATCGCCCATCGCGGCCACGTCGTAATCCAGCGCGAGAATCTCGCTGTAGAAGACGCTCCACTCGGAGCTCTCGATCTCGCAGTGGATGCCCAGGTTCGTCTCCCACATGGAGGCGAGCACCTCGGCGACCTTCTTCACCGTGTCGCTCGTGTAGTAGCAGACGCGGATGGTGATCTGCGAGGGATCGTCATAGCCGGCCTCGGCCAGCAGCTCGAGCGCGCGGTCAACCTGCGCCGTCTCGGTGATGCCGTAGTTGCCGCCCGCCTCGCGGAAGTCCTGGCCGTCCGTCTGGATGTAGCCGTAGGGAACGTGGCCGCTCGCCGGCGTGTAGCTCGCCTGGAGCACGTCCTCAATCAGCGCCGTGCGGTCGATGGAGATGGCCAGCGCCTCGCGCACCAGCGGGTTGGAGAGCACCTCGGACTTCGTGTTGAACATCCAGTAGGTGTTGCTGAACTGCGTGATGCTGTAGAAGTCGTCGCGGCCGCGCAGCGTCGTGATGCTCGAGGAGGGCACGCGGGTCAGGCCGTCGAGCTCGCCCGCCTCATAGGCGTTCAGCGCCGTCGTCAGATCCTGGAAGATCATGAAGTTAATGCGCTCGAGCTTGACCTCGTCCGCCAGCCAGTAGTTCTCGTTCTTGACGAGGTAGATGCCCTCGCCCATGCGGTAGCTCTCCAGCGCGAACGGGCCGTTGGAGACGTAGTTGTCGTAGTCCGTCGCCCAGTCGGGGTTCTCGGAGACGACCGCCTCGCAGACCGGCATGTACGTCCAGGTCGCCAGCAGCGCGGTGAAGTAGCTGCACGGGGAGGCCAGCGTGACCTCGAGCGTCAGGTCGTCAAGCGCCTTGATGCCCACGTCCTCCCAGGCGCATTCCTTGTTGTAGTAGGCCTGCGCGCCAGCGATGTAGTTGTAGATCATGTACGCGCCCGCCGCGCCGAATTCCGGCGTGATGACGCGCTGCCAGGCGTAGGCGAAGTCTCCCGCGGTCACAGGCATGCCGTTGCTCCACTTCATGCCCTCGTTCAGGTGGAACGTCCAGACCAGGCCGTCATCGCTGACGTCCCAGCTCGCCGCCGCGCCCGGCACGAGCTCGCTGTCCGTGTTGTAGCGCACCAGGCCGACGAAGCAGTTGTAGAACACCGGGCCCGCGAAGGAATTGAGCGTGTAGCCCGGGTCAAAGCTGTCCGGGTCGTCCGTCACGGCGTAGCGGAAGATCTGTTCCGTCTCCGCGCAGACCGCCATCGGCAGCACAAGCGCCGCAAGCAGCGCCAGGCCGAGCAGAAGAGCCATACCCTTTTTCATGTTGTACCTCCTCAATATATGCTTTCACAGGCTGTTGCCTGTCAGCTTCCTGTTTGTCCGGCGCTCAGCCGCGTCCGGCTGCCAGGTGGCAGCAGACCATGTGCCCGCCGCCTGCGTCCTGCATCCCGGGCATCTGCTCGCGGCAGATGTCCTTTGCATAGGGGCAGCGCGTGTTGAAGGGGCACCCCTTCGGCGGGTGAAGCGGGCTGGGCACCTCGCCCTCGAGCACGGCGCTCTCCCTCGCCTGCGCCGCGCGCGGATCGGCCAGCGGCACGGAGGCCAGCAGTCCCTGTGTGTAGGGATGCAGCGGATGGCGGTAGATCTCCTCGCTCTCGCAGACCTCCATCAGGTGCCCCAGGTACATGACGCCCACCCGGTGGGACACATGGCGCACCATCGACAGGTCGTGCGCGATGAACAGGTAGGTCAGCCCCATCTCCTGCTGGAAGTCCGCGAGCATGTTGACGACCTGCGCCTGAATCGAA
>SFFC01000047.1 GCA_004556985.1 Clostridiales bacterium | reverse complement strand
TTTTTCTCGTTCTGGATCTTCGTTTATTCTGTCGCTGTCATTATCTTAATGACATTGGGGAAATGACGCCTCCCCCATGGGCGTCCATTACAATGGGCAGCGCGCTCCGTCCATGCTTCAAGGCTGCGGTTTTATCTCCGCATCCCGTTTATTCAAAACAAACTGCTCCAAATTGACCCTGTGATGATATTTTACAGATGCATTCCTGTCCTTTTTCAGGATGATCCCATTCAGATCAAGGCCGTTCAGTGCGGCGATGGCCACAGCATAATGGATCACATCCGCCAGTTCCTCGCCCAGCTGCGCCTGCAGATCCTCATCGCCGGAGGCTTTCCTTCCCGCCTTTTTGTTCAGAACCTCTGCGACCTCTCCAATTTCCTCCACGAGCTTCATGAACAGGCTTTGCTCCTTGCCGCCATGGCGATAATGATCCTGCAGGTAATCTTCCAGTTCCTCGATCGTGACTTTCACAATGCATCCTCCCCAAATATGACTCGACAGACACATTGTATCACAATCCATGGAAAAGGCCAGAGGTTTTGTGCCTCTGGCCTGAATTTTCCGCTGCGTCCACCGGCTTTTCATTCCCGATGATCGAGCTGCATTTTGCTTGATTCCGGTCATTCAAAGGTCAGGTACTGCGTCATGACATAGCCACGCTTGCCGTCCAGCGTGACGATGCAGGTCCACTTCGTGCCGTAGTCCGCGACGCGCAGGCGCTCGCCCAAGCGAACCTTGCCGATGATCTGCCCGGTCTGGCTGCTCGCCTCGCTGCGCAGGTTGACCTTGTCCGTCGAAACAAAGGCGGTCAGATGCGTCGTGCTCGCCGGCGCGTCGAGCTGAGACAGCAGGGCAAAGCCCGTGTGGTCGGCGGCTTCTCCAGTCACGTCGAGGCCTGGCTTGTCCGCCGCGCGCACATAGGCCCAGTCGCCGAACTGCCCGAGCATGTAGACGCGGCTGCCCGCCGCGACCTCCTCGCCCTCCTGCGCGTTCGCCTGCGGCGCAGTGCGCAGCGTCAGGTCGCTGAGCACCGTGGCGCGCTGGGGAATCCTGTCGGAGATGGGCTCGTCCGGCTCGCTGAGCACGCGGATCGCGTCCTTGAGCAGATAGCCCGTCACGTCGCCCAGCGCAACCTGCGCGTAGTCCGTCTGCGTAAAGGAGGTGATGCGTACCTGCGCGCCAGCGCACAGCGCGCCGACTATCCCGGCGTCCGCCTGCGGCTCGGAGAGCAGAATGCCCGGCAGATCGCCGTCGTCCACCTGCGCGACGCCGAGACTCGTGCCCGCCGCCGTCAGCGTCAGGCTGTTCAGCGGAACATAGCCGAAGTCGCCGCAGTCAAAGGCGCCCGCGCCGCCCTCCATCGTGCGGACATAGGCGCTCTCGCCGCTCTCGGCGAGCACCTCAACCTTCAGATCCTGCCCCAGCGTCATATAGGGCTGTGTCGTGTCGTCCCTGTCGCTGTAAAGCAGCGTGTCGCCCTTCGTCGTCATCTGCAGCGGATAATACGGCACGACGCTGCGCGGCTCGCTGCCAAGCGCATAGAGGTTTGCCGTCTGCGTATAGCGGATATAGCCCGTCACGCCGCCCACGCGCACCTTCACCCATTCGCCCTCCTTGCGGCCAAAGAGGCTGAAGCAGGCCGTGCCGTTCTTGAGCGCCATCAGGATCTCCGCGCGGTCGTTGGCCGCCGCGTAGAGGTTGGTCTGGCTGTCCGCTTTCTTGCCCGCGATGATGTACACCTTGCGCTCGTCCACGTCCGTCAGCGAGTCGAGCGGCACATAGCCCAGCCTCTCCTCGCCGTCAAACGCCGCCCGGATATAAGCCCAATCGTCAATGATGCCCACCAGCGCAACGCGGTCGCCCGTGCGCAGCGTGCCCAGCGCCGTCGAGCCCTTGTCCGTCGTCTCAAGCAGCGGCACCGTGCTGCGCCACAGGCCTGTCAGATCAACCTCCGCGATGCGGCAGTCGCCGAATCCGCCGTCCTCGCCATAGCGGGCGACGGCCTCCTCCTGCGTGATCAGGTATTCGCTGGCCATGTAGCCCGTCATTCCGCCGATTTCCACCTTGGTGTATTCCTCGTTCTCCACGCCGAGCACCGTCACCTGGGCGCCGGTATAGTACAGGCCCAGGATGCCGCCCGCCTTGGAGGGCGCGTCGCGCATGTTCAGCCGCTCGGGGTAGATCTTGTCCGTCTCCCGGTTGTCGACATACAGCGTTTCGCAAATTCCCGTGACGGCCAGCGCCGCCAGCAGCAGCGCCGCAATCAGGGCGATCCATGCCTTCTTCACGATGATCACACTCCTTTTGTGTTCCCTCATCTATATGACGGATTGGCCCTGTTCTTTCTTCCCTCCGCGGGAAAAATTTGCCTTATCCGCGTTTTTTCGGGCGCATGACGCACAGCGCGCCGGGCAACACGCCAAAGCGAGCCTCATCCATGCGCTCCAGCCGGCCGTCGATGTTGACCGTCATCCCCGGGCAGCGCAGCACGGCGCTCCTCGCGTGCACAACCTTCGCCAGCGGCAGCCACGCATGGATGCCCAGGATGAGCAGCGGCAGCAGCAGCGGGATCAGCCCATGCCAGACGGGCACAACCGTCACGACGTCCAGCAGCCCGTCGTCATAAGCCGCCCCCGGCGCGACGCGCATGCCGCCGCCGAAATACTGCCCGTTAGCCATCTCCGCGATCGTCACGCGCCGATGCTCAAACGCGCCGCCGTCGACGGAAAGCTCCAGCTCCATCGGCTTATAGCGCCCGAGCACAGCCGTGACGGCCTTGTGATAGGCCTTTTCCCCGGGATAGACGGCCTTGAGCTCCTCCGTCTTGCGCAGCACCTCCACGTCAAAGCCGCTGCCGGAGACGTTGAGGAACGGCTTTCCGTTGACCGTGCCCAGGTCAATCTGCGTGCGCTCCCCGTGAAGCTGCGCGCAAAGCGCCTGGACGGGGTCGCGCGGCAGACCGAACGCGCGCGCAAAATCATTGCCCGTCCCGGCCGGAACGATCAAAAGCGGCACGTCCTTTCCCGCCAACTCGCCGACGATTCCGCTGAGCGTGCCGTCCCCGCCGACACAGACGATGGCCTGCGCGCCTTGTTCAAGCGCGATGCGCACCTGCCGGCCCTCGTCTCCGGCCTCCTGCGTCGCAAAGATTCGGCTCCTGTGGCCGCTCTCCTCGAGCACGCGGCAGAGGGCCTGCGGCAGTCCCTCTGTTCTTCCCTTTCCGGATTCGGGGTTGACGATCACAGCAAACATGCTCCGTTCACCTCTCCTCCCGCTTCTTTTGTATGATCGGCCTTCCGGTCAGACCTCCTCGTCCTCCGTGCCCGCCAGCCTCAGCTTGGCGAACGCGCCCGGCATGACCCAACGGACGGGATCCAGCTCGACCGGGCCGGGCAGCTTTTTCATGATCACAAATTTGATCGGCACGCCCAGCGCCGTGAACTTCTGTTCATGCTCGCTGACGTAATTGGGCGCAAAGCCGGAGGCGTGCAGATCGCTGACCAAATAGCGCATTTCAAACCCGCAGGCTGCAAAATACGGCAGGGACTCCGTGAACAGCGGCACGTCGTCCGTCTTGAACCAAATCTCGCCGCCGTCGACGAGAAACTCGCGGTACTGCATCAGCTGGCGCGGATGCGTCAGCCTGCGCTTGGCGTATTTGGGGCGCTTTGTCCAGGGGTTGCAGAAGTTGATATAGATCCGCTCCACCCGATCCTCTGGCGCGAGAATTTTCTCGATATAGCTGATGTCGTAGCGCGCGATCATCACGTTGCGCACGCTCTCGCCGCCAAACGCCGCCTCGATGTTGCGGCGCGTATCGCCGAGCACGTTGCAGGTGATATCGACCGCGATGAAGTTGACATCGGGATTGTCGCGCACCATCGCAGCGGTGGAGACGCCCTTGCCGCAACCCAGCTCCAGATACAGCGGCGCATCCTGCTCAAAGCGCTCCCGCCAATGCCCCCGCAGGGTCTCCGGCTTATCCGTAAAATAGGGACAGACCGCCAGCTCGGGCTTTGCCCACTTTTTTGTTCTCATGTGCATGAAACAGCAAACCTCCAAAGGATATGTGTAAAAGCGCTTCACAGCCGCTTCTGATAGCAGAGCCAGTGATCGCCCCAGGCGTCCGCTTCGCCGCAGACGTCAAACTGAAAGCCGGCATAGGCCCGCTGGGCGGGCAGATTCTGCGCACCGACGAGAAAGCGCACGGCGTCATAGCCCTCGGCCTTCGCCTGCTCCATCGCACAGGCGAGCATCTGCCGGGCGATGCCTCGCCCCTGGCAGTCCTTCGCCACGCCGAGCCGGCTCAGCTGCGCCCAGCGTCTGACATCCGGATACCACGGCGCCATACCGTCAAACTCATCCGATTCCTCGCGCACGATGGCCGCGATAATCCGATCTCCGCCTTCCATGACGAAGACCTCCTGCGTCCGCAGATCCTCCTCAACGAGCTCCCGGTCGGGATATTCCTCGCTCCATGTGCCGTAAGGCACACCGATCAGCGAGCGATACAGCGCATAAACGGCGCCGGCATCCCCAGGCACGCCGCGCCTGATCGCATAATGTTGGATTCGCTCCTGCTCCATGTTCTTCCTGCCTTTCCGGGCATGCTTCTGCGCGCAAAAAGCGGCCCGGCCCTTCCGGTTGCCGCATTTTTGCGGTATAATCAGAAGCGGCCAATGGCCGCCCCTCTTCCATGCCGCCTTTTCTTTCCCATCCGCACCGTCATCTGCTCAGGAGGTGAGCGCCATGTGCGGCCGGTATGCCCTCGATGAAAGCTTTCTCCCCGAGGCGTGGGAAGCCTCCCTCTCCGCCCTGCGCCTTCGTAAGCCGGCCATCAAGACCGGCGGCGAGGTACTCCCTACGGATGTCGTCCCCGTGATTGCGAACAGCCGAGCGATGCATCCACGGCTCTTCGCCATGAAATGGGGCTACACGCTGCCGGACGGGCGCGTGCTGATCAATGCGCGCAGCGAAACCGCCGCGCAAAAGACCCTCTTCGCGCAGAGTATGCGCTGCCGGCGCTGCCTGATTCCCGCCTCGCGCTATTTCGAGTGGGACAAGCGCGCCCGGGAAACGGTCAAATACACCGTCGGCTGCACCGGCGCGCCGCGGTTTTATCTGGCGGGCCTATATCGCCTCGAGGAGGACCAACCGGTCTTTACGATTCTGACCCGTTCCCCGGCGGACAGCATCGCCTTTCTGCATGACCGGATGCCCGTCATCCTCCCGCCCTCTCTGGCGGCGGACTGGCTCAGCCCCGATTGCCCTGCCGAGGCGCTGCTCAGTCAGGCGGTCACGGACGTCGATTTCAGGGCCTGTACGCCTGCGACGCTGAGCTTTCTTTCTCCTTCAGACCCGGAATAAACGCCTGAGCCTCACGCTTCAAACCAGTTGAGGATGACGCTCAGCGCCGCCTTCATGCCGCTTTCAAGCGAGGCCGGCTCGATCCATTCCTCGCGGGTATGCTCCCCTTCGCCACGATACACGCCGAAGCAAATCGACGGAATGCCCATCGAGAGCGGGATGTTGCAGTCCGTCGAGCCGGAACAGATCATCGGCACCGACCCCGCATAGCGGCGCAGCGCCGCACAGCCAGCGTTTTCCAGCGCGCTCTGCGCATCCGGATCCACCTTGCCCGCGCAGGGACGGATGCCCAGCAGTTCGACCTCCACCCGGGCATCCTCGTGCGCATGCTCCGCGAGAATCCGCTGCATCTGGCTGCCCATCGCCGCGAGGCAATCCGCGTCGTCCGAGCGGTATTCGTAGAGCATCTCCGCCTGCTGCGCAATCGTGTTGACCGAGGTGCCGCCAGAGATGACGCCGACGTTGTAGGTGGTCAGGCTGTCGCCGTTTTGGGGCACTGTTTGCGCATAGAGCGCCGTTACGAGCTCCGCGAGCACGGCGATCGCATTCCGGTTGCCGAAGGAGGCAAAGCTATGACCGCCCTTGGTTCGCGCCGTAATGCGGTAGCGGCAGGAACCGACCGCCTTCGCGCAGACGTGCTCCACGCCGCCATCCAGAGAGACGAAGGCCTTGACGCGCGGGCCGTATGCCTTCATAATCGCCTTGCAGCCCTTGAGATTGCCCAGCCCCTCCTCACAGGAGTTGGCGACAAACAGCACGCCGCAGCGGGGCTTTTTGTCCCTGAGCCAGCGGGCAAGCATCATGAGCGCCGCCAGGTTGGCGGTGTCGTCGCCCACGCCCGGGCAATACAGCCTTCCGCCCTCCTCGCGCATGGGCATGGGCTCAAGATCCGGGAAGACCGTATCCGTATGCGCCATGACGACGACGATGTCCTCGTGCGCCTCCAGCCCCATCGGGCAGCGCACGTTGAGCGCCTCGTCGATCTCGGCCTGCATACCGTTTGACACAAACCAATCCCTGACAAACGCGGCGCGCCGCTCCTCCCTGTGGCTCGGCGCCGGGATGGCGCAGAGCGTCTTGAGCAGCGCGATCGTCTCCTCCTGCATGCCCTCAACGGCCTCAATCGCCGCTACGCTGAGCGTAACCGCTTCCATTCCGCATACCCCTTTCTCTTTGTCCGATTCTATGCATGATCTGTTGGAGGCCCCTATGGATTCTCTGCTTGACAATATGCGCTTTCTGTGCGACGAGGCGCAGATGCTCTGCGGCATCTGCGTCGCCTATGGCACGCCCACACAGAGCGAATCAGCCCTCTACGGCTGCGCCCGGCGCCTCAAGCGGCGTGGCACCGCCTTTATTCCTTCAACGCAGCCGCTTGCTGCGGACAGTCTCTGCGACCTCGCCTCGCTGACCAAGCTCTTTACCGCCGTACTGGCGATGATGCTCGTGGAGCAACGTCGGCTTTCGCTCGAGGAAACCGTCGGCGACATCGACCCGCGCTTTTGCAACCTTTCGTCTGTGCGCGTGGGCGACGTGCTGGGCTTCTGCGTGAGCCTTCAGACGGATGGGCGCATCGACGACGCACCAAACCGCGAGGAGGGGCTTCGCCGCCTGTTCGCCGCGCGGGTCGTGCCGACGCCCGCCGTGCGCGTCTATTCGGATATCAACGCGATGGTCATGAAATACGTGCTCGAAGCGAAGACAGGCCGCGCGCTGGACGACGCCCTCGCCGAATGGATCCTCGCGCCGGCCGGCATGCGCGAGACCTACGCCTGCGTGCCCGCCGCGCTGCAGAGCCGCTGCGTCTGCTACAACTACGAGCACCGCATTCAGCGCTCGCGCTATGTGCTGCGCTGCGACACGCCGCCCGGAACGCCGCACGACCCCAAGGCTCTGCTGCTCTCGCAGGGCGGGCGCGATCTGTGCGGCCATGCGGGGCTGTTCTCCACCTGCGGCGACATGGTCCGCTTTGCGCAGGCGCTGCTTGGCGGCGAGCTGATCCGCCGCGAATCCCTTCTGGCGATCGGCGCCAACCGTACCGGGAAGCCCAACGCCGACGGCACCCATCGCCAGTACCTGGGCTATCTCTGCTTTGCCAAGCATCCCAATCAGCACCTGAGCGAGGTGCCCGAATGGATGGGCGCGCACAGCATCGGCCTGAGCGGCTTCACGGGCAACCATCTGTCCATTGACCCGGAGCTGGGCCGCTTCGTGCTCTTTCTGGGCAACCGCTGCCACGGCAAGGTCTCCCACATCGTGCCGCCTGCAGGCCAATCGCTTGCAGACTACGGGCTCAGCGGGGACGGCACAGGGCTCGTCCGCTGGCCGGATGGCAGGCTCGTCCCCTCCTCGGCGCGCTATGTCTATTTCAAGGATGAACGGCTCCATGCGCCCATCGCCGCGCGCATGCGTGCGCTGGGCTGGCTCAAGGCCTGAGCCTCAGTCAAAGGTCAGGCCGGCAAAATCAAACGTCGCGAAATAATCCTTCGGCGTCTCCGCACGGCGGATCATCTGCACGCTGCCGTCCCTGTGCAGCAGCAGCTCAGCGCTGCGCAGCTTCCCGTTGTAATTGTAGCCCATCGAGAAGCCATGCGCGCCGGTGTCGTGGATATAGAGCAGATCGCCGCGGTCGATCTTCGGCATACGCCTGTCAATCGCAAATTTGTCGTTGTTCTCGCAAAGGCCGCCGACAACGTCGTAGAGATGGTCCTCCGGTGCATGCTCCTTGCCCAACACCGTGATATGGTGATACGCGCGATACATCGCCGGGCGCATCAGGTTGCAGGCGCAGGCGTCCACGCCGATGTATTCCTTATAGGTGTGCTTTTCGTGCATGGCGGTCGTCAGCAGCGCGCCGTTGGGCCCGAGCATGAAGCGGCCCAGCTCCGTGAAGATGCGCACGTCGCCCATGCCCGCCGGGACGAGTACCTCCTCATACGCCTTGCGTACGCCCTCGCCGATGACGGCGATGTCGTTTTCCGTCTCATGCGGCCGGTAGGCGATGCCCACGCCGCCGGAGAGGTTGATGAAGCCGATATGCGCGCCCGTCTCCTGATGCAGCTCCACGGCGGTTTTGAAGAGGATGCGCGCCAGTGTCGGATAGTAAGCGTTCGTCAGCGTGTTGGAGGCCAGGAAGGCGTGCAGGCCGAATTCCCGCGCGCCCTTCTGCATCAGCACGCGATAGGCCTGCGCCAGCTGCGCGCGGGTCATGCCGTATTTGGCCTCCCGCGGCTGATCCATGATCTCGTTGCCGATGGCAAAATCCCCGCCCGGGTTGTAGCGGCAGCAGACGGTTTCAGGCACGCCGCAGGCCGCCTCCATCGTCTCGATGAGCGTGAAGTCATCGAGGTTGATGATCGCGCCCTGATCGTTTGCGCGCGCAAACTCGCTCGCCGGCGTGTCGTTCGAGGAGAACATGATCTCCCCGCCCCCAAAGCCTGCGGCCTTGGCGAGCATCAGCTCCGTGTCCGTCGAGCAGTCGACGCCGCAGCCCTCCTCATGCAGAATCTTCAGAATGAAGGGGTTGGGCGTCGCCTTGACAGCGAAATACTCCTTAAACCCCGGGTTCCAGGCAAACGCCCTGTTCAGCGCACGCGCCGTATGGCGGATGCCTTCCTCGTCGTAAATATGAAAGGGCGTCGGGAAGGTTCTCGTGATCTCCCGCGCCTGCTCAAGCGTCAGAAAGGGCTTCTTCTCGCTCATACCGTATCCCCCTTCCTGCCCGACGGGCAGGTTTCTTCGTAAACCTGCCTACAACTATACCTTTGTGCCGCCCGTCTGTCAAGAAGAAACTCCCGGAAAACGCATGAAGACGCGTGCCTTCTGCATGAAGCGCCCAATTATCGCATAGAAACGCGGAGCCATGCAAGGCATGGCTCCGCGCTTTGCAAACTTATGCTCTCCTGGATTCAAAAAAGCGGTCAAGCATCGCCGTGCATTCCTCGCCGAGCAGACCGCCCGACGCCGGCGTCCCCCCGCCGAAGGCGGGATCCTCCGTCAACGCATAGACGCTGCCCGTGCAGCCCGCCTGCGGGTCGGCCGCGCCATAGAGGATTTCCCCGACCCGGGCCATCGCCGCGGCGCCCGCGCACATCGGGCAGGGCTCCAGCGTCACGACCAGCGTGCAGTCCGTCAGCCGCCAGCGGCCCAGCGCCTTGGCCGCCCGCCGGATCGCCAGGATTTCGGCATGTGCCGTCGGATCTCCGGAGGCCTCGCGCTCGTTGTGCGCCTGCGCGATCACCCTGCCGCCGCAGACGACGACCGCGCCGACCGGCACCTCGCCCGCCTCCTGCGCAAGCCGAGCCTGCGCCAGCGCTGCGCGCATCCAATCCGCGCGCATCAGCCGCGATCCTTTCCCCTGAAGAAGAGCGCAACCGTGCCCGGGCCGGAATGGCTGCCGATCACAGGGCCGATGACGCTCAGGATGATCTTCTCCGGATCGCAGCCGTAGCTGCGCACCAGCTCATCTCTGACAAACAGCGCGTCCTCCTCGCAATCGCCGTGGCTGATGAAGATCATCTGGTCCGGCGCGGCCTCCAGCTCGCCGAATTTGGCCACCATCGCGCGAAGCGCCTGCCGGCGTCCGCGCACCTTGGCGCGCGCAATCAGTTGGCCCTGGTCGTTGACATGCAGCACGGGCTTGATGCTGAGCATCGAGCCAAAGAACGCCGCCGAGGGCGAGCAGCGCCCGCCGCGCTTGAGAAAGTGGAGGTCGTCCACCGTAAACCAGTGCGCATAGCGCTGCACGCGGTCGCGCAGCCAGGCCGCGTTTTCGTGAATATCCATGCCGCCTTCGCGGTTCTCCAGTACGTCGTAGACCATCAGGCCCGCGCCCGCGCTGGCGCCCAGCGTGTCGACCAGCTCGATCACAGCATCCGGGTACTCCTCCAGCACCATGTCCCGCGCCAGACAGGCGGAGGCATACGTCCCGGAGAGCGCCGAGGAAAAGATCACGCCCAGGATCTCCTCGCCCTGCTCCACCAGCGTCTTGAATGCCTCCAGGAACTCCGCAGGCGAAATCTGCGCCGTCGTACAGCTCTCCCCCGCGCGCAGGCGGTCGTAAAACGCGCGCACCGTGGAGGCGTCGTCAAAGGGCTTCGTGCTCGACTCACCGGCCATTGTATAGGTCATCGGCAGGATGCGGAGCTTTTGATATTGTTTGATCAGCCCAGGGTTCAAATCCGAACAGGAATCTGTGACAATCGTGTACATCTCGGTATCCCCTCTTTCTCTTTGGCGCGCTGCGCCGTCCGGTCAAACGCCCGGCTGCGACTGCGCGCGCCGCATTCCCGCACGCAGGCGGGGAATATCGGCATTATTCTCGTCGGCGTTCCCCTTTTCCTGCCCCTGTGCGGACATTTCGTCACTTTTCATCAGAATCTGCACACAGATTCCCCGCTCATGCTTCTGCATCGTCACGCGGCAGAGCATACCCTGCCGCTCCAGTCTGGCTGCAAGCTGCTGTGCCTCCTCCAGCGCCATGCGCACAGCCCGGCGGCGGGAGGCCGCCTTCACGCCGGGCGTCTCGCCCAGAATCAGCCGCCTGGCCTGCCCCGCAGTCAGGTCGCGGGAGGCAATGATGGAGGCCGCCTCCAGGCAGAGCGCCTCGTCCCGGATCGTCAGCAGCGGCAGCGCCTGCTCAAGCCGCAGCCCCTCCCTTTGAATCAGCGCGCAGACGCGTTCGCCCAGACGCAGCAGCTTCAGCCTGTCCTCCACGAGCGTCCAGGGCAGCGTCAGGCTCTCTCGCAGTCGCTGCGCGCCGGTGCGCTCCGCCGCCCGCGCCTCGTCGACCGGCGACGGCGGACGCCTCGTCAGATGTTCCTCCAGAAAGCATGCCGTCCCCTCCGCCTGATCGCCCTCAATGAGCATCGCGTCGACCTCGTCCATGCCCAGCATCCGGCAGGCTGCCAGACGCCGCCCGCCGCAGACCAGCACATAGCGTCCCGCCTGCGCGTTTTCCCGCACGACAATCGGCTGAAGCAGGCCGTGCCGGGCGATCGAAGCGGCCAGCGCGGCCAGCTCCCCCTGCTCCTTCGGGCTCGTCCGCCCGGGAATCACGCCGCCGTAGATATCCGCCGTACGCACGCGCAGGTACGTTCCGCCCCGCGATTCCTTTCGCGCTGTTCGTCTTCTCCTCAACCGGCTCACTTCCCTGTCGTAGATAGATATGACCCCCGGCCGGATTTCATGCCATCCGCCGCTCAGCGCAGGAACGTCTGCACCATTCGCCGCTCCCCAATCAGCCAGACCGTGATGCAGCCGGATTGATCCGTCCGGAAGAGCCTCGCGCCGATTTGATCCAGATCCTCCAGCACGCGCCCGGAGGGATGCCCGTAGCGGTTGTTTGTACCGACGCTGATGAGCGCCAGCTCAGGCGTCGTCTGCTGCAAAAATGCGGCGCTCGTCGCGTTTTTGCTTCCGTGATGCGCAACCTTGAGCAGATCGCAGTCCGGCATTCCCTCCCGCTCGCTGTCGATGGGCAGGTCGCCGGTCGTCAGCAGCGTCGTCTCCTCGATGCGGGCGCTGAGCACCAGAGACCGCTCGTTGCTCCCCGTGAGCGTCTCATCCGGCGAGAGGACGTCAAAGCGGAAGCCGCCCGCTTCAATTCCATCCCCGCGCCTGACCTCCCTGATCGGCAGCCCCATCTCCTGCGCCAGCGCGAGCGCCTCCCGAACCGGCCCGGAGGCCTCCTCCTCCAGCGCGCCCTGCGCAAGCCAGATTTCGCCGAGCGCCACCTCGGAGCGCAGCAACGTCCCCAGCGCGCCCGCATGATCCTCATCCAGATGCGACAGGATCACAGCCGAAGGCGTCAGCCCCTCAAAGCGGAGATAGCGAAGCATGTCATAGGCATCCTCCGGACCGACGTCGAGCAGCACGCAGTGCCTCCCGCTGCGCACGAGCGCGCCGTCTCCCTGACCCACATCCAGCTGCACATAGCGCGCCACCGGCAGAAACCGACAAGCATAGCCGGCAAGAAGCAGCAGCGCCGCGCAGAGCGCTGCCCTTCCCCGCCCGGCGCCAAACCGGATTCTGTCGCTTCCCAGCGCCATCAGCACGAGCACGAGCAGCATGCTGAGCGCATACGGCGCAGGCAGCCGGACAATGCCGCCGCAAAAGGACGCTGCCGCCACGCTCAGCGCTTCAAAGCCCCGGGCGGGAACGACAAGCGCCCGGGCCGCCAGACTTGCGCCGGCGGGAAACACCGCGCTCATCGCCGTCACGGCCCAGCCGCCCAGCATCAGCAGCGGCAGAATCCCGCCGCAGACCAGGTTCATCGGCAGCGCGAGCAGCGGCACATAGCCGTAGAACCGCAGCGTCATGGGAATCGCCGCCGCCTGCGCGCAGGCGGATTGTATGACGGTCTGTGCCATCCCGGAACCGCGCCTCCTGCGGCGCGAGCGAAGGCGCTGCGCACGGAATCTACCGCCGAGGAGCTGCATGCCCAGCACGACGAAGAAGGAAAACTGAAAGGAGCCTGAAAACAGCATCACGGGGCAGCAGACCGTCATCACCAGCGCCGCAAGGGAGAGCGCCGTCAGCGGCTCATACCGCCTTCCCCTGCACGATGCGACAGAGCGCAGAAGCGCCATGATCAGCGCGCGGATGGTGCCCGGCGCCGCGCCGGACAGGCAGGCGAAAAAGCCCAGCACCAGCGTCTGCACGGTCAGCCTCGGCCTTCTCCTCAGGCGAAGCCGCCGCATCACGGTCTCCAGTGCCGCCGCGATCAGCCCCAGATGCAGGCCGGAGACCGTGAGTACGTGGGCCGTGCCCGTCAGCCTGAGCGCCGTCGTCAGCTCTCCGTCCAGCCCTTTGCGCTCGCCGAGCATCAGCGCCTGAAACAGCGGTGCGTCCTCGCCGAAAAGTGCCTCAATCTGCCCAAGCAGCGCCGAACGCATCCGGCGAATCGCCTCCCGCAGCGAAAAGACCGGCTCCCCCTGCACCTCCCAGCCCGGCAGCAGATAGCCCGAAAGCTCGTATCCCTCACAGAGCGCCTGAATCCGTCTGTCGATATCGCCGGGATTGCGCGCCTCCTCCGGTGCAAACAGCCTGCCCGTGCCGCTGACATGCTGGCCGACCTGCACGGAGGCCGACGTTTCTCCCTCCCGCGTCATCAGCGTCACCACTGCAGGACGGGCAGGCGCCTGACCGCCCTCGACGGTCACATTCCGCAGCCAGACCCGCGTCGGAGACTCGATTGCCATGACCGTGCCGGAGATCTCCGCGCCCGGCAGGGTGGGCGGGTCACGGCGCGTGAGCTGGCTTCCCGCGCAGACGTTACCCAGCAGGGCCATCACCGCCATGCCAAACAAAAGCGCGCTCTCCCTGCGCCGGCACCGGAGGATGCCGATACCCGCAAGGAGAGCGCACAAAGAAATCGTCAAGCCTATGGGCAGACGGACATAGAGCGCCCCTGCAATCCCTGACAGCCAGGCGATGGTCACAGCCATCAGCCTGCGGCGAAAGGGAAAGAGGAGGACGTTTCCACATGCTCTGTCCATCGTCTTTGCCTGCACTCGTCTTTCGTAAAGCCTGGTTGGCGAGTCTGTCTGCCGCGAACGCGCCGGAGCATCCTCCGTGCCGGAAGGCTCAGCGGCGGATGATCGCGCGCAGCCGCCTTGCCACGCCCGCCGGGAGATGCGCTGCGCGTGCGGCAAGCCGCTCGATGCGGCCCGGCCCGCTGAGCAGCTTCATCACCCGCTCCGCGTTGAAGCCCTCCCGCTCGTAATGCCTGAAGAACGCCTCCCGCTTGGGATGCGCCTGCACCGGAGCGGAAAGACTCGGATTGAACCGGGATAGACCGTCGGTCTCTACATGGAAGATCGTCAGCCTGCCAGCGACGCGCTCAAGCGCCCGTCTTCCGGCCTGCGTATTGGCAAAGACCAGGGAGAGGCCCCTGTCGTCGTCCTTTTCGGGACAGACCTCCTGCGCCCCCCACAGGTCGGAAATCGTCAGATCAGCCGCATGATGGTTCCCCCGCAGGTCGCGGCAATTCACGCACGATGGTCTCAAATACAGATTCTGCAAGAAGCCGTACAAAAACGGTTCATTCGTCTGCGATCCGGCATACTCCGTGCCGTCCTCAAAGGTCGCCACTGCGGAGAAATCCTTCCAGCCGTTGCGCTTGTCGCGGAAGGCATATCGCTTCACCCGCTTGCCGCTCTTCTTTTCGAGCTCCCGCAGATACGAGGCAAAGACGCCCGGGGAGGGCACGCCGTGACAGGTAAAGTCGACCGTCAGCAGCAGATCGCGGCTCTTCCCCTTTACGCGCGTCAGCAGCCCGTCGATCTGACAGGGTGTGCCGGAAAACAGCACGGGAATGCCGCGCTCCAGCAGCGAAACCGCATGCTCCATCGCCTCGGCGCAGTCGCTCTGCACATATTTGGAGCCGCGCATGCCCGCCAGCTCGCTCTCGTCAAACGCCCCGACGTGCTCCACGCGCAGCGTCTCGTCAAACACGGCGCCGAAGACGACGCCGCCGCGCCCAATCATCTCCTGCGCGAGCGCCGTGAACACGCCGCCCGAAGAGGACTCCATGCGGATCGTCTCGTCCCGGTTCATCGCGCCGAAGACCGCCGGTCTGTTTTCCGGCTTCGGCTTTCCGACCGGGCATCTCTTTTCGCAAAGGTCGCAGGAGATGCACAGCGCCTGATCGACGCAGGGGTAGCAAAAGCCCTCCGCATCGGGCGCCATGGTGATGGCCCCCTTGGGGCATGTGCCCACGCATGCGCCGCAGCCCGTGCAATCCTCCCTGCGGCTTCTGACCGTCTCTCTCATGCCGATTCCCCCAGCTTCATGATCCTTCTGACCATCTGCCCGCGCCCCGCCGTGTATTCAGGGATACGCCTTTGCAGCATTTTCCTCTCCTCTGGCGCGCGCTTGATCAGCGCGTCATACGCACAGAGCAGCTCCTGTGCGCTCCCCAGTTCCTGCACGGGGATCAAATGTCCCGCCTCGTCGCCAAAAAGGTCGCGCGCGATACCCCGCGCCTTGACGGAATACCCGATCACCAGCGTCGGTACGCCGGTGGAATAGCCCGCGATGGAGGCATGGGTTCTCGCCGTGACCAGCGCCTTCAGCCGCCTGATGCAGCCCTTGAGCTGCATCGCCCGCAGCGTCCCGGGCAGCAGGAAGACGCGCGGCTCATCCGCAAAGCGCGCCTTGAGCGCCTCAAGCGCATCCAGATCGTTGTCGTGCGGCCAGGTGACATGCGGAATCAGCGCGACGCTGTCCCCACTCGTGCTGAGAATATGACGGATCAGCGCCATAAACGCGTCAAGCGTCCCCTCCCTGTCCCTCGAGCGGTCCAGCACAAGCGGACTGAGGTTGATGCCGACTGTTCCGCCATCGCGCCAGCCCTGCGGCAGCGCCGTCTCCTCGCTGCGCAGGAAGAACGCCGGGTCGCACCATTGCAGAACGGGCAGTCCCGCCGCCCTCATGGCCTCAAACGTGATCGACTCGCGCGCGACGATCAGCTGATACTGCCGGATGTCCTCAAGGCGCTCGCCCTCCAGCAGCTTCGGCTCCACCGAGCAGCCCCAGAGTACGATCGGCTTTCCCGCCCGCCTGAGCCGGCCGTTGATCACGAGCAGATGCTCCTGACGCCCATAGCAGTAGGTGTCCCCGCCGATGGAGAGGCAGACATCGCTGCGCCGGCCGCGGGAGATGACCGTGTCATGGCGCCGGGCGACCTCCTGCTCCCGCGG
>SFFC01000160.1 GCA_004556985.1 Clostridiales bacterium | reverse complement strand
TGCGGCTATCAGCCTCTGGCCGACGAGGCCAATCCGCCCGGAAGCGTCTTTTGCAGCCACGGTGCAGGCTTCTATGTCGCCTGGGATCATGTGCGCGAATGGGCGCATTGCGCGCAGGAGGCGGAGAAGGCGCTCGCCGCGCTGGGAGACTGACACTTTCTGCACGACTGGAGGGATCGCGATGTTCACATGCAGCCTGGACCCGAAGAGCCGGGTGACGCTCTGCGACCAACTGTTTGAGGCGCTGCGCGCGGAAATCGAGGCCGGCGGCATCAAGCCGGGTGAACGCATGCCCTCCAAAAGGCAGCTGGCGCAGCACCTCTCCATCAGCACGGCGACGGTGGAGGCGGCATACGGCCGGCTGACGAGCGAGGGCTGGTGCGAGAGCCGGCCGCGCAGCGGCATGTATGCCTGCGAGCAGTTGCCGGGCGTGCGGATCTGCGCGCAGAAGGAGGAGACGCCTGTCCGCTGGGACTTCTCCACGGGCGCAGCGGACGCGGCGCATTTCCCTTACGCGACCTGGGCACGGCTGATGCGCGAGGTGCTCAGCGAGCAGAGCGCTTCGCTGCTGCTCTCCGGCGATCCGCAGGGCGCCCCGGCGCTGCGCGAGGAGATCGCGGGCATGATGCGCCGCCTGCGCGGGGTGGATGTGCCGCCCTCGTGCATTGTGCTGGGCGCGGGCACGGAGGTGCTCGTCTCGGCGCTTGTGGCGCTCATCGGGCGCGACCGGCTTTTTGCGATCGAGGATCCGGGGTATTCGCGCGTGCGGCGCATCCTCGTCGCCAGCGGCGCGAGGATTGCCCCCATCCCGCTGTCGGATGGGGCGATCGACGTGCGGGCGCTGTACACGAGCGGCGCGGGCGCAGCCTATGTCACGCCGTCGCATCAGTTCCCGACCGGCGTGGAAATGACCGCGCAGCAGCGCGGGGCGCTTCTTCGCTGGGCGAGGGAGACGGGCGGCGTCATCCTCGAGGACGACTATGACAGCGAATTCCGCTTTCACGGCGTGGGCGCGACGGCGCTGCGGGCGCTCAGCGACGGGGAGCCCGTCGTCTACATGAACACATTTGCGCGGACGCTCGCGCCCGGCCTGCGCCTGAGCTTCATGGCGCTGCCGCCGGAGCTCGTGCCGCGCTACCGGGCGATGCACGCGGCCTGCAGCGTGCCGGGCTTTGAGCAGGAGACGCTGCGCAAATTCATCGCGGGCGGCTATCTGGAGCGGCATATCGCGCGGATGGCGGTCGTCTATCGCAGCCGCCTTGCGGCGATTGAGCGCGGCGCGGCGGAGCTCGGGCTGGGCGAGGTGGCGCCCTGCGGCGCGGGACTGCATGCGCTGCTGACCGTCGGCGGGAAGACGCCCGCGCAGGAGTTGGCGCCGCGCGCGGCAAGAGCGGGCGTGCGGCTGACCCGGCTTTGCGATTATGGCGTGATGCAGCCGGAGCGCGGCGGCGAGCGGGTCGTGCTGCTGGGCTTTGCGGGCATGGATGAACCGGAGATCGCCGGCGGACTTGCCGCACTCCGGCGCGCATGGATGGACTGAGAACACAGAAAAGACGCGCGGCATCAATCGACGATGCCGCGCGTCTTTCTGCGCTCGCGGAGCTTGAGCTCCTGTCCCTGGTCGGAGGGAGTGTAGTATTTCCGGCCCCTGACCTCGGGCGGCATATACTCCTGCGCGACCCAATGGCCGGGATAATCGTGCGGATATTTGTACGTGGCGCCCGAGCCGAGACGCTCGTGGCCGGCATAATGCGTATCCCGCAAATGGACAGGAACGGGCTTAAAGCCGCCCTTTTCGGCGTCGGAAACACAGGCGGTCAGCGCGGATGCGACCGAGTTGGACTTTGGACTCTCGCAGACGGCGATGATCGCCTGGGCGAGCGAGAGGCGCGCCTCCGGCAGACCGACCATCTCGAGCGCCTGCGCCGCGGCGACGGCCTGCAGCATCGCCGTCGGATTGGCGAGGCCGACATCCTCGCTGGCATGCGCGATGATCCGCCGCGCGATCAGCCGGGGATCGACGCCCGCGTAGAGCAGACGCGCAAACCAGGCGAGCGCCGCGTCGGAATCGCTGCCTCGAAGGCTCTTGCAGAAGGCAGAGAGCATGTCATAATACAGCGATTCATCGCAGCGGATGACGGGCTTCTGGATGGATTCCTCTGCGACGGCGAGCGTCACATGGATGCATCCGGCTTCGTCGGGATCGGTGGTCAGTACGGCCAGCTCGAGCGCGCCCAGCGCCGAGCGCACGTCGCCGCCGGCCACATGCGCGATATGCGCGGCGGCATCGTCGTCAAGCACGACCTGCTTGCTTCCGAAGCCGCGCTCCTTGTCATCAAGCGCGCGGTGCATGGCGAGGCGCACGTCGGCATCCGTAAGCGGCTTGAATTCGAAAATACGGCAGCGGCTGACGATGGCGGGCGTCATCGAGACGAGCGGGTTTTCCGTTGTGGAGCCGATGAAGCGAACGACGCCGCGCTCGATGGCCGGGAGGATGCTGTCGCTTTGTGACTTGCTCCAGCGATGGCATTCGTCGAGCAGAAGATGGGTCGACTGTCCATAGAGGGAGCGCCTGTCCTGAGCCTCCTTGATGACCTTGCGCACGTCGGCCACGCCGCTGGTGACGGCGTTGAGCTGGACAAATGCGGAATGGGTCGTGTTCGCAATGATGGAGGCGAGTGTCGTCTTGCCGCAGCCGGGCGGGCCATAGAAGATCGAGGAGGTCATGCGGTCGGCCTCGATCGCGCGGCGAAGGAGGCGGCCCGGGCCGACGATATGGGTTTGCCCGATAAACTCGTCGAGCGTTCGCGGGCGCATCCGGTCGGCGAGCGGGCTGAGCGCGGCTTCGCCGCTGGAAAAGAGATCCTGCATGCTGATCCTCCATAAAAGACTGAAATGAAGCGGACTGCTTTGCCGGTCGGAGAAAAAGCAGCGGCGCCTGCTTCTTCCTATTATATCGCCGATCGGGAAGACTGTCAAAGCGCAATGGATGCAGGCCAAAGGCGGGTACGGACAAGAAATACAAATTCCGTTCAAAAAAGATTAAAAAATGTATTGACAAAGGAGCGGAGGTGCAGTATAATAACTGAGCTGTCAGCGCGAGAGCAACTCAAACCGCTGA
>SFFC01000046.1 GCA_004556985.1 Clostridiales bacterium | reverse complement strand
GAAAACGCGCCTTCATCCGCGGTGACAAAGTCATCAAGAGAAAACCTGCCGCCAGCCGCCTCCTCCATCGGGGGCTGCATCGGACAGACGCGCTGGCAGATGTCACAGCCCAGCAGCCGCATGCCCATCCGCGCCCGCAGCTCTTCGGGCGCGACAATACCCTCCATCATGAAATTGCGCATGCAGCGCTCGGGATGGCACATTCCGTGTTCATCAATCGCCGCGGAGGGACACGCAGCGGCGCAGCGGCCGCAGCGCAGGCACGTCTGTGCGTCTGGCTCGCAATCCGCCTTTTGCGACGGCAATTCCGTCGCCAGCAGGAGGATGACCATGCGCGTGCCAAAGCGCGGGGAGATCAGCAGACCGTGATGCCCGATCAGACCCATGCCCGCCCGGATGGCTGCCGTTTTGGCCGGATAGGAGACGTTCGCCTGCGCGCGGACGCCCGCAGAGAGCAGCCGCGCCTCCAGCCCCCTTGCCGCATGGTAGGCCGCGTTGGAGGCGGCGTAATAGCTGTCGACAAAGACCTCGTCGCCCCTTGGCATCTTCGCCGGCTTGTAGGGCCAGAGCAGAACCATCAGACTGCGTGCCCACGGGATTTCCTCTTCCGGGAAAAATCGGAGCTGCCTGCGCTCGGCGAGAGCCGGCTGCACCTGCACCTGCCGGAAGGAAGCCTCAAACCCCTCCGTGCTGCAAAAGCCGGCCTGCGCAAAGCCTGCCTCCAGTGCCCACGCGCAAAGCGTCTCCTGCTCCATTCCCGTTCCTCCTCAAACCGTTTTCTCCAATCGGAAATGCAAGAGAGCGGCCCGTAGCCGCTCCCCCCTTGGCCGCCGTGTATGTTAAGGCCAGGCCCATTTACGCGGAAAGATGCGTCCGCGTCCCTTCCGCCGAAGCGCTCTCCAGCTTCTGCCGGGCGCAAACCTGCTGAAGCTGGAATTCAAAGTCGCGCTCATCCTTGGCCTGAAGGGTCGAGAGGATCAGCCCCGCAATAAACAGCAGCAGCGCAGCCAGCAGCGTGACGCAGCAGGCGATCAGCGTTGGGAAGCGCGGCACGAGCCCCGTGCGCAGATATTCCAGCAGCACCGGAATGAAGAAACCGACCGAAACGCTGCCGAGCAAAAGCGCCAGCAGGCCAAAAAACGCAAACGGCCTGTAATTTTTATACAGCCTGGCAATTGTCAGGAGCACCTTGGCGCCATCGGAAAACGTGTTGAGCTTGGAGACACTCCCGCTAGGCCTGTCCCGGTAATCGACGATCACGTTGCGCACCTGCATCCTGCGATTGATCGCATGGATGGTCATATCCGTCTCGATCTCAAAGCCCTTGGCCAGCACGGGATAGGTTTTGACAAACGCGTAGCTGAACGCGCGGTAGCCCGTCATGATGTCCTTGATGTCGCTGCGGAAAAGCCTGTTGATCGCCGCGCGGACGACGCTGTTGCCCATGTTGTGAAACGGGCGCTTGTTCTGTGTGAAATACGTGCTCGAAAGCCGGTCGCCCACGACCATATCGGCCTGCTCCTCCAGCACAAGGCGCACCATCTCCGGCGCGTTTTCCGCCGGGTAGGTGTCGTCGCCGTCCGTCATGACGTAGCAGTCCGCGTCGATCTCTCTGAACATGCGGCGGATGACGTTACCCTTCCCCTGCATGCGCTCTCGGCGCACAATGGCTCCGGCCCGCGCGGCGATATCTCCCGTTCCGTCCGTGCTGTTGTTGTCATAGACGTAGATGGTCGCCTGCGGCAGCACACGCTTAAAATCGTGCACAACCTTTTCGATGGTCCGGCTTTCGTTATAGCAGGGAATCAGCACCGCTACGCTGTCTCTGGTCATACTGCATTGCTCCTGTACCGTATTCTGTGGGTTCCGGTTTCATTATAGCACATTCTTTTCGGATTGCCTATACGGCTGAACGAGACAGAAACAGGAAAAACGCCTGCCCAAAGCCGTTTCCGGCAAAAGCGTCTATGAAAACCAGGAGCACATCAAAAGCGGCATGCCGTCTCTGTGGCACGCCGCCTTCGTTTTTTGTTTATTTGGTGCCGAACAGTCTGTCGCCCGCATCGCCCAGGCCGGGGATGATATAGCCGTGATCGTTGAGCTTCTCATCCATCGCCGCGATGAAGATGTCGACGTCGGGATGATCCGCCTGCACGCGGGCAACGCCCTCCGGCGCGCCGATCAGGCAGACCAGCTTGATGTTCCTGCAGTTGCGCTTCTTGAGGAAGCCGATCGCCGCGGAGGCAGAGCCGCCGGTCGCCAGCATCGGGTCGACGAGCAGAATCTCGCGCTCCTCCGCGTCGGCGGGCAGCTTGCAGTAGTATTCGACCGGCTCCAGCGTATTCGGATCGCGGTACAGGCCGATATGACCGACCTTCGCTGCGGGCACGAGGCTCATGATGCCATCGACCATGCCCAATCCGGCGCGCAGAATCGGCACAATCGCCAGCTTCTTGCCGGCGATGACCTGCGTCTGCGCACGGCAGATCGGCGTCTCAATCTCGACGGTCTTGAGCGGCAGATCGCGCGTTACCTCATAGGCCATCAGCATGGAAATCTCGTTGAGCAGCTCGCGGAATTCCTTGGGGCCGGTCTCCTTATCTCTCATCAGGGACACCTTATGCTGAATCAGCGGGTGATCCATCACGTGAACATTGGACATGTGGTTCCTCCTTTTTCGGCTGCCTGCGGGCTGCCGTCTCATGCGTTTTTCTTATTATAGCATTTTGCCCTCCATGCGGCAAGGGCTTCCCCGTTTTTTATTGGGCAGGCGCACACCCTTGCTTGACACAAGCCCAGACGCGCGCTATACTAATTCAGCATGAATCGGGACATTATGATGTAGAAAACCGGAAATACCACGCCCTTTGACTGGAGGTTCGTCATGCTCAGCAGACCCCTTTTTGACCGGATTGCCTTCCTTGGCATCAGCTGGTATGCCATTTTGATTGTCGCCGCCATCCTTATCGGCCTTCTCCTGGCGAGCCGCGAGGCGCAGCGCCAGGGCTTCCCGCATGACACGATGGTCGATTTTCTCCTGTATGCCATTCCGTTGGCGATTGTCTTTGCGCGGCTGTATTATGTCGTCTTCCGCTTCAACAACTACGCGGAGGATCTTCTTTCGATTTTCGATATCCGCCAGGGCGGTCTTGCGATCTACGGCGCGATCATTGGCGGACTGATCGCCGCGCGCATCGTCTCCCGCAAGCATGGCCTGCCGATGCTCTCTCTGCTCGACGTTATTGCCCCTTCCCTCGTGCTCGGGCAGGCGATCGGCCGCTGGGGTAACTACATCAACATGGAGGCCTACGGCCTGCGCATCTCCGAGGAGGCGCTCCAGTTCTTTCCCTTTGCCGTCGAGATTCCCGTCGGCGAATTCTGGTACTGGCACATGGCCACCTTCTTCTACGAATTCTGCTGGGATCTGCTCGTCTTCGCGCTGCTTCTGGCCGTTCGCAGACATCGCCGCCGCACGGGCGACGTCTTCTGCTGGTATCTGCTGGCCTATTGCGCCGGGCGGACGGTGATCGAGGGCCTGCGCAATGACAGCCTGACCTTTATCAGCGACTTCGTTCGGATCTCCCAGGTGCTCTCGGCCATCGCGGCGTTCGCCGTGGTCGTCTATTTCTTCCTGCGCATCCGCGACCGGATCAGCTCCGTCATCGTCCTTCCGCTTGTCAGCGCTGTCTTGTGCATGGTCACGACGTTTCTGGGCGAGTTTGAGCGCGGCGCATACAGCTCGCTCTTCCGCTTTTCGCAGATCAGCCTCGTGCTGCTCCTTGCCTCCCAGCTCACGATCATCGTCCTGTGGACGCTGGACAGCCGGCGCTTCGATCCCGTGACCGCGATTCCCCTTTTGCTGGACGCCGCCTTCATCGTCAGCCTGCTGATCTCCGGCATCGGCCGCGCCAATGACGACAACACCTACTACGTCTCCCTCAGGCAGTGCGCCGCGATGCTTCAGCTGATCCTCTGCGGCTGGTTGCTCTGCTATCGTTTTTGCCCGAACACCGATGAAAGAGAGTGATTCGTGATGAGAAACCTGACCATGATGACCGACCTGTACGAATTGACCATGATGAACGGCTATCTGCGCCACGGCATGAAGGACAGCCGCGCCTGCTTCGACGTCTTCTATCGCAAACAGGGCGATATCACCTCCTATGCCGTCGCGGCCGGTCTGGAGCAGGCTGTCGACTACATCAAAAACCTGCACTTCAGCGACGAGGACATCGCATACCTGCGCAGCCTTGGGATCTTCGACGAGGCTTTCCTCGCCTATCTCGCCGACTTCCGCTTCTCGGGCGACATCGCCGCCATCCCGGAGGGCACCGTGATCTTCCCGGACGAGCCGATTCTGCGCGTAACCGCCCCGATCATGGAGGCGCAGCTGCTGGAGACCGCGCTGCTCAACATCCTCGGCCATCAGACGCTGATTGCGACGAAGGCCTCCCGCATCATTCAGGCGGCGCGCGGTGATCGCGTGCTTGAGTTCGGCCTGCGCCGCGCGCAGGGGCCGGACGCCGGCATCTACGGCGCGCGCGCAGCGATCGTCGGCGGCTTCCAGGCGACGAGCAACGTACTGACCGGCCAGATGTTCGACGTTCCCGTCGGCGGAACGCATGCGCACAGCTGGGTGATGTCCTTCCCCGACGAGCTGACGGCCTTCCGCGCCTATGCGGAGGTGTTTCCGAACCAGTGCCTGCTGCTGGTGGATACCTATGACACGCTCGGCAGCGGCGTGCCCAACGCGATCACGGTCTTCAAGGAGCTCCGCGCGCGCGGCATCGAGCCCATGGGCATCCGCCTGGACAGCGGCGATCTGGCCTTTCTGAGCCGTCAGGCGCGCAGAATGCTCGACGAGGCCGGCTTCCCGAAGGCGAAGATCTTTGCCTCCGGCGACATCGACGAGGAGATCATCTGGGATCTCAAGGCGCAGGGCGCTGCCATCGATGTCTGGGGCATCGGCACAAAGCTCATCACCAGCATGGACAACCCCTGCCTGGGCGCCGTGTACAAGCTCGCCGCGCAGGAGATGAACGGCGTATTCGAGCCCCGCATCAAGATCTCCGAGAATCCGGCAAAGGTGACCAATCCCGGCATCAAGCAGCTGCTGCGCTATTACGACCGCCGCACGGGCAAGGCCCTCGCCGATCTCATCGCGCTCGCCGACGAGAACCTCTCCGGCGGCGAACCGATCGAGATCTTCGATCCGGAGCATACCTGGAAGCGCATGACCCTGTGCGACTATGAGGCGCGCAGTCTTCTCGTTCCGGTCTTTGAAAAGGGCGAGCTGGTCTATGACCTGCCCACTCTCCATGAAATCGCCGACTATCAGAAGCGCGATCTCGATACTTTCTGGGACGAATACAAGCGCCTGCACAGCCCTCACCGCTACAAGGTTGACCTCTCCGAGGGGCTGTACGCGCTCAAGACCCGTCTTCTCGGCCAGCGCAAGGCCTGAGCGGATGCGCCTGAATGGAAAGGAGCGAAACCTCGTTGCCTCCCTTGACCCTGCTGAGCGTCAAGCGTGTTCATTGCCGCGCGATTTTGTCCCTCTCGAGCGGCGAGACGCGCGTCATGCCCCGCGCGCTGCTCAAGGAGCGCCCCTACCGCGGCGGAACGCCCTTTGACGAGGCGGCGTTTGACGCCCTTCTGCGTGAGCGCTCCTACCCCTTTGCGATGGAAAAGGCCGTCTCCTTGCTCGCTGTCCGCGCGCGAACGGAGAAGGAGCTTCGCGATGCCCTCTGCCAATGTGCTTATCCGGAGGAGACCGTCGAGCGCGTGATGACGCGGATGCGCGAGGCGGGTTACCTCAACGACGCGGACTTTGCGGAGCACTGGGCGGCCGCCCGCACGGGAAAGGGCATGGGCACGAGGCGCATCGGCATGGAGCTTCGCCGCAAGGGCGTGAGCCGCGAAACCATCGAGCAGACGCTTGGCGCGCTTGATGAAGACGAGCTCTTTGACGGGGCGCTCAGCATGGCGCGCAAGGCCGCAAAGGGCCGCAATCTCGCGCTGCTCGCCGAGCGGCAGAAGGTATCCGCTGCCCTGGTTCGCCGCGGATACGGCTATGACCTCGCGCGCAAGGCCCTTTCGCAGCTTCTTGAAGAGCAGGAAGCTGCGGAGTGAGCCGCTCCGAGATAAACAAAAAGCAGGTTTTTGCCTGCTTTTTATATTGCTCTAATCCTGCTTTCAATTTGGTCCGGTTTCAAGCTGCATTGACGGAATCGCAATAGTCGCCTTCGGCTCCGCTGCGATTCTTGCTTTTACATGCTCTGCTTACGTGGAACGTTGGGCTGCTGCTCAAACCTCTTCTTCGCTTTTGCGCTTATGGGTCGTTTTTTCCCGGGATAGAATGAGTCCCTGTGCACGTCCTGCGCAGCTCGAGCACACGGTCGAGAATCCGCTGCGCGACCTCATCCTTGCTCATGAGCTCGAGCGCGAGGCTGCTCTCCCGGGTCATCAGCGTCACGATATTGGTATCGACGTCAAAGCCCGCGCCCGGTTTCGTTACGTCGTTGGCGACGATCATGTCGAGGTTTTTGCGCGCGAGCTTGTCCCTCGCGTGCGCTTGAACGTCATTCGTCTCCGCCGCAAAGCCGACAAAAACCTGATGTCGCTGCTTTCTTGCGCCGAGCGCCGCAGCGACATCTGGGTTTTCAACCAGCTCAAGCGTCATGCCTGCGCCGCCCTGCTTCTTGATCTTCTGCGGGGCGATCTCCTTCGCGCGATAATCCGCTGGGGCCGCCGCCTGAATGAGCACATCCTGCGCGTCGATTCGCTCGCCTGCGCGCTCAAGCAGCTCCTGCGTCGTCAGAATCGGAACGAGATCGACACCTTCCGGTTTCTGCAGCGCCACGGGACCGCTGAGCAGCGTCACCTGCGCGCCGCGCTTTGCTGCCGCGCGCGCGATGGCATAGCCCATCTTACCGGAGGATCGGTTGGAGATGTAGCGCACGGGGTCGAGCGGCTCGCGCGTCGGGCCAGCCGTCACCATCACGCGCAGCCCCTCCATATCCCGCTTCCCGAAGCCTTCAAGCGCCTCTGCGGCGCGCTGCGCGATCAGGGCGACGTCCTCAAGCTTGCCGGCGCCGCTGTCCCCGCAGGCCAGATGCCCGCTCGCGGGCGCGACCACCTGCACGCCGCGCGCCATGAGCGTGCGAAGGTTGTCCTGCGTCGCGGGATTCTCCCACATGCCCGTGTTCATCGCCGGAGCAATCATCACGGGCGCGCGCGTGGCCAGCACGGTCGTGGAGAGCATGTCGTCCGCAATACCGCAAGCCATCTTGGCGATAATATTGGCCGTCGCGGGCGCGATCAGAAAGAGGTCTGCCCGCTTGGCCAGCGCAATGTGCTCGACCTCCCAGGTCGCGGGGCGCTCGAACGTATCGACCGCAACGGGATGACCGCTCAGCGTCTCAAAGGTCAACGGCGCGACAAAGCGCGTCGCGTTTTTCGTCATCACCACAAAGACGTCCATGCCCCGCTTTTGCAGCAGACGAAGGATTTCGCAGGCCTTATATGCAGCGATGCCCCCGGTTACACCGAGGACAACGCATTTTTTTGCTGTTTTATCGGGCATCGGCTTCCGGCGCGCGCTCATAAGCGATCAGGCCGCGGTTGACCTCGTCAATCGCGATGGAGACGGGCATGTTCTCCTTGTCCTTGGCGTCGATGAGGGGCGGGATACCGTCGACCAGCTGGCGCGCGCGCTTGGAAACCTCGACGACCAGCGTATAGCGGCAGTCTGCCTTTTCAAGAAGCTGAAGGATCGTGGGATCGGTCATGGACATAGCGTTTCCTCCTCTTTCTCTCGCGCCTCAGGTCCTGTGCGCAGCCTGCATGTACACGCTGCGCAGCCGGTCATAGGCCGCGTCAAGATCATTGTTGACAATCTGATAATCGTATTCGCCAGCACAGGGGATCTCCCGCTTCGCCGTTTCCAGCCTGGCGAGAACCTTCTCCTCGGTCTCGGTATGCCTTTCGCGCAAACGATGCTCCAGCTCCTCAAAGCTGGGCGGCAGGATGAAGATGCTCACACAGTCGGGCATCTGTTTCCTGACCTGGCGCGCACCCTGCACGTCGATTTCCAGCACGACGTCAATACCCTGGCTGAGCAGATTCACGACGTTCTCTCTCGGCGTTCCGTAGCAGTTGCCCGAAAACTCGGCATGCTCCAGAAAGTCATTATTCTCGACGCGACGCTCAAATTCCTGCCTGCTGATGAAAAAGTATTCGCGGCCATCTAGCTCGCCCTCCCGCGGCTCCCTCGTCGTCACGGAGACCGAGTCGACAATCTGGCCCTCGAATTCCTCAAGCAGCCGCTTTTTGAGCGTCCCCTTGCCCACGCCGGACGGGCCGGAAAAGACGATCAGCACACCCCTCTTGCCCATTACGGTTCTTCCTCCTCCACAATCGTCGTGTTGTCCTTGATGTCAAACCGATGGGCGATCGTCTCCGGCTGAACCGCCGAGAGAATCACATGGTCGCTATCCGAGATGATCACGGCGCGCGTGCGGCGGCCGTAGGTGGCGTCGATCAGGCGACGCTCCTCCTTGGCCTCCTGAATGATGCGCTTGACCGGCGCGGAATCCGGGCCGATGATCGCGATGATGCGACCGGACGAAATGAAGTTGCCGTAGCCGACATTGATGAGTTTGATTTCCACGTTCTGCCTCCGCTTCCTGCGTCACTCGACGTTCTGCACCTGCTCGCGCAGCTTTTCGATCTCGCCCTTGGCCTGCACGACGGCCTGGGCGATGGCCGCATCCGAGGCCTTCGAGCCGATGGTGTTGACCTCGCGGTTGAGCTCCTGAACGAGGAAATCCAGCTTGCGTCCGACCGGCTCGTCAAGCTCAACCGTCGCGCGGATCTGCCCGATATGGCTGACCAGCCTCACGAGCTCCTCGTCGATGGCCGCACGGTCGGCAAACAGGGCGACCTCTGTGGCAAAGCGCGTCTCGTCGAGCTCTCCCTCCAGAAGCGAGGAGATGCGCTGATGCAGCTTGGCGCGGTATTCCTCCACGACGAGGGGCGCGCGAAGCGCGATGCCATCCCGGATGGCCGCGATATTCGCGGTCTTCTCGAGAATATCCGCGCGCATGGCCTCGCCCTCGCGCTCCCGCATCGCGGAGAGCTCGAGCAGCGCGCCGTCGAGCGCGCGTTCAAAGAGGCTGCGCACGGCGGATTGATCCTCGTCCCGCTCCTCCACGGTCAGCACATCCGGCAGGCGGACATAGTCGCCAAGCGGCAGGTTCTCCTCCTTGCCCAATGCGAGTGCCAGCTCGCGAACGGCGCTTTGGTATGCAGTCGCCAGCACCGTATCCACGCGAACCGCGCGCGCGTCCGTCCTGTGGTTGACATAGCTGACGAAGACATCGACATGCCCGCGGCTCACCCGCGCGGCCACGCCCCTGCGCACGGCATCGTCCAGAAACGACAGATGGCGCGGCAGGCGGCAGGCGACATCCAGAAACCGATGGTTGACGCTCTTGACCTCAACGGTCATCTCGCGCCCATCCTCCTCCAGCTGGCAGCGGCCATAGCCGGTCATGCTCTTCACGGGGATTCCTCCTTTGCAGGTTTGGAAGACATTATACCACGGGGCCTTTCAAAAGGAAATCCCCCGTGGGAAAATCTCCGAGTCAGGCGTCTGCCTGCGCCTTGTTTTGTGCGCTTTTCACCAAGGAAAGGAACTCTTCCTCCTCCATGATCCGCACCCCCAGTGTCTGCGCCTTTTGCAGCTTGCTTCCGGCGCTCTCCCCGGCGAGCACGACGCTCGTCTTTTTGGAGACGCTGCCGGCGGTCTTTCCGCCGTTTTGCAGGATGATCTCCTCGGCCTGCGCGCGCGTCAGCGTGGGCAGCGTGCCGGTCAGCACGAAGGTCATGCCGGCAAAGAGCGTGCCCGCGTCCTCCCGCTGGCTGACTCTGGGCTGCACGCCCGCATCGAGCAGAGCCTGCACAAAGTCCCGGTTTTCTCCGAAGGCGAAAAACTCGGTAATCGAGCTGGCGACGATCTCCCCGACGTCCTCCAATGCGACGAGTTCCTCCTGCGTTGCGCCCATCAGCGCCTCCAGTGAACCAAAATGCTCCATTAGATCGCGCGCCGTCTTCTTGCCGATATTCGGGATGCCGATGGCGAAGAGGAATGCGTCAAGCTCGCAGTGCCTGCTCTTGTCAAGCTCCGAGAGCAGCTTGTCCGCCTTCTTTTCGCCAAAGCCCTTGAGCACGACCATCTCCGTCTTCTCCAGGTGATACAGGTCCGCGGCGGAGCGCACGCCGAGCTGATCATAGAAGAGCTCGGCCGTCTTCTCGCTGAATGCCTCGATATCCATGCCCTGGCGCGAGGCGAAATGCGCCATCCTCGCGATGGCCTGCGGCCTGCAGGTCTTGCGGTTCAGGCAGAAGATGTGCGCGCCGCGCTCGGTCAGAGGTCCGCCGCAGGCAGGACAAACCGCAGGCGGCAGGATATCCGTCTCCGGCGGCTCCCCCTCGCCCTCATAGACGACGCCCATGATTTCCGGGATCACGTCATTGCTGCGGCGCACCCAGACCTCGCTGCCAATGCGCACGCGCTTGCGGCAGATGTCGCCGTAGTTGTTGAGCGTCGCGCGCTTGACGGTCACGCCGCAGATGTCGACGGGCTCCAGATGCGCCAGCGGCGTGAGCTTGCCAGTGCGCCCCAGCTCCCAGGTGACGTCGAGCAGCCGGGTAACCGTCTCCTGCGCCGGGAATTTGAAGGCGATGGACCAGCGCGGGAATTTGTCCGTATAACCAAGCACCTCGCGCGTGCGCATGTCCGTCAGCTTGATCGTCGCGCCGTCGATCAAGAAATCGAGCGATTCCCGCTCCTCCTGGATGCGGCGAACGAGCGCCATCGCCTCCTCAATCGTCGCCGCCTCTGCGGCAAAGGGGCTGACCCGGATGCCGTTTTCACGCAGGAAGCCGAGCATCTCGCCCTGCGTCGCAAAGCTCCTGCCCTCGATATAACCGATCTGATAAAACAACGCGTCGAGACGGCGGCTCGCCGTGACCTTCGGATCGAGGTTGCGCAGCGCGCCCGCCGCCGCATTTCGCGCGTTTTTGAGCGGCTCCGCCGCCGTGCGGTTGAAGCGCGCCAGCTCGCTTAGGCGCATGATGCATTCGCCCTGCACCTCCATGCGCCCCTTGAAGGGGATCGTCAGGGGAACGCTCGCAATCGTCATCGCCTGGGGCAGGATGGCCTCGCCGACCACGCCGTCGCCGCGCGTGGCCGCCTGCACGAGCTGACCGCCGTCATAGGTCAAGTTGAGCGTCAGCCCGTCGAGCTTGTACTCGACGCAGTATGTGTTTTTCGGCAGGCCTCCGGCCTCCGCCGTCAGCTTTTCGCAGCGCTGCGCCCAGGCGAGAATCTCTCCCTCGCTCTGCGCCTTGTCCATGCTCCATAGCCTGGCGATGTGCCGGTGCTGCTCGAAGCCCTCCATGACCTCTCCGCCGACGCGCCGCGTCGGGGAATCCGGCAGGCGCTCGCCCGTCTCCGCCTCCAGGGCGCGCAGCTCGGCGTACATCGCGTCCCACGCGTCGTCGGAGATCGTCGGCTCGTTGAGGTCGTAATACTGCCTGGATGTCTCATTCAGCCGGTCAATCAGCTCACGCATCCGTTCGCGTTTTTCCACGCTCATTCCTCCACCTTGATGATCGGCGCGATGCTCAGCGCAAATTCCTTGACGCCGACGCGCGTGTCGTCAAACCTGATCATGATCCGGGAATCGGCACCGCTGCCCGTCACGCGGATGACAGCGCCCCGGCCAAACTTTTTGTGCATCACATGGTCGCCCGCCGCAAAGAGCGCCGGCCTGACTGCCTCCCTCGCGGCGGAAGAGACGACCTTCGGCGCGTCCATGCCGAGCTGAACGCCCGCGACTGTCCGCCCGCCGATGCGCTCACTGCGCCCGGCGCCCGCCGCGCCGCTCTGGTTCCAGCTCGAAAAGCTCTGCCGCTGCCCGCCCGGCACCTGTGCTTTGGAGGCCTTCGGCGTCCAGGCATCCGGCGTGGAGGGCCTGGCAAACGAGCTGCCCTTGCTCCAGGCCGGCTGACGCCAGCCGCCGCTCTGCCAGCCGTCCGCGCGGCCGGCGCCCCCCCGCGCTGCGCCGAAGGGCTGCTCGGAGACATCCTCCAGCACGCGCCCGGGGATGTCGTCGATGAAGCGGGAGCGGTCGTTGAACTGCATCTGGTTGTAGAGCATGCGGCGCGAGGCATGCGACAGGAAGAGCCGCTCCCTGGCACGCGTAATGCCGACGTAGCAAAGACGGCGCTCCTCCTCCATGCGCGCGGGATCGTCGCGGCTGCGCATCGACGGGAAGAGGTTTTCCTCCATGCCGACCATGAACACATTGGGGAATTCGAGGCCCTTGGCGCTGTGCAGCGTCATCATCGTCACCGCGCCGCCGTCCTCGGTCATCGCGTCCAGATCGGAGACCAGCGCGACGTTTTCGAGGTAATCAGCCAGCGTCGCGCTCTCGGCCTTCTCCTCGAATTCCTGCACGGCGCCGACGAACTCGCGGATGTTCTCCACGCGCGAGCGCGCCTCGTCGCTGTCCTCCTTTGCATACTGGCTCTCGAGTCCCACGGTGTCGATGACGTACTGCACCAGCTCGGTCAGCTTCATTTCCGCGGTCATCATCGTCAGATTCATCATCAGCTCGCCGAACTTCGCGACGCTCTTCTGCGCGCGGCTGGCCAGCGTCTGCGGCACATCCATGCAGACCGTCATCAGCGGGATGCCCTCCTGCGCTGCGACGCGCGCAAGCTCTGCAACGGTCGTGTCGCCGATTGCGCGCTTGGGCACGTTGATGATCCGCCGAACAGACACGTCGTCCGCCGGGTTGAGCATGACGCGCAGATAGGCGAGGATGTCCTTGACCTCCTTGCGGTCGTAAAACCGCAGGCCGCCGTACATTCTGTATTTGATGCCGGACTGAACAAACGCCTCTTCAATGACGCGGGACTGCGCGTTCGTGCGGTAGAGCACGGCGAAGCGGGAAGCATCCTCCCCCCGCAGGCCGAGGTCGCGGATCTGCTGGCAGACCCAGGCCGCCTCCTCGCGCTCGTCGCCCGCGCGGTAGAGCCGGATCGGCTCGCCGGGCCCCTCCTGCGTCCAGAGCGCCTTGTCCTTTCGGTTTTCGTTGCGCGCGATCACTTGGTTGGCCGCGTCGAGGATGTTGGCGCTTGAGCGATAATTCTGCTCAAGCTTGATGACCGTCGCGTCCGGAAAATCCTTCTCAAAGTCGAGAATATTGCGGATATCCGCGCCGCGCCAGCCGTAAATCGACTGATCGTCGTCGCCAACGACGCAGAGGTTTCGGCTCTGCTGCGCAAGCAGGCGCACGAGCATATACTGCGCATAGTTCGTGTCCTGATACTCGTCGACATGGATATAGCGGAACTTGCGCTGATAGGCCTCCAGCACGGGCGGATGCATCGTAAAGAGCTCGAGCGTCTTGACGATCAGGTCGTCAAAATCAAGCGCGTTGGAGCTCTTCAGCTTTTCCTCGTAGGCGCTGTAAATTTCCTGCACCATCTGGCAGCGGTAATCCCGGTCGCTACTTGCGAACCATTCCTGCGGCCCAAGCAGCTTGTTCTTCGCGTCCGAAATCTTCGCCTTGATCTCGCGCGGCGGCAGGAATTTTTCGTCGATGTTCAGCCGCTTGAGGATCTCCTTGAGCGCGGAGGTCTGGTCGTCGTCGTCGTAAATGGTAAACGAGCGCGTATACCCCAGTTTCTCAATGTCCCTGCGCAGAATTCTCGCGCAGCCCGCGTGGAAGGTGGAAACCCAGACGTCCGCCGCCGATTCGCCGGAGAGCTTTTCGATGCGCTCGCGCATCTCTGCAGCCGCCTTGTTGGTGAACGTGATCGCCATGATTGCCCACGGCGGCACGCCATGCTCCAGCAGATTCGCGACGCGGTAGGTCAGCGCACGCGTCTTGCCGGAGCCCGCCCCGGCAAGCACCAAAAGCGGCCCTTCCAGCGTTTCCGCTGCGAGCCGCTGTTCCCTGTTCAGGTCGTTCAGATTCATCGCTTGTCCTCTTGTCCTTCGTCGCCCGGTTCGTCTCTGTCCGCCTTGCTCAGGATCGACTGATAGCCGCCGGCCCCGTAGGAGAGGCAGCGGTTGACGCGGCTGATGGTCGCCGTGCTCGCGCCGGTCTTTTCGGCGATCTCCTGATAGGTTACCTTTCTGCGCAGCAGACGCGCAACGGCCAGGCGCTGCGCCACGGCCTGCAGCTCATGAATCGTAAAGATATCCTCAAAAAAGCGAAGCGCTTCGTCTTCATCCGAAAGCAGAAGCATGGCCTGCACCAGCGCCCTGACCTGCTCATCCTGCATGATCCCGTTCGGCATACGCCACCTCCGAGCCTCTTTGTCTGGCCATTATACCACAAAACCGGCGCAAAAAAAAGCGGCGCAGAGGCTCTGCACCGCCATTTTCGAGATTATTCTGTTTTTTCCGGATCACTGGGAGACTGTGGCCTCGTGGCGAAAGGTGGCCGCCTGCGGCCTCGTCTGGGTCGCCTGCTCGTCGCTGAGCAGCTCCAGATGGCCGACGGAGACCTCGTAGGCCGTCTTTTCCACCACCGTGCCGTCGGGCATCTGCTTTTGATAGGCGCGGGACTGGAGCCGGCCTGTGAGCGTGATCTTGTCGCCAACGGAGAGCTTTGCGGCAAAGCGTGCGCTCCTGCCCCAGGTGATGCAGGGAATATAATCGCTCTTGCCGTAGGCCCGGTTGACGGCGAGCATCATGTCGGCAATCTCCCGGCCAAAGGGCGTCGTCCGATAGGCTGGCGCCTTGCACAGCGTGCCTGTCAGCTGAATCTGATTCGGGTTTTCCCGTTCGTCCGGCTCGACGATGCGCTGGGCAAACGCCGTGATCAGCAGCCGGCCCGCACCCTCGATGATCTTGTTGTAGGAGCGGACCTGTCCCTCGATGGCCAGTGCGTCGCCATCCTTGGGCATCGCGCCGTCGAGCAGGCGCTCGGAGAGCGTCACGGGAAGCTGATCCTGCGCGCCGGACAGCCGCGGCACGCCCAGCGTCAGATAATAGAACTTCTCGCCAAAGGCTTCATGCCCCATCGTCGGGGTGCCGATCACGGTACCGCTCAGATGCAGTGTGTTAATGACGTTTTCCATTGTACGTCCTCCTCCATGTTGTCAGTTTCGAATGGTCCGTTTGCCGGCTGTCAGGCATCCGATGCCGGCGTTGACGCCGGAACAGGCGTCGGCGTACAGGGATGCTGCATGCCAGCGTGATCAATCCATGTGTCGCCCTGGAGCAGCAGCTGTGAGATCGGGATTATTTTGTAACCCGCCTGCGTGTAATATTCGAGGATCGTCGGCAGGGCCTCAAGAATATACTTCGAGTCGTTGTGAAAGAGCACAATGTCGCCGGGATGGACCGATTTGGTGCATTGATGAATCATGTTCTCCGTGCCCAGATTCTTCCAGTCGAGAGAATCGACATTCCATTGCACGCATTCGTAGCCCTCCTCGCGGCTCACCCGCACCACAGCATCATTATACTCCCCGTAGGGGGGCCGGAACAGCGTTGTCGGCTGACCCGTGATCGATTGAACGAGGTCGCTGGCCTTTTTGAGCTCCTCCCGTATCTGCGCCTGCGAGATCTGGGACATGTGCGGATGCGTGGCGGAGTGGTTACCGATTTCATGCCCCCTTGCAACCAGCTCCGCGACCAGTTCCGGATACTTTTCCACCCAGAATCCGACCAGGAAGAAGGTCGTCTTGACCTCATACCGGTCGAGGATGTCGAGGATCCCCTCTGTATTTGCGCTTCCCCATGCGGCGTCAAAGCTGATGGAGAGCACCTTTTCTTCTGTTTCAACGTTATAGACGGGAAGTTCGCGCGTCGTTGCCGCCGTCATCAGCGCGGGCGCATCCGGCATGGGTGGAAGAGTCTGCATTTAGAACTTCACTCATTAGACGCGGCCGGAGCCCCATTTCTTGCAGTTCCTTGGAAAGTTTCACATTGTTGTCAAAATTCGGGTATGCATGCATCGCTCTTCAGGCAAGAAAAAAGACGCAAAGCCCTTTGACTTCGCGTCTTTTCCTTCTGCTTATTCGACGGTTCCCGCGCTGATGACAACATCGTCAAGCAGCACGCTGACGAGCATCTGCCCCCTGCCGCTGCGCCGGTCCACGGGGATCTCGCCCACGCTCATCTGCGTAACATGGCCGTGCTTCTGCTCAAAGCGCACCTGCGCCGCGCCGGTCACATTCAGCAGGCAGGCGATCTGCATGCCGGTTTCTCCGCTCTTGGTAAACGGCATGAGCTTTTGCCCCTTGCCGCCGCGGTTCTGGCGCTCGATATCATCCGCGAGCATGCGCTTGCCAAAGCCCCTGTCGCTGACGACGAGCAGCATATCGCCCGGTTTGGGGACCTCAAAGAAGGCGACCTCGTCCCCCTCGTTCAGGGCAATGCCGCGAACGCCCGCCGTTGCGCGGCCCATCGGCGAGACGCTGTCCAGCCGGAAGCGCAGCGCCAGACCCGCACGCGTCGCCAGCACCAGGTCGTCCCGGTCGTCCGGATCGACCTGCACCATGCCCAGCAGCCGGTCGTCGCCCTTGAGGTTCATCGCGGCAAAGCGCGAGCGGCGGATGGCGTATTCCGACGCAGCCGTCCGCTTGACGATGCCGTTCTTTGTGATAAAGAGCAGATCGCCCTTCTTTTCCATCTTCTCCGTGCGCGTGCAGATCATCGCGACGGCATGCTCGCCGTCTGCGAGGCCTGCGATCAGGCCCGTGAGCAGGCTGCCGCGCTCCTTGAGGCGCATCGTCTCGGGAATCTTCGCGATATCCAGCATGAAGCAGTTGCCCAGGTTCGAGAAGATGTAGAGCGTGCAGTCCGTCTCCGTTTGGATGATTTCGACGACCTCCTCGCGCACGCCCGGCTGCTGGAGGTATTTGTCGACCATCCGAGGGCTCATGCGGCGCAGCTGGCCGTCGCGCAGGCGCAGAATCGCCGTCTCCTCCGCGACGGGTTTGAGCTCCGGCACAGGCATGGTGTTACTGTCATCCTCGATGAGCTCCGTGCGCCGGTCGTCGCCAAACCTGTCGCGAATCTCGAGCATCTCCGCGCGGATGACGGCGTCGAGTTTCTTCTCACTCTTGAGAATGCCCTCCAGCCGCGCGATGGTCTTGAGGATATCGGCGTATTCCTTCCTCAGCGCCTCGATTTCAAGCCCGGTCAGGCGCTGCAGGCGCATGTCGAGGATGGCTTGCGCCTGAATGTCGCTCAGGCCGAAGGAATTTTGCAGCTGCTCCTTCGCTTCCTTGGGGTTTTTGCTCTTGCGGATGAGCGCGATCACCTCGTCAAGATGGTTGACCGCGACCATGAGGCCCGCGAGAATGTGCTCCTTCGCCCGCGCCTGCTCGAGTTCATACTTCGTCCGCCGCGTGACGACGCGCTTTTGGTGCGCGATATAATAGGAAAGCATCGCCTTGACGCCCATCTGCATCGGGCGGCCTTCCGCGATAGCGACCATGTTCACGCCGAACGTGACCTGCAAATCCGAATACTTGTACAGCACGGGCAGAATCGTCATCGGATCGACGTCGCGCCTGAGCTCAATGACGGCGCGCAGGCCCTCGCGGTCGGACTCATCGCGAATATCGTAGATGCCGCCGAGCTGCGCCTTCTTCTCCTCGCTGAGCTTCAATATCTTCTCGAGCATCGCAGCCTTGGGCACCTGATAGGGCACCTCGGTGATGACGATGAGCTTACGCCCGGCCGCGCCGTCCTCAATGTGTACCTTTGCGCGCAGGGTCAGCTTGCCGCGCCCCGTCTCGTAGGCGCGCTCGATCTCCTCGTTGCGGATCAGCCGCCCGCCGGTCGGAAAGTCCGGCGCGGGCATGACCTGCATGATGTCCTTCAGCGTGGCATCCGGATGATCCATCACCAGGATGGCCGCGTCGATGGCCTCGCGCAGGTTGTGCGTCGGGATGTTCGTCGCCAGGCCGACCGCAATGCCGGAGGCACCGTTGACCAGAAGATTCGGAAACCGCGCGGGGAGCATGTCCGGCTCCTTGAGCGTGTCGTCGAAGTTGAAGCTGAAGGGCACCGTATCCTTGTCGATGTCCCGCAGCATCTCCAGTGCCAGCGGCGCCATGCGTGCCTCGGTATAACGCATGGCGGCGGCGCTGTCGCCGTCGATGGAGCCGAAGTTGCCGTGACCGTCGACCAGCAGCGCGCGAAGGCTGTAGGGCTGCGCCATGCGCACCATCGCGTCATAGACGGAGCTGTCGCCGTGCGGATGATACTTGCCCAGGCAGTCGCCGACGATGCGGGCGCATTTCTTGTGCGGCTTATCCGGCGTCACGCCCAGCTCATGGAGCGTAAAGAGGATGCGCCGCTGCACGGGCTTGAGGCCATCCTCCACGCGCGGCAGCGCGCGCTCAAGAATGACATGCTCCGCATACGGGATCATGCTGATGTGCATGACCTCGTCCATCGGCCGCTGGATGATCTCGTGACGCGGCCCCTGCGTCTTCGGCGGCTCGCCGCCGCCGACCTTTCTGCGTGCCATTATTTCGCCTTCCCTTCTCGCGCAAGGAACGTGTCAACCTTGTTGAAATCCGCGTAGGTCGTGATATAGTCCCGCCTCGGCTCGACCTTGTCGCCCATCAGCAGTGTGACCAGGCGCTCCGCTTCGGCCACGTCCTCCAGCGTCACCTGCATGAGCTGGCGGTTTTCGGGGTTCATTGTCGTCTCCCAAAGCTGCGACGGATCCATCTCGCCCAGGCCCTTGTAGCGCTGAATCGTATAGCCGCGACCGATCTGCGCCGTGACCCTGGAGAGCTCCTTGTCGTCGTAGGCGTAGACGATCTTCTCGCCCTTGGCGACGCGATAGAGCGGCGGCATGCCGATATAGACGTGCCCGTCCGTGATCAGCTGGCGCATGTAGCGATAGAAGAACGTCAGCAGAATCGCGCGGATGTGCGCGCCGTCCTGGTCGGCATCCGAGAGGATGAT
Source organism: Clostridiales bacterium (assembly GCA_004556985.1). Classification (GTDB taxonomy): domain Bacteria; phylum Bacillota; class Clostridia; order Christensenellales; family Aristaeellaceae; genus Ventricola. The sequence continues at coordinate 3,597 of SFFC01000046.1, read as the reverse complement.
GACCTTGTAATACTTGAGGCTCTTGATGTCAAAGTCCTCGCCGATGCCGGTGCCCAGCGCCGTGATGATCGAGCGGAACTCGTCGTTGGCGAGCACCTGGTCGATGCGCTTTTTTTCGACGTTGAGCGGCTTGCCGCGGATCGGGAGAATCGCCTGGAAGCGGCGGTCGCGGCCCTGCTTGGCGGAGCCGCCGGCCGAATCGCCCTCGACGATGAACATCTCGTTTTCCTCGGGCTTTTTCCCTGTGCAGGCCGAGAGCTTGCCCACCAGCGGCGCGGCCTCCAGCTGGTTTTTTGCGCGGGCGACCTCCTTGGCCTTTCTCGCCGCCTCGCGGACCTTGCAGGCGCGCAGCGCCTTTTCGACCATGCCCTGCGCGATCTCCTGATTTTTGAGATTCTCGAGGAATTCGGTCATACGCGCGTAGACGAAGGTCTCCACCGCCGGGCGCACCTCCGTGTTGCCGAGCTTGCCCTTCGTCTGTCCCTCGAACTGCGGATTGCGCACAAACGTCGCGAGCACGGCCGTGATGCCCTCGCGGTAGTCCTCGCCCATGAGGTTGTTGTCCTTCTCCTTGAGCGCGCCGCACTTGCGGGCATAGTCGTTCATCGCGCGCGTGAAGCCCGCCTTGAAGCCCATCTCATGCGTACCACCCTCGGCTGTCGGGATGTTGTTGACATAGGAAAAGATGCTCTCGGCGTAGTCGTCCGTATGCTGAATCGCCAGGCAGATGCGCACGTCGTCCTGCATGCCCTCGAGCATGAGCACGCTGTCATACAGCGGTGTCTTGTCGCGGTTGATGTAGCGGACATAGTCCGCCAGGCCGCCCTCGTACATGTAGACGGTCTTCTGCTTGTCCGCGTCCTTCTCGCGCTCGTCGATGAAGGTGATCTCGAGTCCCTTGTTGAGGTAGGCCAGCTCGCGCAGATGGCGGCGGACGGTGTCGGCGTTGAAGTGCGTCTCCTCAAAGACGGTGTCATCCGGCAGGAAGGTGACGCGGGTGCCATGGCGGCGCGTCGCGGCGACGCGCGTGAGCGGCGTCACAGGCCGGCCCGACATGACCTTCTTTTCCTTCTCGTCGTAGTTGCTCTCAAAGCGCATCCGGTAATGGCCGCCGCCTGTGCAGCTGTCCACGACCAGCCACTTCGAGAGCGCGTTGACCACCGACGCGCCCACGCCGTGCAGTCCGCCGGAGTAATTGTAGTTCTGATGGTCGAATTTGCCGCCCGCGTGGAGCTTGGTGTAGATGACCTCCACGCCAGTGATGCCCAGCTCGGGATGGATATCGACCGGAACGCCGCGCCCATCGTCCTCGACCGACGCGCTCCCGTCCTTGTGAAGCTCCACGCGGATGCTCGTGGCATAGCCGTTGGCCACCTCGTCGATCGCATTGTCCACGATCTCCCAGAGCAGGTGGTGCAAGCCGCGCGAGCCCGTCGAGCCGATGTACATGCCCGGACGCATGCGGACTGCGTCGAGCCCCTCGAGCACCTTGAGCATACTCGCGGAATACGTTTTCGCCATGATGAAGCCCTCCTTGTGGTCGTACAGCATGACATTATAATGGATTTCCCCGTTTTTTGCAATCCTTCCCATCGAAAGATTCCCTGCCGCAAATGGGATAAACCGCCGCCGCCGCGCCCACAATAAGGCCGATTTAAAGCATAGAAAGCGGGGGATTCCATGTCTATCGGCATGATTCTTCTTCTCGTCATCGCGCTGCTGATCCTCTTCGGCGTGCTGCAGCGAGTGCTTGACCGCATGGCGCTGACGGACAGGCAGGCGCTCGTCTGCGTCGCGGCGATCTTTATCGGCGGCTGGCTGCCGGATCTGAATCTGGGCATCGTGACGCTCAACCTGGGCGGCGCGGTCATTCCGCTCGGCGTCTGCCTTTGGCTGTTTTTAAGCGCCGGAACCGCCAAGGAGAGAATCCGCTGCCTGATCGCCTCCGTGCTGACTGCTGCGGCCGTCTACGCGATCAGCGTCTATTTCCCGGCGGATCCGACGGCGATGCCCTTTGACCCGATGCTCCTCTACGGTACGGCGGGCGGCCTCATCGCCTGGCTGCTGGGGCGCTCACGGCGCAGCGCGTTCGTCGCGGGCATCCTGGGCGTCATCCTCTGCGACATCCTGGTCGGCGTCATCAACTGGTCGCGCGGCATCAGCCAGACCGTCCATCTGGGCAGCGCGGGCGCGCTCGACGCGGCCGTGCTCTCCGGCGTGCTGGCCGTGCTGCTATGCGAGCTGATCGGGGAGATCGTCGAGCGCATCCAGACGGGCCGCGCAAGCGCGCCGCACGAGGACGGCGCCATCCGGGGAGGCCACCGGGCATGAAGAACAAGCTGCTCTGTCTCGCGCTCTCCTTCCTGCTCGCGCTGACGCTGTACGCCTACTGCGCCTCCGGCGCCATCGCCGAGAGCGAAGCGGCGTTCGAACTCTCCGACGACGGACAGACCGTCTTCACAGCGGTCGATTCCGCCGGCAATGCGCTCTTTTCCATCTGCGGCAGCATCGCCGAAGGCGACGAATACATCAGCGCGGACAACATTCTCTACCGCGTCGTCTCCGTCAGCGGCACGCAGGCCGTCGCCGATCGCATTGGCGAGGAGACCATGCCCGACGTCTCCTGGCTCAGGACGGGCGAGGCGCAGGCCGTCTTCGCTGCCTCTTCCGCCGCGGCATCGACCGGCACGGGCAGCGACCAGAAGCTGATCGCGATGTATGTCACCCACAGCGATGAGAGCTATGTCCCCTCGGACGGCACCGAGAGCATCGAGGGCCAAGGCGGCATCTACGACGTCGCGCGCGAATTCCGGGATGCGCTGCAGGCCCAGGGCATCGACGTCATCCTCGATGAATCGACCCATCTTCCGCATGATTCCGGCGCCTATCGCCGCAGCCGGCAGACCGCCGAACGCCTGCTGCAGCAGCGGCCGGATGCGATCATCGACATTCACCGCGACGGTATCCCGGATGAGAGCGAATACGCTTGCACCATCGACGGGGAGATCACCTCGCGCGTTCGCCTGCTCGTCGGGCGCAGCAACCAGAACAGCGAGGTCAACCGGGACTTCGCCAAGCAGATCAAGGCCGTCGCGGACGAGGAATATCCCGGCCTGGTCAAGGATATCTTCATCGGCAAGGGCAATTACAACCAGGATCTCTCGCCCAACGCCATCCTGCTGGAGTTCGGCACGCATACGATCAGCAAGGATCGGGTGCTCAATTCGACGGACATGATGGCGCAGGTTATGAGCACGGCGCTCTACGGCGCGCAGACCGGCAGCGCGAAGGACGCCGGAACCGCACAGCAAAAGAGCAGCAAGGGCGTTTCCAAGGGCGTCATCTGGATGATCGTCGCGGTGGTCGCCGGTGTGCTCATCTTCGCCCTCGCGCAGACGGGCGGTGGCAAGGCCATGGGCACCAAGCTCGGCCGCGGCGTCAGCGAGATCACGGGCGGCCTCTTTGGGAAAAAGCCGGAGAACAAAACCTGATTCATCCCTCTCCATGCCGGGATCGAGGCCCGGATAGCCGCCTCAGCGGGTTCTTGCCGCGCGGCGGCTTTTGCGCGCGCTTTCTCCTGCGATCCATCCACGGGAT
>SFFC01000159.1 GCA_004556985.1 Clostridiales bacterium | reverse complement strand
GTCAGCGCAGAGGATTCGCCGTCCTCCACCGGGGCGAAGGCCACGAGCTGCCGCTTGAGCCGGTCGAGCCCCTCGCCGGTGACGCAGCAGACCGTGACCTGCGGCACACCGGGATAGCGCGCGGCGAGCTCCCCCTCCCCCATCCGGGCAGGCAGGTCGCTCTTGTTGAGCACGATCAGCTCCGGCGCAAAGCCGTCCGGCAGCACGTCATTCTCCCCACAGAGCGGGACGGAGGCGTCGAGCACGAGCACGCGCACGTCCGCCTCGGCGATGGCCTTCTGCGCGCGCGCGACGCCGATGCGCTCGACCGCGTCGCCTGTCTCCCGCAGACCGGCCGTGTCCGTCAGCACGACGCGCAGCCCGTCAATCTGGATGCTCTCGGAGAGTGTGTCCCGCGTCGTGCCGGGAATATCCGTGACAATGGCGCGCTCGCCGCCCAGCAGCGCGTTGAGCAGGCTGCTCTTGCCCGCGTTCGGCCGGCCGCAGAGCACGACGCGCAGCCCCTCGTCCTCCATCCGTCCCGCGCGGGGATCGCAGGCATCGCGCAGGCGCGCGGCGAGCGACAGGCAGCGCTCGCGGACATCCTCCGCCGTCTCCTGCTCGTCGACCTCGTCGGGAAAGTCGACCGCGGCGCAGAGCGATGCCAGCAGCGCCGTGATCTCCGCCCTCGCCTCGCGGACGAACGCGGAAACGCCGCCCTCGAGCTGGCGCACGGCGCTGCGCAGCGCCCGGTCGCTGCCCGCGCGGATCATCCGCATGACGGCCTCGGCCTGCGTCAGGTCGATGCGCCCGTTCAAAAACGCGCGGCAGGTGAACTCCCCCGGCCGGGCCATTCTCGCTCCCTCGCGCAGCAGCAGCGCCAGCACGCGGGAGACGAGCGCCTGCGAGCCGTGGCAATGGATCTCCGCGACGTCCTCGCGCGTGTAGCTCTGCGGCGCGCGCATCATCACGGCCATGGCCTCGTCGATGATGCGCTCCCCATCGAGCAGATGCCCGAAGGTCAGGCGCCTGTTCTTTAGCTCGCCTGCATGAGCCGGGCGGAAGACGCGCAGCAACACGCCCTCACAGCCCGCCCCGCTCAGGCGGACGATGGCGATGCCGCCCTCCCCCGGCGCCGTGGCCTGCGCGGCGATGATGTCCCTGTCAAGCAGCAAGCAAAACCCTCCGTTTTCAGCCGCACCCGTTCAGCAGCTGAAAACGGGCGCGGCGGCTGTTTTGATCATTATAGCACAGCCGGAGGGGTTTGAAAAGAACGCAGGTTTTGCAGGGATTTCTTCGGGAAAACTGCCGAAAATGATGATAAAAGCGAACTTTTTCTTCGGCTCACTTGATTTCGTCCGCAAAACTGTGTAGAATACAATTCGTATCGCTTCTTTACGCGGAGCTTGTCCGGTTATCTTTTCTATAACTAAAGAATGAATGGATGCGCGAAGCGAAGAAGGGAGTTTGAGGGATGAAATCCCTCAAGCGGGTTTTAGGGCGGCAGCCCTAATGATTCCAAACAAAATAAATGTAGTTTCAGAGCAGGATGCGCAGCATCCTACGATTGAAACGGGTTTGATTCTGTCAGCCAGGATTCTGGATGAAAACAGCATAAGGAGGTACTTCATGGAAAACGTGCAGCGCATTGTCATCGTGGACTTTGGCGCGCAGTATACCCAGCTGATCGCGCGCCGCGTGCGCGAGGCGAAGGTCTTCTGCGAGGTCATCCCCTATACCTCGACGCTCGAGGAGATCCGTTCCCGTGAACCCGTGGGCATCATCCTCTCGGGCGGTCCTGCGTCGGTGCTCGATGAGGACGCGCCGCGCATCGATCCCGGCGTCTATGAGCTGGGCGTGCCGGTGTTGGGCATCTGCTACGGCATGCAGCTGACGGCCTACACCCTCGGCGGCACCGTCGAGCGCGCGGCCCAGCGCGAATATGGCCGCATCCCCGTGACCTTTGATACACAGAGCCCGCTGTTTGCCGGCATGAAGGGCGAGTCCGTCGCCTGGATGAGCCACACCTACCACGTCACGAAGGCGCCGGAGGGCTTCACCTCCATCGCTCACAGCGGCAACTGCGCCTTCTGCGCGATGGCGAATCCCGAAAAGCGCATCTACGCCGTGCAGTTCCATCCCGAGGTGACGCACAGCGAGGAGGGGCAGAAGGTCCTCTCGAACTTCCTCTACAACGTCTGCGGCTGCACGGGCGACTGGACGATGAGCGCGTTCATCGAGAACGCGGTCGCCGCGATCCGCGCGCAGGTCGGCCCGCAGGGCAAGGTGCTGCTGGGCTTGTCCGGCGGCGTCGATTCCTCCGTCGCCGCGGCGCTGATCTCCCGCGCCATCGGCGAGCGCCTGACCTGCGTCTACGTCGACCACGGCTTCATGCGCAAGAATGAGACGGAGTCCGTGCGCGAGGTGTTCACGAAGCAGTTCCCGGTCAACCTGGTGATCGTCGACGCGAAGGATCGCTTCCTTGCGAAGCTGGCGGGCGTCTCCGATCCCGAGACCAAGCGCAAGCTGATCGGCGGCGAATTCGTCTACTGCTTTGCGGACGAGGCGAACCGCCTGCAGGGCGTCGAATTCCTCGCCCAGGGCACGATCTACCCCGACGTGATCGAGTCCGGCTCGGTCAAGGGCAGCGCGGTCATCAAGAGCCACCACAACGTGGGCGGCCTGCCTGCCGACGTCAAGGCGAAATTCACCGGCGGCCTGGTCGAGCCGATCCGCATGCTCTTCAAGGACGAGGTGCGCAAGGTCGGCGAGGAGCTGGGCATGCCGCGCGACATGGTCTGGCGCCAGCCGTTCCCCGGCCCGGGCCTGGCCATCCGCATCATGGGCGACATCACCGAGGACAAGCTGGAGACCGTCCGCGAGAGCGACGCCATCCTGCGCGAGGAGGTCGCGCTGGCGGGCCTTGACCGCGACATCAACCAGTACTTTACCGTCCTGACGAACACCCGCACGGTCGGCGTCATGGGCGACGAGCGCACACATGACTTCGTGCTCGCCATCCGCGCCGTCACAACCGACGACTTCATGACCGTCGACTGGGCGCGCCTGCCCTACGAGCTGCTGGCCAAGGTCAGCGCGCGCATCGTCAATGAGGTGCCCAGGGTCAACAGAGTGGTGTATGATATTACGACCAAGCCGCCGGCAACGGTGGAGTGGGAATAACTGACAAAACCCGCAAAGCCTTGAAAACACTGGGGTCTTAAAGCGGAAACGGGGCATTTGATAGCAAATTGATAGCAG
>SFFC01000045.1 GCA_004556985.1 Clostridiales bacterium | reverse complement strand
GACGATCATCGCCATCGTCGTGGGCCTGCTGATGTGGTTCCTCTACAACAAGACCCGCTACGGCAAGTACATGTACGCCATCGGCGGCAACGAGAACGCCGCTGAGGTCGCGGGCATCAACGTCAACAAGAGCAAGATCAAGATCTACATGCTCGCCGGCATCCTTTACGGCCTGACCGGCTTCCTGGTCTGCGCCAAGTCCGGCGGCTGCTCGGTCAACACCGCGCAGGGCTGGGAGCTTGAAGCCATCGCGGGCTGCACCATCGGCGGCGTCTCCGTCAACGGCGGCGTCGGCACGATTCCGGGCATCCTCGTCGGCGTTCTGGTGTTCGAGGTCCTCAAGATCGTCCTGCAGTTCCTGGGCGTCGAATCCTCCTACACCTACATCGCGCAGGGCCTGGTCATCATTATCGCCGTTGCGCTTGACCTGCGCAAGTACCTGGCGAAGAAGTAAGCCATCCCCCTTGCCCGCCGCGTCCAGCTCTGGCACGGCGGGTTTTTCCTATCATCCGGCGAGCAGCCGGTCACATGGAGGGTCTGACTTTGGCAATCATCGAGAAAAAGGACAAGAAAAAAGAAATCGACGAGGCGATGGTCGACCGCATCGTCGAGGAGACAAAGAAGCAGAAGAACCTGAAGGAGCAGATTTACGACAAGATCAACGTCCCCGTCTGGGCGCTGGATGTGCTGATCGTCGTGCTCGTGGCGGCGCTGCTGCTGGTTATCGTGTTTGGAAGGGGCGGCGCCTGACGGGGCCGCCCGTGCCCTGCTTGGGGCGCTGCCCCAAACCCCGCAAGGGATGATATCCCTTGACCCTTCTTCGCTTCGCACGTATACTCAAGCTTTTGCTGCAAAACAGAATCAGACAGAAAAAGCAGCCTTCCACTACTGGAAGACTGCTTTTTTTCACTTGTCAGAGAACTTGCCGCGCGGGCGCTCAGGCCTTCTGCGGCTCCTTGGCCTTGAGGGCCTTGAGACCGTCCACGGTGATGATCAGCGCGAGGACGACAACGGGCACGATGATGATGCACTGCAGGCCTTCCTTGGCGAACGCGCCGGTGCCGGCCATCAGCTTCATGACGTTGTTGAAGAAGCTGAGCGCCAGAGAGGACAGCGTCGCGGCGAGCATGAAGAACATCGGCGCGATGAACATCTTGTTGTTGCGGCCGATGTGCTTGAACCAGACCGCGCAGGCCAGGAACGCGGGCACAGCGACGAGCTGATTCGCCGCGCCGAACAGCGGCCAGATCTTCTGGTAGCCGGCGCCCGCCAGCAGGGCGGAGAGCACGACCGTGATCAGTGTCGCGACGTACTTGTTCTCCAGCACCTTGATGCCGGTGCCCTCAAACATCTCCTGGAAGATCATGCGGCCCAGGCGGGTCGCGGTGTCCAGAGAGGTCAGGCAGAAGGCGGAATAGGCCAGCGCGATGACGGTCGCGGTGGTCGCCTCGGGCAGGCCGATGACGGCCGCGAAGGACGCGATGCCGTTGGAGAAGATCGCCGCAGGGCCGCTGCCGGAGGCCGCGAGCTCCTGACCGCGCGCAGAGCCGACCGCGACGAGCGCGATGATCGCCAGCGCGCACTCGATGAGCATGCCGCCGTAGCCGATGACCTTGGCATGGCCCTCATTGTCCAGCTGCTTGGAGGTGGTGCCGGAGGCGATCAGGCTGTGGAAGCCGGAAATCGCGCCGCAGGCGATGGTGATAAAGAGCACCGGAAAGAGCGGCTGGCCGTTGACGACGAAGCCCGTGAACGCGGGAAGCGTCATGTCCGGACGCGCCGCAGCGATGCCGACGATGGACAGCAGGATGATCGCGTAGAGCAGGAAGCTGTTCAGGTAGTCACGCGGCTGGAGCAGGATCCAGACCGGGGCGACGGACGCGATGAAGATGTAGACGAAGGTGATGGTGAGCCAGAAGCCCTTCGAGAGGTTCATCAGCGGGAACGCGAGGCCCAGCACGATGGAGCCACACAGCAGCGCGACGCCGATGACCGTGTTGACGATCAGGTTGTGGTTGCGGCGCTGGAGCAGGCCGAAGAGCACGGCCAGCGGGATGAAGCACATCGACGCGGTCGCGACGGAGCCGGCCGAGCGCGCGTTGGCGAGCGCAATCTCCGTGTCTGCAGCCGGGACGGAGGCGAACGTGCCCGCGACGATGTCGGAGAACGCCGCGACGACCAGCAGCAGCACCAGGAAGACGAAGATGTTGAAGATCATCTTGCACTTGTGGCCGATGTGATGCTCAATGACCTCGCCGATCGTCTTGCCGTCGTGGCGGATCGAGGCGAACAGCGCAGAAAAATCCTGCACGCCGCCAAAGAAGATGCCGCCGATCACGACCCACAGGAAGACCGGCACCCAGCCGAAGAACGCGGCGTTGATCGGGCCCGTGATGGGGCCAGCGCCGGCGATGGAGGCGAAGTGATGGCCGAGCAGCACGGCGGTGCTGGTGGGCACATAGTCGCCGCCGTCGCTCTTTTCGACGGCAGGGGTCTTTCTCGTGGGGTCAACACCCCACTGCTTGCACAGCCAGGCGCCGTAGGTGGCATACGCCACGATGAACAGCACCAGCGCGACAAGCAGGATGACAAAACCGTTCATGTTTCTCTCTCCTCTATGTCTTGCGTAGATTTCTGAAACACCCGGAGCCCGGGTGGATCATGCGTCTTTGATGAGCTTCGTGAAGAGCGGACGCAGCTCCTTTGCGGCGGCGTTGGTCACGATGGCGCCGCGGGACAGGTCGACGGCCAGCAGGCGCGCCGAAGCCCAGCCGCGGAGGGAAAAGCGGTAGTTCTTCGTGAATTTCGCGCGGCGGATGAAGCGCCGGGCATCCTCCTGAACGTCCTTGTACAAGAAGATGAGGGTGAGATCGGTGTACATGTGCCCCTCGTCGGGGCAGGGCTTTCCGGGATGAACGAGCTCCGGCTCCGCCTCCTGGGTTAAAAAGGTGAACCAATCGCGGGCGGTTTCCTCCGAGAGGCTGTCCGCACAGAGAAAAAGCGCATGCTCAAAGGCGTTGGCCTGCCAGAGTACATGCTTTTTGCTCAGGACATATTTGGAATTGTATGCGCGAAGCTGCGCCAACGCGTCGACCCTCCGGGAGAGGATCTGCGCATCGAGCGTGATGTCGTAGGTTCCCGAGAGCGCCTGAAGCGCGCGGGAGAGGAGCGCCTTGGGTTCCATGCTTCAACCTGCCTTAGTATAAATCTCCGTCATTATACGCCTGTGTTGACGTTTTGAATAGAGAAAAATGCGACAAAATGACGATTTCGGTGTTTTTTCCAGAGGGAAGGGTGATGGTTTGTCAATTTCGGACAAGGCGCGGCAAGCCGGGAACAGCAAAAAACGCCCCCTCCCCGAAGGGAGGGGGCGGCATCGCGGGAATCAGTCCTCCAGGCGCGTGAAGGTGTAGGTCTTGCCGTAGGTCTCGACGTAGACCGTGCGCATGGCCTGCTCGTTGCGCGGCTTGTCGCTGCTGTCGGTCGGGACGGAGGCGATCAGGTCGACCGTCTCAATGCCGCCGAGCACGAGGCCGAAGGCCGCGTAATCGCCGTCGAGATAGTCGTTGTCGGCATGCATGATGAAGAATTGGCTGCCGGCGGAATCCATCGCGCTCGAGCGCGCCATGGAGAGCACGCCGCGGGTGTGGGAGAGATCGTTCTGGACGCCGTTGTTCGTGAATTCGCCACGGATGGCGTAGCCCGGGCCGCCCGTGCCGTCGCCGTTGGGATCGCCGCCCTGGATCATGAAGCCGGGGATCACGCGGTGGAACGTCAGGCCGTCATAGAAGCCCTCGCTCGCGAGGGAGACGAAGTTGCCCACGGTCTCCGGCGCGACATCCGGGTAGAGCTCGCCGTAGATCAGCGAGCCGTCGTTCATGGCGATGGTGAAGGTCGGGAGCTTGTCGACGGCCATGGCCGCCTTGCAGAGCGCGGTGTTGTCCGCCGCGAGCGCCTCGGCCTCGTCCATGTCCGCCATGAGCTTCGTGTTGAGGTAGCCCTTGAAGGTCGTGCCGGGCACGGCGACGAACGCGTATTCCTCGCCGTCCATGCCAATGCGGCCGAGCACGTCAAGCGTCGCGCCCGCAGAGAGATGCGCCACGGCGTCGCCCTCCGGCATGTCCCAAAGGTCGGTGTCCCCGGTCACGCTCGCGTAGGCGACCGTCACCTCGACGGTCTCGCCGACGTAGACGTGGTACAGCGGGCTCGCGTCCAGAATCTGCACGTTTGCCCCGTCGATCATCGCGTCGATGTAGTCGGAGAAGACGGCGTCCTTCGCGCTCTCGAGCGCTTCGGCGGTCTCCGTCTCCCTGCGTGCCTCGAAGTCGGCCTCGCCGCTCTCCAGATCCCGCGCATAGCTGAGGATGAAGAAGCCGTAGTCCGTCTCGATGACGCCGGTGACGTCGCCGATCTGCTCAAGGGACATTGCGCCGTTCTTGAATTCGTCGCCGTAGAGCGCGCTGTTTTCGGCGACCGGATAGCCGGCCTCCATCTGCTCCTGCGTGGAGGAATCCTCGTTGAAGGCGGTCATCGCCTCGGCGAAGCTCATCGCGCCGCTCTGGATCGCCGCGGAGACGGCCTGGGCCTTCGCGCGGCCGCTCAGCTCCGCGATCTCGGCGGGGGCGAGCACAGGCTCGCCCGGCGTCGCCTCGTCGCCAGATGCTTCGTCGGCGGTCGCCTCGTCCGGCGTGGCCTCATCCCCGTCGGCCTTGGCCATGAAGATGCACTGGACGACGCGCACGCCCTCCGGCGTGTAGAGGATGTCCTCGCCGTTCAGGGTGTCGTTGATGAAGGTGTCGATATCGGCGTATGTCTCCTTCTGCGCGGCGATTTTCGCGTCAAACGCCGCACGGACCTCCTCCTCGGTGACGGTCACATCAGCCGTGGAGAGGTCGTAGAGGAAGTCGATCACGCTCTGCAGGCGCAGGTTGTCGTAGATCGCCTCGACGGCGTAGCCGCTGGCGGCGAGCTCGTCCTCGACGGCCTGCTCGAGCTCCTCGCCCTCGTAGCCGTAGTAGGACAGGTAGGTCTCGTAATACTCTCGGACGCTGTCGACGGAGGCCTCAGCCTGGGCGCGCAGCGCCTCGTCGTCCTCCTCGGTGAGCACATAGCCCTGCTGCGCGGCATAGCGGGAGACGATGCGCTCGCTCAGAGCCATCTGCACGGTCTCCTGCGCGACGGAGGACTGGAAATCGACGTCGTATTCGTCCATCGTGTAGCCGTACTGCGCGTAGTACTGCATGTAGGACTTAAGCATCGAGTCGAAGTCCTCCTGCACCTCGGAGAGGCGCACGGTGATTTCGCCCTCATACGCGCTGGCGAGCACGGGATCGGCGTCCCCGGCCTCAACGGCTTCGGCTTCCCCGGCGGCGGGCGCGTCTTCCTCGCTCAGCGCGACGGGCTCGCCGGCCTCCTCAGCCGGCGCTTCGGTGGGCTCAGCGGTCGGCTCAGCGGTCGGCTCAGCCGTCGGCTCAGCGGTCGGCTCGGCAGTCGGCTCAGCGGTGGGCTCAGCCGTCGGCTCAGCGGTCGACTCGGCGGTCGGCTTAGCGGTGGGCTCGGCGGTGGGCTCGGCGGTCGGCTCAGCCGTTGCCTCGGCCGTCGGCGCGGCGGTGGAGGCGACGGTTTCCACCTTGTCCGTGCCGCCGCAGGCGGTCAGCATCAGGAGCGCCAGCGCCAGAAGCAGCGCCAGCAGCATCTTCTTGTTCATGGTCATTTCCCTCCATACGGAATCAGATACTGGTTACGATCAACAATCATTATACGCGCGGCCCCCCGAAAACGCAATCCTTTCAGGAAATTACCACGCGGCGTTCAATCGCGCATCACATTTGCTTCACAATCCGCCAAGGAACGCGCGAATGCGCTCGAGCGCCTTGCCGAGGTTGTCAAGGCTCGTCGCGTAGGAGCAGCGGATATGCCCCTCGCCGCTGACGCCGAAGGCCGTGCCCGGCACGCACGCGACGTGCTCGCTCTCCAGCAGGCGCGTGCAGAATTCCTCGCTGGAAAGGCCCGTTGGGGCGATCGAGGGGAAGACGTAGAAGGCGCCCCGCGGCTCGAAGCAGGGAAGGCCCATCTCGTTGAAGCTGGAGACCATCAGCCGGCGGCGGCGGTCGTAGGAGCGGACCATCGTGCGCACATCCTCAAAGCCCGTCTCAAACGCGCGGCCGAGCGCGCGGTCGGCGGCCACCTGGCCCTGAATTGACGCGCAGAGCATCGTGTACTGGTGAATCTTGAACATCGGGACGAGCAGCTCGCGCGGCGCGGCAATGTAGCCCACGCGCCAGCCGGTCATCGCGAAGGCCTTGGAGAAGCCGTTGATCGTGACCGTGCGCTCGCGCATGTCCTCGACGGCGGCGAACGCCGTATGCTCATGGCCGTCGTAGACCAGCTCCGAGTAGATCTCGTCGGAGACGACGACGATGTCTGTGCCCCGGAGCACGCGCGCGATGGCCTTGAGCTGCTCCTGCGTCATGACGCCGCCGGTCGGGTTGTTGGGGTAGGGCAGGATGAGCGCCTTCGTGCGCGGCGTGATCGCGGCGGCGAGGGCCTCGGGGGTCAGGGCGAAGCAGTCCTGCGCGCGCGTGACGACCGGCACGGCGACGCCGCCCGCGAAGGTCACGCAGGGCGCGTAGCTGACGTAGCTCGGGTCGGGGATGAGCACCTCGTCGCCCGGGCAGAGCAACGCGCGCATCGCCAGATCGATGCCCTCGCTCGCGCCGACGGTCACGAGAATCTCGTCCGCCGGGCTGTAGGCGACGTGATAGCGCATGCGCAGGTAGGCGGCGATCTTCTCGCGCAGCGACTCGAGGCCCCAGTTGGAGGTGTACTGCGTGCGCCCCTCTTCAATGGAAGCGATGGCCGCGTCGCGGATGGACCAGGGCGTGACGAAATCCGGCTCGCCGACGCCCAGGGAGATGGCCTCGGGCATCTGCTTCACGATGTCAAAGAACTTGCGGATGCCGCTGGGCGGCACGCTGGCGACCCGCGGGTTGACGATGCGGTCGTACTGCATCAGGGCATCACCGCCTGACGCCTGTCATCCGAGCCGCCCTCGAAGATCATGCCGCCGTATTTGTAGGTCTTGAGCATGAAATGGGTGCTCGTGCCGGTGACGCCCTCGATCACGGAGAGGCGGCTGTGGACAAACTGCGCAAGCTCCTTGAGGGTCTTCGCCTCGCAGAGCACCATCAGGTCATACGCGCCGCTCATCAGATAGAGCGACTTGACTTCGTCATACTGCATGATCCGCTGGGCGATGGCGTCAAAGCCCTTCTCCCGCTGCGGCTGGACGTTGACCTCGATGACGGCGCTGACGAATTCCTTGTCCGTCCGCTCCCAGTTGATCAGCGTCTGATAGCCGACGAGCACGCCGGCGCGCTTCAGGCTCTCCAGCGCGAGGCTGACCTGCGTCTCATCGCTGCCCGTCATGACCGCGATTTCCCGCGGCGTCACCCGTGCATCCTCGCACAGAATTTCCAGAATGTGCATATCCAGCGTCGAAAACATGGCTGTCTCTCCTTCTAACCTCCGGCCGGAGCCGCTTGATGTGGACGGTAAACGTTCCTATTATACAGGAAAAAGCAGGCGCTGTAAAGACCGGCGGGGGATCTGCGGGAAAACCGGGGGAGACGCGGGCGGGCCAAGTATGCTATAATGAGCCATCAGAAAAAAGCGGAGGGAAGCAGCCATGCCGGAGTGGACGAGAGAGCAGCGGGACGCGATTACGGACAGGGGGCACAGCCTGATCGTCTGTGCGGCGGCGGGCTCGGGCAAGACGGCCGTGCTCGTGGAGCGGATCGTGTCGCTCGTGCGCGAGGGATGCCCGGTCGAGCAGATGCTCGTGGTGACGTTTACCAACGCGGCGGCGGGAGAGATGCGCCTGCGCATCGGCGAGGCGCTCAGCCGCGCGGCGCTTGACGATCCGGCGATGGGCGAGCAGGCGATGGCGCTCTCCCGGGCGAGCATCTCGACACTGCACAGGTTCTGCGGCAATCTGCTGCGCGAGAACTTTCAGGCGCTGGGGCTCGACCCGGCCTTCCGCATCGCGGACGAGCAGGAATGCGGCGTGCTGGGCGCGCAGGCGATGGAGGACGCGCTCTACAGCTGCTACGAGGTCGGCAGCGAGGCCTTCCTGGCGGCGGACGCCTGCTATACGCAGGAGGAGCTTGCCGACCTGGCCGGGAGCCTGCGCCGCTTCATGATGACGCGGCCCGATCCCTGGGGCTGGCTCGACGGGGCCGTCGCGGCCTGCGGAGCGGACGCGCAGACGCTGGGCGAAAGCCCGGCTGTGCAGCTGCTGCTCGCGGACGCGCAGACGGCGCTGGGCGGCCTCTGCGCGTCCGCGGAGGAGACGCTCGCGCTCTGCCGCCGGCCGGGCGGCCCGGCGCATTACGCGGAGGCCTGCGCGCAGGATGCCGCACTGCTTTCCGACCTGATCGAGGCCGCGGGCCGGGGCTACATGCCGCTGCGCGCTGCGCTGACGGAGGTGCGATATGCGGCGCTGGGGCGCAAGAAGAAGGGCGACGTCTTTGACGAGGCGCTGGCGGAGACGGTCAAGGCGCGGCGCGACGCGCTCAAGAAGGCTGTCAGGGAGCTTGCGGGGAGCTTTGCGCCCACGCTCGAGGAGGCGGCGGAGGATCTGCAGATGACGCGCGCGCCGCTTGAGGGCCTGGCGGAGCTGGTGCGCACCTATGACGCGCTCTACGGCGCGGCCAAGAGGCGCCGCGGCGTGCTGGATTTTGACGACCTGGAGCATGGCGCGCTGGAGGCGCTCGCCCATCCCGAGGTGCGCGCGGCGCTGCGCGCACGCTACCGCTACGTCTTTGTGGACGAGTATCAGGATTCGAGCGCGATTCAGGAGGCGATCCTCGGGAGCTTCGCGCGGGAGGACGGGCAATTCCTCGTCGGCGACGTCAAGCAGAGCATCTACCGCTTCCGCCAGGCGGAGCCGCAGCTCTTCCTGCGCAAGGCGGCGCGCTACGACAGCGAGGCGGAGGAAAGCGCACGGCGCATCGATTTGCAGCGCAACTTCCGCTCGCGCGCCAACGTGCTCGCCGGCGTCAATGCGGTCTTCTCGCGGATCATGCGCCGGGAGGCGACGGAGATCGAATACGACGCGCGCGAGGCGCTCATCCCCGGGCTGCCCGCGCGGGCGGACGACCCGCCGCTCGAGCTGCATCTGATCTATAAAACCGGGGAGGAGCAGGACGCCGCGGCGGGCGTGGACGACGCCTCGGATGAGGCGCAGAGCGCTGCGCGGGAAGACGGCTTGCCGGGCGACGGTTTGCCGGGCGACGGTTTGCCGGGCGACGGTTTGCCGGATGAGCGGGAGCTGGCCGCCGTCGAGCGGGAGGCGCAGATCGCCGCGGCGCGCATCAACGCGCTGGTCGGCACGACGTTTTACGACGCGAAGCAGGGGCGCGAGCGGCCGCTTGGCTACCGGGACATGGCGGTGCTCATGCGCGTGGCGCGGGGCAGCGCGCCGCTGGCGGCGGATGTGCTCGCCGGGGCGGGCATCCCGGTCTTCTGCGACGCGGGCGAGGGCTACTTTGACATGCCGGAGATCCGCGCGATGATGGCGCTGCTGACGGCGATTGACAACGGCGCGAAGGACGAGGCGCTGCTTGCGGCGCTCAAGGGCCCGGCGCTGGGGCTTGAGGACAGCGAGCTGGCGGCCATCCGCATCCATACGCCGGATGCGCGCGTGCCGTTTCACGAGGCCGTGCGCTGCTACCGCGAGGAGATGGACGACGCGCTGGCCGAAAAGCTGCGTGGGTTTGAGGCGCGGCTTGCGCGCTGGCGGCTCTGCGTGCGCCATCAGGGCGTGGACAGGCTGATCGAGCGCATCTATACCGAGACGGGCTTTCCCGCGCAGGCAGGCGCGCTGCCGGGCGGCGCGGCGCGTCAGGCGAATCTGCACCTGCTGACCTCGCGGGCGCGCGCCTTCGTGCGCGCACAGGGCGGCTCGCTGCATGCCTTCCTCGCCTACGCGGGGCGGCTGCGCGCGGGCGGCGACTCGATGAGCGCGAGCGCGATCGGCGAGAGCGAGGACGTCGTGCGCATCATGACGACGCACAAGAGCAAGGGCCTTGAGTTCCCAGTCGTGCTGGTGCTGGGGCTGGGGAAGAAGCTCGGCGGGCAGTCGCTGCGCACGCGGCTGCTGCTCCACGCGCAGCTGGGCGTCGGCCTGCCCTGCGTGGACACGGCGCTGATGAGCGAGCGGGACACACTGCTGCGGCGGGCTATCCGCGTGCAGACGGCGCGCGAGCAGCTCGCCGAGGAGGTGCGCATCCTCTACGTCGCGATGACGCGCGCAAGGGAGCGGCTGATCCTCATCGGCGACGTCGGCCGCGCGCAGCCGCCAAAGAGCTTTTTTGCCGGCGGCGACACGGGCAGCCTGCTTGCCATGCGCACGGGGCTGGAGATGATCGCCCCGACGCTCGCCGCCGCGGGCGCGGGCCTCACGATCGCGCAGGAGGAGATCCTCGCGGGGGATTCCCGCTGGCAGGTCTTCGCGCACAGGGCGGATGCGGCCGGCGCGGCACTTCGGCGAACGGACGAGGGCGTCTCGCGCCTGCTCGCGGTGCTGGAGGCGGAGCCGCTTGAGGATGAAGCGCTTGCGGCGCTGATGGCCTTTGACCCCGGGCAGGGTGCGGCGGCCGTGCGCAAGACGAGCGTCAGCGCCGTGCTGCGCGACGAAAAGCGCGCCGCGCAGGAGGCGGCGGCACGGGCATCCGGCGAGGAGGCGCCGCCCCTGCCGGGGGAGCGCACGGAAATCGTCCGCCTGCCGCGCTTCATGCAGGAGCAGCGCATGACGGGCGCGCAGATCGGCACGGCCTTCCACCGGATGATGCGCATGCTCGACCTTCAGGCGCTGCGCGCAGCAGGCGATCTGGAGGGGGAGATCAGGCGGCAGGCGGAGGCGATGCGCGCGGACGGCGTCGTCACGGCGCAGGAGGCCGCCGCCGTGCCCGTGCGGATGCTGACGGCGCTGATGGCCTCGCCGCTGGGCGTGCGGATGCTGCGCGCCGGGCGGCTGGAGCGCGAATGGGCCTTCACCTTCCGGCGGACGGACGATTCCGGCGCGCAGCAGCTGATTCAGGGCGTGATCGACTGCTGCTTCGTCGAGGACGGACAATGGGTGCTGCTGGATTACAAGACCGACTCGCCCGCCGACGCAGCCGGCGCCATCGCGCGCCACAGGCCGCAGCTTGAGCTCTACGCCCAGGCGCTCTCCCAAATCACGGGCATGCCCGTCAAGGAGCGGCTGCTCGTGCTGGTGCGCTCGGGGCTGAGCTACGCGGTATAAGGCCAGGAAAAGCGCGGGAAAAAACCATGCAAAAAACGCGGAATATTCGCCGCGCTGGGGTTGACAAACCGGAAAAATGGCGGTATTGTAAACGTGGTTTTTCCCGGTTGGGAAGGTGCAAACCAAACGATTTGTGCGGAGGTGAAAGACGTGGACGATCCCAGTAGTCTGGCGGGCAAACCCCGAGAACGGCTGGCGCCTCGGGCTGCGGCTTTCTCTCCTTCCGCTTCCGAATAAGGGCTTTTTCTGCCCGTTTGCAGCTTGCAGCTGACCGGGCAAAATCGACCGAATCAAAGACGGAAAGAGCGCGCAGCCTGATGCTGTGCGCCTTTTTGCGCCGTTTTTTGGGGAAACTGACCTGCATTTTCAAGACTGCACGACACAAGGAATGCTGAAAAGACAGGAGGGGTTCCCAATGGAGGAAGAGATTCGCAAGGATTTTCTTGAGCTGTTGCGGCTCATGGACGAGGGCAAAATTCAGGAATTCAAGCAGAAGGCGAACGAGACGCCGCCCGTGGATATCGCCGAGGGTCTGGAGGAGGTCGAGGACTCGGGCCGCGTGCTCAAGCTCTTCCGCATGCTCCCCAAGGACATCTCCTCGGACGTGTTCGCCTACATGACCAGCGACCAGCAGCAGCTCATCGCCGAGAGCGCGACCAACGCCGAGCTGACCGCGCTGGTTGACGACATGTTCCTCGATGATACGGTGGACTTCCTGGAGGAGATGCCTGCCAACGTCGTCAAGAAGGTGCTGCAGAACGCGGATGAGAACACCCGCAAGCTCATCAACCAGTTCCTCAACTACCCGGAAAACAGCGCCGGCAGCCTGATGACGATCGAGTATGTCGACCTGCATGACTACTTCACCGTGCGCAAGGCGATGGACTACATTCGCCGCACGGGCATCGACAAGGAGACGGTCTACACCTGCTACGTCATCGACGAGCAGCGCAGGCTCGTGGGCCAGGTTTCCCTGCGCAAGCTGATCATTGCGCCGGAAAGCGCCTATATCCGCGACATCATGGAGACGAGCATCGTCTCCGCGATGACGACCGACGACCAGGAGGCCGTCGCTGACGATTTCCGCCGCTACGACCTGACCTCCATCGCCGTCTGCGACAAGGAAAACCGGCTCGTGGGCATCATCACCATCGACGATATCGTCGACGTCATCCAGGATGAGAACACCGAGGACATCAAGAAGATGGCGGCCATCATCCCCAGCGATGAGGAATACATGAAGACCAGCGTCTTGAACCTCGTCGCCCACCGCCTGCCCTGGCTGCTTCTGTTGATGATCTCCGCGACATTCACCTCCACGATCATCACCCACTTTGAAACGCTGCTCTCCGGCGCGGTCGTGCTGACCGCGTTCATCCCGATGCTCATGGACAGCGCCGGCAACTCCGGCAGCCAGACCTCCGTTACCGTCATCCGCAACATGGCGCTGGGCGAGGTCGAGACCCGCGACTGGATGCGCGTCCTCTTCAAGGAGGTGCGGGTGGCGCTCGTCTCCGGCGCGGCGCTGGCCGCCGTCAACTTCCTGCGGATGCTGATCTTCACGAGCGTCGGCGTGATGATCAGCGCGACCGTGTCGGTCACGCTGCTGTGCACCGTCGTCATCGCGATGATCGTGGGCTGCCTGCTGCCGATGGGCGCCAAGCGCCTGGGCTTTGACCCGGCCGTCATGGCCAGCCCGATGATCACGACGATCGTCGACGCCTGCTCGCTGGTCATCTACTTCATGATCGCCACCGCGGTGCTCGGGCTGTGAACCCAAAAAATGAAAAGCCGTCCGCCCCGCGCCGGAATGCTTCGGCGCGGGGCGCTTTGGATATTCCGCCTTGAAAACGCAGGCGTTTGACGATATAATAGAGCCGGGCTTTGGGCGGCATTTGCGCCTGCCTGTCGCAGAAGGAAGGCGGCTCCTGTCCCGGGGAGCTTGTCAGGAACGGACATATAGAGGGGAGAACCATTTTATGGAAACCACGACGCTGGGAAAGACCGGACTTCGCATTTCGCGCATGGGCTTTGGCGGCATCCCGATTCAGAAGGTGGACGCAAAGGCGACCCGCGCGCTGATGGAGCGGCTTGTTCAGGAGGGCGTAAACTATATCGACACGGCGCGCGGCTACACGGTCAGCGAGCAGTATCTGGGCGAGGCGCTCGAGGGCCTGCGCGACCGCTTTGTGCTGGCGACCAAGTCGATGGCGCGTACGCGCGAGGCGATGGAGAAGGATATCGAGACGAGCCTTCGCAACCTGCGCACCGACCATATCGACCTGTATCAGGTTCACAACCCGTCCCTGGCGGAGCTGCAGGCGGTCTGCGCACCGGGCGGCGCGCTCGAGGCGCTGCTGGCGGCGAAGGCCGAGGGCAAGATCGGCCATCTCGGCGTGACGGCGCACATGGCCTCCGTCTTCGAGTATGCGCTCTCGCTTGACTGGGTCGAGACGATCATGTTTCCCTACAACCTCGTGGAGACGCAGGGCGAGGCGCTCATGCGCCGCTGCACGGAGCAGAACGTCGGCTTCATCTGCATGAAGCCGCTGGCCGGCGGCGCGCTGGAGGATGCGAATCTGGCGCTGCGCTTCATCGCGCAGAACCCGGATGTCTCCGTCGTCATCCCGGGCATGTACGACGTGCGCGAGATCGAGCAGAACCTTGCGGCGATCTGTGATACAGCCCCGCTGACGCAGGCGGAGAAGGAGAAAATCGAGACCATCCGCAAAGAGCTGGGCACGCAGTTCTGCCGCCGCTGCAACTACTGCCAGCCCTGCACGGCGGGCATCCAGATCAGCGGCATCTTCGTGCTGGAGGGGTATCTGAGGCGCTACGGCCTGGGCGACTGGGCGCAGCAGCGCTACGCCAGCATGGCGAAGAAGGCCGGGGACTGCGTCGGCTGCGGCGCCTGCGAGGCGCGCTGCCCCTATCAGCTCCCGATTCGCGAGATGCTTGCGCGCTGCAAAAACGAATTCGGCGCGTAAACCCGCGCCTGCTCACACAAAGGTTGCTGCTCTGCGGCGCATATGCGCTGCGCAGACCGCTGGCAAAGGGCTTTTTTCCCCCGGAGGGGGAGAAAAGCCTCCTCCCGCTCCGACGATTCCCCAAAGAGGATTGTCCGATGCGGTTCCCTGCCGACGGATGCTGCGGCGAGAAGCGCCGCGTCCCCCGTTTTGACAAGGTTAGAAAGCGAGGAACAGGGTTGTGAAGTCCAAGAACAGGATCAACTGGAAGCAGAACGTGCTCGAGGCGGTCGCCAAATACAGCTATGAGGGAACGCTCGAGCGGCACAAGGAATACATCCCGCTGGAGATCATCCCCCACGGCAGCCAGGCGACCTACCGCTGCTGCGTCTATCGCGAGCGCGAAATCCTGCGCAACCGCGTGGACTGGGCC
Source organism: Clostridiales bacterium (assembly GCA_004556985.1). Classification (GTDB taxonomy): domain Bacteria; phylum Bacillota; class Clostridia; order Christensenellales; family Aristaeellaceae; genus Ventricola. Next base: position 1,893 of record SFFC01000045.1, on the reverse strand, counting down.
TGCGGCCGCGCCTCTGTCTACGAGGACAACCACTATTACTACACGGACGAGCCCGTCGCCGTTATGAACAGCGCCTGCGAGGGCTGCCCGCTTCAGCGCTACACCGTCACCAGCAACTGCCAGCACTGCATGGCGCAGAAATGCATGGAGGCCTGCCACTTCGACGCGATCATCATGACTCACCAGGGCGCGATGATCAACCCGGACAAGTGCCGCGAGTGCGGCATGTGCGCGCAGGCCTGCCCCTACAACGCGATCTCCGACGCGCGCCGCCCCTGCGTGCGCTCCTGCCCGGTGGACGCGATCTCGGTGGACAAGAAGAACCGCCGTGCCTCCATCGACTATAACAAGTGCATCTCCTGCGGCAGCTGCACCGCGGCCTGCCCGTTCAGCGCGATTTCTGACGTCTCCATGATCACCGACGTCATCGAGGCGATCCGCGACGAGAAGCAGGAGGTCTATGCCTGCTTCGCGCCCTCCATCGAGGGCCAGTTCGGCGGCGTGAGCGTGGGCGAGATGATCAAGGCGATCCGGATGCTCGGCTTTGACGACGCGATGGAGGTCTCCCTTGGCGCGGACGCGACCGCCTATTACGAGGCGCAGGAGGCCAAGGAGGTCGCGCGCGAGGGCGGCCACATGACGACCAGCTGCTGCCCCGCGTTTTACAACATGGTCATGAAGCACTACCCGCAGCTCAAGGACAAGGTGAGCCACACCGTTTCGCCCATGGTCGCGACGGCGCGCTTCATCAAGAAGAACCATCCCGGCGCGAAGGTCGCCTTCATCGGCCCCTGCGTCGCCAAGAAGAGCGAGGTCAAGCGCTACCAGAAGATGAACAGCGAGGGCGCGGATTTCGCGCTGACCTACGAGGAGCTTCAGGCGATGTTCGCCGCGAAGAATGTCGATCCAGAGGAGATCGCCGCCGCCAGCGTGCAGCAGGGCTCCATCTACGGCAAGAACTTTGCCGTCTCGGGCGGCGTCTCCGCTGCCGTGCAGCAGGTGCTCGTCGAGGATCAGTTTGACATGCCGGTCAGCTGCCTCAAGTGCTCCGGCGCGGCGGAATGCAAGAAGGCGCTGCTGCTGCTGCGCGCGGGCAAGCTGAACGAGACGATCGTCGAGGGCATGGCCTGCGAGGGCGGCTGCATCAACGGCCCGGCGAAGATCACCGACATGCGCCAGAGCATCGGCCTGCGCAAGCAGTTGATGAAGAACGTCGACGACCGCAAGATCCATGAGAACCTGGAGAGCGCCGGCTTTGTCGACATCGACATGAAGGACGGTCGTTAACCCCCGGCAATATACCGGCAGAGGAGGCTCCCTCAAGAACGGGGGAGCGTCTTCTGCGTTTTAAGCGCCGCATGGGGGCGCCGTGAAGAAGGAAGGAGTATCATGAAAAGAGCCAAAAGATTCCTGCCCATCGCGGCCGTTTTCCTGTGGGCGCTGCTGCTGCTGCCGTTTTTCCTCGGCGCGGGCGCTGCGCATCCCGCGACGGACGACTTTACCTTCGCCCTCTATACCCATCCGACCTGGCTTCAAACGGGCAGCCTGCCGCATGTGATCAAGGATGCGCTCAGCTACGCGCTGCGCACCTGGCGCGACTGGCAGGGGACGGTGACGGGCGTCATCCTGATGGCGCTCAACCCGGCGGTCTTCGATATCGCGCATTACGGCATACACGCTGTCGCGCTGCTCGTGCTGATCCTCGTTTCGGCGCTGGTGTTCCTGCGGCACATGCTCTGCGGGCGGCTGGGCCTGCCCCGGCATCTGGGCCTGCCGCTGGCGATGGCGCTTTGTGCCGTGCAGCTGCTGTTTCTGCCGGACATCGTCGAGGGCATCTACTGGTTCAACGGCGCGTGGTTCTACATGGGCGCGCAGTCCGTCGCGCTGCTGACG
>SFFC01000044.1 GCA_004556985.1 Clostridiales bacterium | reverse complement strand
GATTACAGCTCCTCGTAGCGCAGAATGCAGCTATCCGTCTCATACTCGTCATCGTCGAGCGCGCGGTGCAGCGATTCAATTTCGCCATTCTGGTTGTCGTAGGGATCGCGGCGCAGGAAGCGCTTGGGCGGGTTGAGCTCCTGCTGGAAGTCGCTGCAAAGCGGCAGGCGCCAGGGCTCGAGGTTGCCGAAGTAGAAATTCCAGCGCTCCGTGTTGCCCGCGCGATAGGCCGAGCCGCCGAACGAGCAGTCCGCGAACAGCCAGCCGTAGGGCGCGACGTAGAAGCGGGCCCAGTCGTGGTTGCCAGTGGATTCGGGCGTCGTGTACAGACCGGCCTGCCAGCGCGCGGGAATGCCGCACAGGCGGCAGAGCGTGATGAACGTGATGGCCTGCACGCCGCAGTCGCCGCGCTGCCCGCTGAGGAAATACTCGGGGATGTTCGTGACCGTCAGATAGGGCGGCATGAAGCGGTAGACCGCCTGCGTCGTGATGAAATCGTAGATCCGGCGGGCCTTGAGCAGCGGGTTGGTCTCCTCGCCGATGATCTCTTTGGCCAGCGCACGCAGATAGGGCGTGAAGACGACGTGCGGCTCCTGCTCCTGCGTGTCAAAGGCGGGCTGCTCCGCGCAGACGGCCTCGGGCTTCGGCTCGACATACCTTGCGTCGATCTCGTAGGCGATGTCGGCGCTGACGGTCATGCCCGGCTCGTAGGGAAGCTCGAAATACGCCGTGCGGTGCGGCTCGTCCTCCGGCGCGATGAACGCCGCGGGATGGGACGAGGAGAGCAGCGCCGCGCGCGTCACCTGCGCGCCCACGACAGGCAGCGGCAGATGGATGCGCAGCGTCTCGCCGGGCGTCAGGCGGTCGCTTTTGACCGTCATCTGCTCGTGTACCTCAAAGCGCGCGCGGACGCCGCCCTGGGCCTTCATCTTTGCGATCATCGCGTCGAGCGCCTTGCTCCGGCGCGCGGCGCCTGCGCGAACCTCGGGGTTGAGCGCGCGGGCGGCATAGGCCGGGCGCGTCTTGAGCAGGTTGGAGACGCAGTTGTCCTTGAAGCGAACCTCGCCGCTCAGATAGCGCCAGTCGAGCGTTCCGTCGTCGCGCAGGGCCTCGAGCTCGTCCTCACTGAAATCGCGCACAGCGGCTTGAAGCTCGCGAAGCGCCGCCGCCTGCGTCAGCGGATAGGAGGCCGGCAGCGCGCGGGCGATTTCGAGCTGGAAGCGCAGACGATCCTTGAGGCATTCGGGCGTGCGCGGATCCGCAAGGCGCAGCGCGATGACGCGCTCCATGCGCGCAAGGTCGCCGGCCTCAAAGAGCCGCTGCACATCCGGCGGCAGGGGATAGCGCAGATAGGAGAGGTTAAGCAGCATCAGGCCAGCAGCTCCTTTACATAGGCGATGATCGCCTCGTCCTTGGCGTGAGCAAAGAACAGCTCGCTGAATTTTTCGCCGGCGATGGCGCCGCGCACGAGCTCCTGGTCGATGCCCTTGAGGCAGGTGATCAGATCCTTGAGCGTATGCGCGCGCACGGCGTCGAGGATCTTCTTGTTGCGCTGCTCCGGCACGACGCGGTCCGCAGGGTAGCCGTTGCCGCTGCCAAAGCCGAAGAGCTTCTCAAAGGTATACTCGAGGTTCAGCTCCGCGCCCCAGCCGAAGCCCTTGGCGAAGGGCATCGAGACGGCGTTGCCGTCGTTGATCTGCGCGAACATGTAGCCGTCAGAGGGATCGACGACGTGGCCGCAGAGCACGCCCGGGAAGCTGTTGAGCGCGAGCATCGCGCCCTCGCCGGTGCCGCAGCCGGTGACGACGTAGTCTGCTGCGCCGGAGTTGAGCAGGATGGCGGCGAGGATGCCGTTCTGTACATAGGTCAGGGACGGCTCGCCGGCGACGCCGTACATGCCGTAGTTGTCGACCTCGTGGCCCATCGGGGTGACGACCTTTTTGAGGGCGGCTTCGATGGTCGCGTTCTTGGCAGCCTGGCTGTTTTCGTTGATCAGAGCAATGCGCATAATGGATTCCTCCTGACTGGAATGATGGCATGAAAAAAGTGTCCGTACAAATGCGTACAGACACACAGAGCGTCGACAAAAGGGCTTTTTCCCCCGGAGGGGGAGAAAGCAATCCCCATGATTCTTTGGAAAGGGGATGCCAGCCGAGAAATGCCGGCAGATATCGACAAGCTGAGTGCCTATGCAATGCGTACAGACACAGAGTAGCGCGCGACGGCGCGATTGTCAAGGACTTGCGGCAAAAACCAGCTCAGGTTAGATATTTGACCGGAATGCGGCGCATCGCGCGGATGAGCAGCGGGCCGACGATCAGGCAGGCGACGGCCTCGCCAGCGGCGACGAAGAGCATGCACAGCGGCAGCGCGAGCACCGGCGCATAGCAGTAATGGATGACGGCGCCGACGATCACGCCGTTGAAAAGCACGGGCATGACGGCGGCGAGCCAGAAGCGCTCGCGCAGGCGGCGCGTGCACAGCGCGGCCAGCAGCGTGGCGAGCGTGCCGAAGACGATGTCGAAGATCGTGCAGCCGCCGAGGATGTTGGAGAGCAGGCAGCCGATCGCCAGCGCGGGAACGGCCTCGGGCATCAGAATGGGCAGCAGGGTCATCGCCTCGGAGAAGCGGATCTGCACTTCGCCGTAGCTGAGCGGGGCGAGCAGCAGCGTCAGCACGGTGTAGAGCGCTGCGATGATCGCGCCGCGCGCGAGGACGCGGACGGCCGTGCGGTTTCCTGCGGGGACAGTGGTGTTCATGGGAAAAGTCTCCTTTGTCATTTTGCTCAACCGCGGCAAAACAGACAAGCCAAAGAAAAAGCGGCACAAGGCCGCATGGGAAGGCGCAGCGCGCATTCCCGGCCCATAGTTTTGTTTAAGGACTGGATGGTTTCGAACAGTCCATTCGGTTGTCGCTTTGCATTATAGCACAGAAGGAGGAATTGCGCAAGGGTAAAAGCGGGAGGCGGAGGAGCGGAAAAAAATTTGAAAGAGCTATTGACAGACGCACTGTTTTGCGCTATAATAGCTCTTGTCGTTAGAACGACGCTGCATCGCGGGATGGAGCAGTCTGGCAGCTCGTCGGGCTCATAACCCGAAGGTCGTAGGTTCAAATCCTACTCCCGCAACCATAAGGCGGCATAGCTCAGCTGGCCAGAGCATTCGGTTCATACCCGAAGTGTCATGTGTTCGAATCACATTGCCGCTACCAAAGAAAAGGCTCGGAAATCTTTCCGGGCTTTCTTTTTTTGCCTTTCAGGAGCCGGCTTCGCCTCCGGCATCGACGGATACGCCGGAGCGCACAGAGCGGGCGGAAGGAAGGGCGGCCGCTGGCCATCAGAGTTTCGTTATTTCTTTCTCTTTTTCGTGCAAACTATGCGCGTTTTTGCCGCTGTATGCCTTTTTTGAAAAAGGAAAATGGGCACGCGCTGCGCATGAGCTTGACAGAACGGCCTGCGGTCAACCTCCATCGATGTGAAGCGTGACGCGGCAACGGACAGGATTTGGAGAAGGGAACAAAAAAACCACCCATGAAGGGTGGCTATTGGTGGTCTGTACTGGACTCGAACCAGTGACCCCATCGATGTGAACGATGTGCTCTACCAACTGAGCCAACAGACCGTATCGCTGAGAACAGAATAGATTATAGCATGCATAGGGGAGAAAGTCAACCCCCGAATTTGAAAAAACCGGGAACGGCGTGAGGCGCGCCGTTCCCGCTTGGCAATCAGGCTTTCGGAAAGCGGAAGATGAAGGTTGTGCCCTTGCCCTCCTCGCTGCGGACGTCGATTTCGATGGCGTGACGCCGGGCGATCTCCTGGACGATGGCCAGGCCGAGGCCTGTGCTGTCGCGGGAGGTATCGCGGGTGCGATGGAAGCGGTCGAAGATGTGCGGCAGCTCCTGCGCGGCGATGCCTGTGCCCTCGTCGGAGACGAGAATCTCCGGCTGCTCGCCCTGGATGAAGAGGCGGATATGCCGGCCGGGCGGCGTGTATTTGACGGCGTTGTCCACGACGGCGAGGAGCATCTGGCGCAGGCGGGTGTAATCGCCGCGGAAGGGATAGGCGCGGTCGGGCTCCTCGCAGGAGAAGAGGATGCCCTTGCGCTCGCACAGCGCGTTGGCGCTCATCGCCACGTCGCCCAGCAGCTCGCACAGGTCGAGATCGGCCATCGTGAGCGAAAACTCGAGGCTCTGCAGCCGGGAGAGCTCCAGCAGATCCTGAATCAGGCGCTGGAGCCAGCGGCTCTCCTCGATCATCTGCGCGTAATAGGCGCGCACGCTCTTTTCATCCGAAATGACGCCGTCGCTGAGCGCCTCAAGCGAGCCGCGGATGACCGTCACCGGGGTCTTGAGCTCGTGGGAGATGTTGGAGAAGAACGCTTGCTGCTGGCTGCGCAGCTGCTCGTCGCGGCGGCGGGATTCCTCGAGCCGCTCGGCGAGGATGTCCATCGAGCGGGCGAGCGAGCCGATCTCGTCCTTCTGCCGGACGCGGGTACGCGTCTCGTAGCGGCCGCCCGCCAGCTCCAGCGCGACCTTCTGCAGCGAGGAGATCGGCCGCGTAAACTGATGGGAGAAGACGATCGCCAGCAGCGCGGAGAGCAGGAACGCCGCAGCGCAGCTGACAAACAGGGAGGTTCGGTTGGGCGCCTGCGTGAAGCCCATCTCGCGCAGCGTCGATTCCAGCAGCACGACGCCGAGCACGCGGCTCTGCGCGTTCATGATCGGCATGCAGGCCGTCAGATGCGTCTCGCCGCCGTCCTCCGCCTGGATGAAGGGCGTCTTGCCCATGAACCCCAGCGCAATGGTCTGCTCGATGTAGGCGGGCAGGAGCGGATTGGCCAGCTTCTGCACGACGCCGTCGAAATAGCCGGTGACGTTGTGGCTCGTGTCGATCAGGTAGACGTTGCAGCTTGTGATCTGCTCAATGAGCGCCATGTAGGGCGCGAGCGTATCTTCACTGACGATGAAGCGCGTGTCGTCGAGCGACTCGTAGCTCGACGGTGCGATCAGCTCGGAGAGATTCTGCGAGATGGCGTAGGCGTTGCGCTGCATCGCCTGGCTGTAATGCGTGATCATCTGCCGGCGCATGAGCGCCGTGTAGAGCAGGTTCAGGATGATCGTGAAGGCGATGAGCAGCAGCGCGAAGAGGCAGAAGAGGCGAACCGTTATGGAGCGCCGAGGCTTGATGCGCTCCGTCATGGCAGCGTCCTCTCGAACTTGTAGCCGACGCCCCAGACTGTCGCGATGGTGAAGAAGTCGTGCGGATAGGCGTCCAGCTTCTGGCGCAGGCGCTTGATGTGGGAGTCGACGGCGCGATAGTTGCCCACGTGCTCGTAGCCCCAGACGAGCGTGAGCAGGTTGTCGCGCGTGAACACGCGCCCCGGGGAGGAGGCGAGCGTGTAGAGCAGCTCGATCTCCCGGCGCGTGAGATTCAGCTTGTGTCCGTCCAGCGAGACGCTCAGCGAGGGCAGATGGATCGAGAGCGTGCCGATGACGAGCGTCTCATCCGCCGAGGCGGCGGGCAGGCGGCGCAGCACGGCGCGGATGCGCGCCATGACCTCGCCGGGCGAGAACGGCTTGACGATGTAGTCGTCCGCGCCGATGTCCAGGCCGAGGATGCGGTCGGCGTCCTCATCGCGTGCGGTGATCATCAGAATGGGCACGCTCGACACGCTGCGGATGCGCCGGCAGATCTCCAGGCCGTCGATGCCCGGGAGCATGATGTCCAGCAGGATCAGCGCGGGCGCGGCGGCATCAAAGAGGGAGAGCGCCTCCTCGCCGCTGCGCGCGGGAAGGCAGGTCCAGCCCTCGGCCTTGATATACCGGGTCAGGATTTCGAGGATCTGTTCGTTGTCGTCGACGACGAGAATCGGGTTCATGCGCAAGGCCTCCGTTTCCTGAGGGGCGGGCGCCGGGCACGCCGGGCCGCCGGCCAGGGTTTTGAGCAAGGGGACGGGCTTTCCTATCCTTCCCGGGCCGGGGCGGCTTTGTGCGCCCGGCTGCGGACAAAAGGCCCGGACTGGCAATGTCATTGTAGGGGGTTTGCGCGGGATTGTCAATTTTGATTGGGAATTTCGGGAAAGCGCCCAAAAAGCCACACTTTTGCCATAATTGATCGATACACTGAAGAGACCATCCGGGAGGAGGGCTTGTTTGATGAGGCTTTTTTGGGTATCTGTGCTCCTGACCTGCGCGCTGATGGGCGGCGCGGCGGCATCCGGCGAGGCAATCTATTCCGACGGCATCTACCGCGGCTTCTATTATGATGGCGGCATCGAGCAGATCGCGATCCAGTTTGAGCTGCGCGACGGCGTGTTCGACTCCATCATCTACCGCGGCGTCAAATACAAGGACGGCAACTACATGAGCGAGGACGCAAGCGACGCGCAGAAGGCGACGCTTGACCAGTACCGCCAGCTGGCGGACTACCTGATCGGCAAGGGCGTCGACGCGATCGACGACCTGTACAACCCTTACGACATCGTCGAGGATGTCGACGCGGTCACGACGGCGACGATGCAGTCCTCCAAGCTGATCTCCGCGCTCTGGGACGGGCTCAACCGCCATCCCTACAAGCTGGTCGACACGACGAAGCTGCCCGCGGCCGAGCCCTATGCGGACGGCGTCTACCGCGGCTCCTACATGGAGGATGGCGGCGAGCAGGTCGCACTGGAATTCACCGTCGAGGACAACTGCTTCACAGAGATCCACTACCGCACGCTTTCCTATAAGAATGAGGACTACCTGAGCGAGGAGGCGCCCGATGCCGTGCGCCAGGTTGCCGCGCAGTTCGAGGAGCTGATCGGGTATCTGGTCAACCGGCCGATTGCCAGCGTGAACGATCTCTACCTGCCCGGTGAGATCGTCGCGGATACGGACGTCTCCAGCGGCGCGACGCTGCGCGCGCCGAAGGTCATCTCCGCCATCTGGGACGGGCTGGGGCGGCACACCTACAGAATTGACTGATTGGCGAATAAATAAATCATGTTTCTTTTAAGAATCGCCTAAAAACCACACTTTTGCCACAAACCTCCGTTACAATGGAAAAAAAGCTCCAAGGCCCCCTGTGCGGGGCGGAGGGGTGAGTGGAAAAAGGAGAAGAAATCATGAAGAAAATCCTTTCTGCCGCTGTGCTGGCGGCGCTGCTGCTGTGCCTCGTGATCCCGGCGATGGCCGAGGGCGTCAAGATCGGCCAGGTTGAGTATGCCGCGCATGGCACGAAGTGCTTCGCGGTGCTGACCGTCGCGATGCAGGACGGCGTGATCGCCGACGCCTACATCGACGAGTTCCAGTTCATGGCCGCCGACACGAGCGTGGGCGTGCCCAACAGCGACGCCGGCTTCGGCGAGAGCTATCCCGAGGGCAAGGTGCTGGCCTCCAAGAAGGTCAACGCCGAGCAGTACAGCGCGAACATGGCCGAGAAGGCCGGCTCCACCGTCGCGCTCGACGCGAACTATGCCGCCATCGAGGCCTTTGTGACCGGCAAGACCGTCGCCGAGCTCGAGGCTTGCGTCGAGGGCAAGACCGCTGAGGAAATGGTCGACGTCGTCTCCGGCTGCACGCTGGTGGATACGCTGGGCTATGTGAATGGCCTGATCGAGGCTGCGAAGGCTGCGCAGTAAATCTCAAATGGCCTGAAGGCTCCCGTCCGGGAGCCTTCTTTCCGTTTGCCGCAAACTCCGCCTCTCAATTTCCGAAATGGAATCGAAAAATGCCGATTGGGAGAAATTACTGTAAAAAAACCACACTTTTGACATAAGTGTCGCCTATAATGCGAGCAATCGGCAGGCGGCTTCAAACGGGAGGCCGCCGGGATACGACTCCAAATGGAAAGAAAGGAAAAGACACCATGAAGAAGATTCTTTCTGCTATCGTCCTCGCTGCGCTGCTGCTGACCGTCGCGACCGGCGCGCTTGCCGCCACCGGCGTGGGCACCGTGACTGCCGTCTCCTGCGCTGCCGCCACCGCCGACGCGGCTGGCTCCGTCGAGGTCGACACCACCGTGTGCGCCGTGACGATCGACGAGGAGGGCAAGATCACCTCCATCAGCTTCGACGTCGTGCAGAGCAAGGGCACCTTCGACGCGGCCGGCGCGCTGACCTGCGAGGCTACCATGGCGCCCCTGAGCAAGAAGGAGCTCGGCGAGGGCTACGGCATGGGCAAGTATTCCCCCATCGGCAAGGAGTATGACGCGCAGATGGAGGCCCTGGAGGCCTGGTGCATCGGCAAGACCGTTGAGGAGGTCACCGGCATGACCCTGGAGGCGGGCGTGGCGACCGACGCCGACCTGGTCAGCGGCTGCACCGTGCATATCTCCGATCAGCTCGCTGCGCTGGCGAAGGCTGCCGCCGCGGCGAAGTAATTCCCAAAACCCCGGAATAATCCGCAAAAAAACAGAATCGGGAGGCGACATCCGGCAGGGCCGGGTGCCGCCTCCTGCTTTGTGCGGGGGCCGCGGGGCGTGCGGGATTCGGACGGGCCTTATTTGACGTTCGAAACGGATAATCATTCATATTATTTGTATATGTGCCTGAAAAGCACGGGAAAAAATGATGTATACGGTTTACAATCTATTCAGGGTCGTGTACAATAGAGGCACAGGCGGCCCGGCGGGCGGCCCGTACAAACGAGAGAAAAGGAGCGGCTGTTATGTCCCATACTTCCACCCCCACCAAGAAAAAGGGCTTTACGATGCCCCATACCTTCGTCATCCTGATGATCATCATCGCCTTTGCGGTGGTGCTGACCTGGGTCGTGCCCAGCGGCAAGTATGCCCGCGTGGAGAACGCGCAGGGCACCAAGGTGGTCGACGCCTCCGCGTTTGAGTATGTGGAGAATGTGGCCGTCAATCCGTTGGACGTGCCGATGATCATCATCAACGCGTTCATCTCCAACGCCGACCTGATCCTGTTGGTGCTCTTCAGCGGCGGAGCGATCTACATGCTGACCTCCGCAGGCGTGCTGCAGGCGCTGGTCGCGCTGGTCGCCCGGCGCTTCTCCAACCGGCTGGAGATCTTCATCCCCGTGCTGATGCTCGTCTTTGCGCTGATCTGCACGACGCAGGGCGTCAACACGTTCATCGGCTTTGCGCCCATCACGGTCATGCTCGCGCTGAGCCTGGGGCTTGACTCCATCGTCGGCGTCGGCATCATCCTGCTGGGCGGCGCGATCGGCTTCTCGACTGGCACGCTCAACGTCAGCACGACGCTCGTCGCGCAGAAGATCGCCGAGTTGCCGACCTATTCCGGCATCGGCTACCGCTGGATCTGCTTCGCCGTGTACTATGTCGTCACGAGCGCGTGGCTCGTGCACTATGCCAAGAAGGTCCGCAAGAACCCCGAGTGCTCGCCGATGTACGACCTGGACAAGACCAGCGAGTTCAAATCCGCGAAGCTCGAGGACTTCGGCGAGATGGATGTGCGCAAGGTGCTGTGTATCGTCGCGCTGGTGGCCGTGCTCGTGCTGATCGTCTACGGCTGCATCTATCAGGGCTGGGGCTTTGCCGAGCAGAGCGCCGCGTTCCTCGTCTTCTCCGTCGTCGTGGGCATCCTCGCGGGCTTCGGCGCCAACAAGATCTGCGCGGAGTTCATGAACGGCTGCAAGAAGATGCTCGCCGCGGGCTTCATCATCGGCTTCGCCCGCGCGATCGGCGGCGTGCTCTCCGCCGGCGTCATCACCGATACCATCGTCCATGCGCTCGCCGTCATGCTGACCGGCCTGCCCTCCGCACTGCTGGGCGTGGGCATGCTCTTCGCCAATACGGTCATCAACGTCTTCCTGACCTCCGGTTCCGGCCAGGCGGCGGCCGTCATGCCGATCATGATCCCGCTGTCCGACCTGCTGGGCATCACGCGCCAGACCTGCGTGCTCTCCTTCAACTTCGGCGACGGCTTCTGCAACTACATTCTGCCGACCTCGACCGCGCTGATGGGCATTCTGAGCGCGGGCAACGTGCCCTATGACCGCTGGATGCGCTTCATGTGGAAGCTCTTCCTCGTCTGGTTTGCGGTGGGCGCCGTGCTCGTCGTCGTCGCGCAGATGATCGGCTTCGGCCCGATGTAAAGGGGGATCCACCTTGAAGGAAAGGCTCTATGATCTGATCGACGCGCAGCGCGAGCGGCTCTTTGACATCGCGGACTATATCCACGACCATCCCGAGTATGACGGCGAGGAGGTCGAGGCGAGCGCCCTGCTGGAGGATTACCTCGAGGAGCACGGCTTTGCCGTGGAGCGCGGACTCAAGGGCTGGCCGACGGCCTTCCGCGCCGTGTACAGCCAGGGCGAGGGCGGGCCGCGCATCGGTCTGCTCTGCGAATACGACGCCCTTCGCGGGCTCGGTCATGGCTGCGGCCATCATCTGCAGGGCCCCTGCATTTGCGCGGCGGCCGTCGCGCTCAAGAAGGCGGGCTTTGCGCAGCCCTTCAGCGTGATCGTCTACGGCACGCCGGCGGAGGAGACGCGCAGCGCGAAGGTCTCCATGTGGGAGGACGGCTGCTTTCGGGATATCGACGTCGCGCTGATGATGCACGGCGGGCCGGATACCTGCGTGGACGAGAAGAGCCTCGCCCTCTCCAATTTCCTCGTCACCTTCCGGGGCGTGGGCGCGCATGCGGCGCTCGCGCCGGAGAAGGGGCGCAGCGCGCTGGATGCGCTGCTGCTCGCGTTCAACGGCATCGAGTTTCTGCGCGAGCATGTGCGCGAGGACACGCGCATGCATTACACCATCAAGGAGAGCCCGGGGCCGACGAACGTCGTGCCCGCGCGGGCGATCGGCGAATTCTCGCTGCGCAGCTATTCGCGCGACGTGCTCAACGACGTCTGCGCGCGCTTCAAAAAGATCATCGAGGGCGCGGCAATGATGGCGGACGTCGACTTTGAGATCGTGCAGGAGAAGTCGCTGGACAACAAGGTGCCCTGCTACGCGCTCAACGACGTCCTGATGGACAACGCGCGCGCCTGCGGCGCGCCGGGCCTGGGCCCCGTGCGCAAAAAGACGGGCAGCACGGACTTCGGCAACGTGACCAACCACATGCCGGGCTGCTGCATCCGCGTCAAGTTCGTCCCCGCGGGGACGTCGAGCCACTCGCAGGCCTTCGTGGACGCGGGCAAGACGCAGGAGGGTCATGACGCCATCCTCTACGGCGCCAAGACGCTGGCCGGCACGGCCTGCGACATCCTGAGCGATCCTGCGCTGCTCAGGAAGATGTGGGCCGACTTTGAAGAGGCGAGGAAGAGGGCCTGAGGCCGGACAGGATAAGGCGATGCGGAGCGCCGGGGAAGCTGCTTTCCCGGCGCTCCTTTTCTGCTGCTCTCAGGCGGGAAGGCTTGAAGCGGGCGGAAAGATCGGCTATAATAAGAATGTTGACGGCCGAATCCAAAGTGCGGCGGTCGCAGATCGAAGAGACGGAAGAGAGGTTGAACCGGAATGGAGAGAAGGAACGCATGGGCGGGCCGCAGCGAAGCGGAGCTCGCTCAGATTGAGGCGATGAGCAGGGCGTATTGCGCCTATATCGACGCGGGCAAGACCGAGCGCGAGTGCGTGACGGTTTCCGAAAAGCTGAGCCGGGAAAAGGGCTTTGTGAATCTGGCGGACTGCATCCGCGAAAACCGCAGGCTCGCCGCGGGCGACCGCGTCTATCGCGCCTGGATGGGCAAGTGCTTCGTGGCCTTTGTGCTGGGCCGCCATCCGCTGAGCGAGGGCATGAACATCGTCGGCGCGCATATCGATTCGCCGCGCATCGATATCAAGCAGAATCCGCTCTACGAGGAGGAGGGCTTTGCCTATCTCGATACCCACTACTACGGCGGCATCAAGAAGTATCAGTGGCTGGCCTCGCCGCTCGCGCTGCACGGCGTGATCGCCAAAAAGGACGGCTCCGTCGTGACCGTCAGCATCGGCGAGCGCGACGACGAGCCCGTGTTCTACATCACCGACCTGCTCCCGCATCTGGCGGCGGAGCAGATGGGCAAGACCGCGAAGGACATCATCGAGGGCGAAGCGCTCAACCTGCTCGTCGGCGGAAGGCCGCTGGAGGGCGAGGAGAAGGAGCCCGTCAAGGCGGGCGTCCTGAAGCTCCTCAAGGAGCAGTACGGCGTCGAGGAGGAGGATTTCCTCTCCGCCGAGCTGGAGGTCGTGCCGGCGGGCCGCGCGCGCGAGGTGGGCTTTGACCGCAGCATGATCCTGGCCTATGGCCACGATGACCGCGTCTGCGCCTACCCGTCCCTGGCGGCTGTGCTCGACTTTGAGGGCGTGCCGGAGTACACGCTCTGCTGCGTGCTGACCGACAAGGAGGAGATCGGCAGCGTCGGCGCGACGGGCATGGATTCCCGCTTCTTTGAGAACATCGTCGCCGAGCTCTGCGCGCTCGCCGGGGAGCCGGGCGACCTCGCGCTGCGCCGCGCGCTTGGCAGCAGCCGCATGCTCTCCAGCGACGTGAGCGCGGGCTTTGACCCGGCGTTCGCGCAGGTCTTCGAGAAGAAGAACGCGGCGTTCCTGGGCCGCGGCGTCTGCTTCAACAAGTTCACCGGCAGCCGCGGCAAGGGCGGCTCCAACGACGCCAACGCCGAATACATCGCCTCGCTGCGCCGGATCATGGACGAGGCTGGCGTGGCGTTCCAGACGGCGGAGCTGGGCCGCGTGGACGTGGGCGGCGGCGGAACGATCGCCTACATGTGCGCCAAGTACGGCATGAATGTCATCGACTCCGGCATCCCGGTGCTCTCGATGCATGCGCCCTACGAGGTGATCAGCAAGGTCGATCTCTACGAGGGCTATCGCTGCTACTGCGCGTTCCTGCGGGACGCGGGGCCGGTTGAGGGCTGAGCGATTGGGGCCGCCGGGCGGGAAGAACCCACCGGCGGCCTTTTGGCCCGGATGGGCCGAAATGACAACGACACACGGGAGGAACGAACGATGAGCCTTGAAAAGCAGATGAAGACCGGCCAGGTCTACGTGGAATTCGGTCATGCATCCCCGGAGGACATCGCCTACGAGCAGGAGATCGACCGCCAACGCAGGCAGTGCAAGGAGCTCTGCTTCGCCTATGGCCAGACGCCGCCGTCGGACATGGAGCGCAAAAACGACATCCTGCGCCGCCTGCTGGGCAGCGTGGGCAAGAACCTCTGGATGGAGGCGCCGATCCACTTCGCCTACGGCTGCAACACGCACATCGGCGACAACGTCTACGCGAACTTCAACCTGACTGTCGTCGACGATGGCCTGGTCGAGATCGGCGACCATGTGATGTTCGCGCCGAATGTCACGATCTCCACGACCGGGCACCCCATCCATCCGTCGTATCGCGACAAGGGCGCGCAGTTCTCGCTCCCTGTGCGCATCGGCGCGCATGTGTGGATCGGCGCCAACGTCGTCATCTTGCCCGGCGTGACGATCGGGGAAAACAGCGTCATCGGCGCGGGCAGCGTCGTCACGCATGACGTGCCGGCCAACACGGTCGCCTTCGGCGTGCCTTGCCGCCCGGTGCGCAGCATCACGGATGAGGACCTGCTCTATGCTCGCAAGGGTGTGCGGATCAATGAGGATTGGGATTGCTGAGCGGCGGGAGGCGCCGCGCAGGCGTCCGCTGACGGCGAGGGACGCGCGCTTTGCCGTCGTCTGCACGGTGGTGCTGACGCTGCTGGCGCATGCGTACCGCTTTTTGAACGCGGGCTTCGGGCTCGATGCGATGCTCATCGCCGAGCAGGTCGACATCGAGACGCAGATTGCCCTGGGCCGGTTCATGCAGCCGCTGTATTGGCTGGTGCGCGGCTACATCACCGCGCCTCCCGTCGTCGGCCTGTTTGCGACGGCGTTTTTAACCGGCGCCGTGCTGCTCGTGCTCGCGATGACGGGCATCCGAAGCCGGCCGGGCATCGCGCTGACCTGCGGGGTGCTCGCGGTCAACGAGACGCTCTGCGTGTCGTATGCCTCCTACCTGCCCTGGGTGGATGTGTACATGCTTTCGCTGCTGCTGTGCGCAGCGGCGGTCTATGTGCAGACGCGCTTTCGCCGGGGCTTTCTGCTCAGCCCGCTGCTCTACTGCATGGCGCTGGGGCTGTATCAGAGCTATCTGCAGGCCGCGGCCACGCTGGTGATGCTCATGCTGCTCGCCCGTGCGCTTTCAGGCGAGCGGCCCGGCGCGCTGTTTGTCGAGGGCCTTGGCCACGCGGGCGCGATGCTCGCGGGCCTGCTGCTCTATGCGCTCGTCTATCCGCTCGCGATTTCGCTCTACGGCACGACGGTCTCCGGCGAGTACAATACCGTGGCCGAGGTGGGCCATTATGCGCTCTCCTCGATTCCCGGCCTGCTGAAAAAGACATATCTGGGACCGCTGCGCTATTTCTTTGCGCCGGAGGACGCGACCTTTCTCCCGCCCGCGGTCAACGTGCTGCTGGCCGTGCTGGCGCTCGGCGCGCTGGTCTGCCTGATCCGCAGGCTCCCGCCGGCGTCCAAGGGGTTGATCCTGCTGATCCTCGCGCTGCTGCCCTTTGGCATGAACTTCGTGACGTTCATCTCCAAGGGCATCGTCCACATGCTGATGAACTACGCGTATTTCTTCTTCTATGTGCTCTGCGTGATGCTGGCTGAGCGCGTGGGGGAGGCCGTGCCCGTCCGCCCGGCTGTGCTGCGCGCGGCGACGCCCGCGCTGCTGGCGGGGGTGCTGGGCGTCAGCATCCTGACGGCCAATACGCTCTACATGAAGCGCGACCTCGAGCTGCAGAGCACGCTCTCCGTCATGACGCGCGTGCTTGATCTGCTTGAGGAGGAGGAGAGCTATGTGCCGGGCGAGACGCCGGTCGTGCTGCTGAACTATCTGACCGCGTCCAAGGTGGCGATGATCCGCCCGGGCTTTGAGGACATCTCCGAGTTTCAGGGCATGCGCTCGACCTATGCGGACGCCTATGACCGCTCGCACGCCTGGTACCTGCAGACGCTGCTGGGATACCGGGTCAACCTGGTTCGCTGGGAGGTCAGCATGGACTACACAAAGGATCCGATCACACAGGACATCCCAGCCTTTCCGGATCCGGATTGCGTGCAGATCATCGACGGGATCGCCTTTGTCCGGCTGAAATGATAGATCCCGGTAAAGCGGAGACAGAGGCCGCGCGGCCTGCCTGTGAGGATGGAAGGAGCCTTGAAACCTTGAAAGACCTTTTGAAAACGGAACCGTCAAGACGCAGGATGCTGTATGCCGCGCTCTGTACGCTTTTGTTTCTGCTGATCGGTCACGCCTTTTGCTGGTTCAACATCGGCTATTCGGGCAGCGGCGTGGCGCTCAACCCAACCGTGCTGCGCTCGGCGCAGATCAGCTCGGGCAGCTGGGCGCAGCCGCTGTACTGGGCGCTGCGGGGGAAGCTCTCCGCGCCGATGCTCGTCGGGCTGCTCAGCTGCCTGTATCTCGCGCTGACGGCGGCGGTCGCGGCGCAGGCGCTGCATATCCGCACGCGCCTGCCGCTGACGCTGCTGTGCGGCGTGCTCAGCCTGAACGCCTGCGTGACGGCGATCAACGCGTCGCAGCTTCACATCGCCGACGCCTGCTTCCTGGCGCTGCTGCTGTGCGTGCTGGGCGGAGCGGCCGCGGGGATGGGCTGGCCGGGCACGGCGGCCGCTGCCGTGCTCTTTGGCGCGGGCGCGGCGCTGCGCGCGCAGATGCTTTCCGCCGGGGCGGCGCTGCTGGCGCTCATCGCGCTGCGCATGCTGCTGGAGGGGGAAAGGCCCTGCGCTGCGCTGAGTCTTCTTGGCCGGGGCGCGCTCGCGCTCCTGGCTGGGGCGGTGCTGCATGTCGCCGGGTATGCCGTGATGACGCGCCGCCTGGGGCTTGACGGGCAGGCTGCGCTGCAAAGGCCGCTGGGCGCGGCGCAGGGAGGCCTTTTGGGCGCCTGGCTGGAGCCGATCCGGCAGCTGGTTCAGCCGATGACAGCCTATCGCGTGCTGTGCGGCGTGCTGGGCGCGTTGCTTCTGGCGGGCGGCGCCGCGCTGCTGATCCTGCTGCTGCGGGGCCGCAGAAGGGGCGTTTGCGCGCTGGCGGCGCTGCTGGTTCTGGCACTGCCGCTGGCGGCCAATTTGCCCGTGTTTGCCGGCGAGGCGCCTTCCTCGACGGCGCAGACCGGCGCCTGCTGGCTGCTCGCGGCCGGCGTGCTGATGCTCTTTGACCTGCGGGAGAGGCAGCAGCCTTTGGGCCGCGCGGCCGGCGTCGCGCTGGGCGCGGGCGTGGGCGTGCTGCTGCTGAGCGCGGTGATCTTCTCCAACCAGGTCTATCTCAAGAAGAACCTCGAGCAGCAGAGCACGCTCTCGATCATGACCCGCGTGCTCGACCGCGTGGAGAAGACGGAGGGCTACGATCCGGGCGTGACGCCCGTGGCGCTGCTGGGCTCGCTGGAGGATTCGCCGCTGGCATCGCAGCGCGCGGGCTTTGAGCATCTGACGGACTTCGACGCGGCACAGAACAACTTTGCCGCGACCAACCAGGAAGAACTCACCTGGTACATGTGGGAGATCATGGGCTATCCCTGCAATCTGGTCAGCTATTATGAGGCGGATATGCTCGCCCTGCGCGAGGACGTGCAGGCGATGCCGGTTTTCCCGGCGGAGGGCAGCTGCCGGGTGAGCGACGGCACCGTCGTCGTCAGGCTGAGCGGGAAGTAACGCGGTGAATTGTCTATGGGCTGGAGGACAGCCGCGAAGCGAACATGGGGTCAAGGGGCGAAGTCCCTTGGCAGGCTTGGGCGGCAGCCCGACGTTCCAATCAACTCATGAAAACGTAGTTTCAGAGCAGGATGCGAAGCATCCTGCGATTGAAACGGGTTTGATCCACGACGCATGAATTCAGAGGCAA
>SFFC01000158.1 GCA_004556985.1 Clostridiales bacterium | reverse complement strand
GGATGAAATCCCTCAGGCAGGTTTGGGCGGCAGCCCAACGTACCCCTTAATGGCGAAGCCATTCTTGAAAAGTCGTCAGGGAGCGAAGCGATACCTGACGGAGCTTATTCTCTCTTATCTTCTTCAAGAAACCGCGCGATCTGCGCCGCGAGGGGATCCTCCCCCTGCGGCGGGCGCAGCGCCAGCAGCGCGCGGATCGTGCGGCGCATGCCGGCCTCGCCCCGGGGGACGTAGAGGCCGTCCGCGTCATCGCGCTCAAGAATGAGCGCGTGAAGCAGCGCGCGAAGGAACCGTCTGTCCATGAAAAGCCCTCCCTGTGCCGGATGGATGCATGATAGCACGGCGCGGCGTCTTCCGCAAGGGGCGTCGCCTTGATTTCCCGACGCTGTTGTGGTAGGATGAAGGAGAGACTTCTCCTGCCTGACCAAGGAAAGGACCAACGTATGAAGCGCTTTATTCTTGCTTTTCTGCTGATGATGACCGCGGCTGTCTGCGCCGCGGAGATGAATTACGACCTGCCCTCGACGCATCTGACCTACACGCAGCTGGAGGCGGACGCCGTCCCCATGCTCATCGACGAGCCCTCGCCGCAGGCAATCCTTGGCGGCGCGGACGGGGAAACGGAGATCGTCATCGCGCAGACGCAGGAGCCGTCCTGGCCGCAGACCTTCACGATCACCGTCGCGGGCGACACGACGCTCGGCTCCACGGACGATCTGCGCAAGCGGGACGACTGCTTTGAAAACGTCGCCGCGGAGAAGGGCTATGCCTGGTTCCTCTCCGGCCTGACGGAGCTGTTTGGCGCGGACGACCTCACGCTCGTCAACTTCGAGGGCACGCTGACCGAGGAGACGCAGAAGAAGGACAAGCTCTACAACTTCAAGGGCCCGGCGGAATACACCGACATCCTCACGCTGGGCAGCGTCGAGGCGGTCAACATCGCCAACAACCACACGCTCGACTACGGCGAGCAGGGCCGCGCGGACACGATCGCAAATCTTGAAGCCGCGGGGCTGATCGTCTCAGGCAACGGGCAGCTGGGCATCTTTGAAAAGAACGGCGTCAAGGTCGGCATGACGGGCTACTGCTTCCCCTACAGCAATGGCAAGAAGGACATCAGCAAGGACGTCAAGGCGCTGCGCGAGGCGGGCTGCCAGATCGTGATCGCCTCGTTCCACTGGGGCAGCGAGTACAGGAGCGACTTCACCGCCGAGCAGCGGACCATCGGCCGCGCGGCGCTCAGGGCGGGTGCGGACATCGTCGTCGGCCATCACCCGCACATCGTGCAGGGCATCGAGGCCTATGAGGACAGCTACATCCTCTATTCGCTGGGCAACCTCGTCTTCGGCGGCAACGTCGACCCGGACGACCGGGACGCCTATGCCGCGCGCCTCACGTTCACCGTCTACGAGGATCATGCCGAGGGGCCGGAGCTGACGATCGTGCCGCTGCGGCTGACGGCGCTTGACGACGGCACGGACTACCGCCCCGTGCTCGCCGGGGAGGACGACGCGCAGCGCATCGTGAGCCGGATCCTCAAGCGCTCCTCGAACATGAGCGGCTTTGTCAACGGGGCGCTCTGAGCGCGCGCCGGAAGGAAGAAAGGATGAAAGCGATATGGCCTCCCATTTTGCGCTGTTTGTCGATCTGGAAAACTGCGGCGGCAAAAAGAGCATGCTGATGGATGTGATCGAGCGGGTCAAGATCCGCGGCGATATCCTCATCGGCAAGGTCTACGGCTACACGGACAGCTATTCCGATCTCAAGGAGACGCTGCTCTCCAACACGTTTACCGTCGTGCCGAGCCTGCGCTTTGGCCGCAACCAGAAAAACAGCATGGACATCCAGCTCGTCATCGACGCGCTCGACGTCGCCTACCGCAACGAGCTGATCGACAGCTTCTGCATCGTCTCCGGCGACAGCGACTATGTGCCGCTGGTGGGCAAGCTCAAGAGCATGGGCAAATTCGTGCTGGGCATCTCCCGAAGCGAGGCGGCCTCGGGCGTATTCATGAACGCCTGCAGCGAGTTCCAGTTTCTGGAGAGCGTCGCCAGCGGCAAGGAGCGCGCTGCTGCCGCGCCCGTGGGCGAGGCGCTCACGCTTTCGGACGTCAACAGTCTGATCGTCACGATCCTCGGCGAGAGCGACAGCGGCGAGATGCTGGCCTCGGAGGTCAAGAGCGTGCTGCTGCGCCTGCGGCCCAATTTCTCCGAGAAGAGCGTCGGGTTTTCGACGTTTGGCAAGCTGCTCACGCGCCTGGCCCAGCAGTTTGGCGATTTCAGCGTCGCCAGCGAGCAATACAACCTAATCGTCAGCCTCAACCAGGCGCACAGCCCGGCTGGCGAGCAGATCACGCGGGACAACTACGTCTCCGTCTTCGCGCGCATCCTCTCGGAATACAAGGAGGACGGCTTTGACCGCGTCAATCCCTCGATCCTCAAATCCGCCGTGCAGGCGGACTATCCGGACTTCACGGAGCGGCAGATCGGCCTGCGGCGCTTCTCCGACGTGCTGCGCGCGCTGGAGCGAGAGCATCTTCTGACCCTGGAGACGGACGAGGGCGGCAACATGCTCGTCCACATCCTGTGACGAAGGAGCATCGCGCATGAAGCATATTGTCCTTTTTCTCCTTCTCATGGCGCTGATGCTGCCCGCCTGCGCCGCCGCGCAGCGCATCGTTATGGACGGGGCGCATGTGTCCTTTGACTATCCGGACAGCTGGCTCGTCGTCTCGCCTCAGCTGGCGAGGGTCTACGCGCCGCTGCTTGAGGAGGCGGGCATCGACGCGCAGGCGCTTGGCGAGGAGCTGGAGCAGACGGGCGTGCAGAGCCGCGCCTACAACGCGGACTATTCCCAGTGCATGAGCATCATTGCCCTGAGCG
Source organism: Clostridiales bacterium (assembly GCA_004556985.1). GTDB lineage: Bacteria > Bacillota > Clostridia > Christensenellales > Aristaeellaceae > Ventricola. The sequence continues at coordinate 427 of SFFC01000158.1, read as the reverse complement.
ACGACCTCTCCGAGGAGATCTACGACATCGAGCGCGTCACGGACAGCCAGCGCCGCACGATGAAAAGCCGGGCGGAGAGCGGCGCCCTCTTTGAGACGACCGGCATGCGCGTGCAGGACACGGCCTGGCAGAAGGAGGGCGGCCTCTACTGGCTCTACATCCATTACACGAAGACGCGAGCGGACACGACCATCGGCCGCGGCATCCGCTATGTCACCGTGCGCAACGGCATGTACATCGTGCTGGACTGGCAGAAGACGGACGGGCGCTTCACGAACAAGGAGCTGAGCGCCTTCCGCGCGCAGACGGCGAACCTGACCGTGACGGAGAGCATCCCCGAGCCGATGCGCACGGTCAGCCTGACGGCGCAGATTCCTGCAGAGACGAACACCGCCGAGATCACGATCAGCGGAAAGACCGAGGCCGG
>SFFC01000157.1 GCA_004556985.1 Clostridiales bacterium | reverse complement strand
GAAGGGGGCCGAAGCCCCCTTCATGGAAATCCGCAGCGGCGGCGTGTACGGCGCGAGGAGCAAACGAAGTTTGCTACCTATATCGCTCGAAGTGTGCCCGAAGGGCGCGCGCACGAGCGATGTCAACCCGATGAAAGACCGCGAAGCGGGATTTCATCGGAACCTTACACAAGCTCGTCCTTCATCCACCGGTCGACGGACAGACCCGCCTCGCGGCCCAGGCAGACCGCAATGCCGATCGAAACGCCCATCAGCGGCGTGAAGTAGTCGCGGCCGAAGCGGCCGGACACCGTGTTGCCCGTGGCGAACAGGCCCGGAATCGGCTTCCAGTTCTCGCCCAGCACGCGCTGCTCGCTGTCGGTCCACAGCGCGCCCATCGTGGCCATCAGGTTGCCGATGGTGGCGTCGCCCGCGGAGACCTGCAGGTAGAACGGACCCTTCTCGATCGGGAAGAGCAGCTTGGGATCGCGGCCGAACTCCGTGTCCTTGCCCGCCGCGCAGCAGGCGTTGTAGGACTCCACGGCCTTCTTCATGTTCGCGATGACCTTCGCGTCGGTGATGCCCGCGTAGCCAAGGCACTCCTCCAGCGTGTCGCCCGCGTAGACGGACAGGTCGCCGATGTTGGTCAGCGTGCCCTTGTTGGCATACGCCTCGTTCATCTTCTCGCGGATGCTCGCCAGATGGCTGGCGCTCGGCTGCGTGGAGCCGTGGCTGCACGCCACGTACTCAAGGCGCTCCGGCAGCGTGTCGTCGTAGAGCGCGAACATCAGCTCGCGGTTCATGTAGAAGGTCGGGAAGCCGCGGTGCTCGATCGGGCCCCAGAACTCGTTCATGAAGCGCTGGCCGGTGTAGTCCATGAAGATGCCCTGCGGATAGCCGTAGCTCGGCGCGGCCGGACGGCTGTTGAGCCAGGTCTGGCGGCCGTCCATCGTCGGCGGATTCTCCTCGATGCGGGCGCCCGCCCAGACAGCCATCTTGACGCCGGAGCCGTCGCGCATGCCCATGCCGGCGCTGGTATCCTGCGCCTGCTTGTTGTACATGATGTCGGAGAGCAGGTCGTTCTTCATCATCGTGTTGCTGCCGAAGCCGCCGGTCGCGATGACCACCGCCTTGACCTTCGCGCGGTAGTACTGCTCCGTCTCGTTGTCGATGTAGATGACGCCGGTGATCGCGCCCGTCTCATCCTGCACAAGGCGCTCCGCATGGCAGTTCCACTTGTACTCGGTGCCCTGCTCCACGCAGTACGCGCGGTTCACCTTCGCCACGCCGCTCTGCTCCGGGCGCAGCGTCGGCTTGTAGAACTTGTACGCGCCGATCTCCTCGAGCACGTGCTCGCCCTCGCCCTCGTTCTCAAAGTGGAACTGCACTCTCCAGTTGGACGTGTCGCCACCCTGCTCGAGATAGCGGGAGATGTGCCAGTCGAGGGAATCGCCGCCGTACTTGGCGAACTTCATGACCAGACCCGGATTGGCGTAGTTCTGGCAGTTGAGCATCCAGTTGTTGTAGAACTCGACCGGATCGACCTCCGGCGCGCCGTAGTGCTCCTGCACATACTTCGAGTTGACAACGCCCTCGTCGCCGCCCAGCAGGTTGAAGCTCTCCTCCTTCTGGGTCTCCACGACGAGCACCTTGTAGCCCAGCTCGGTCAGCTTGAGGACCGCCGCCGCGCCGGAATAGCCGTTGCCCAGCACCGCCACGTCGTACTCGCCCGCGTCGGCGATGAGGCTCTCGTCGATGTCCTCCGGCTTGTTGCGCCAGACGGTGTAGTCGGTCGTCATGCCCTCGACGGTGCCGCCGGCCTGCACGATGCAGTCGTTCACGCCGTTCTTGATCGCCTCGGAGCACAGCGTCGCGCCGGAGACGACGTCCACGTCCATGCCCGCGCTCTGCTTCTCGACGATCTGCGCGCAGATGGACTTGAGGCCGTCCTCAAACTGCGGGAAGAAGTCCTGATCGCTCGTCTTGGTGACCTCGTAGGAGACGTCCACGATCTCCGTCTCGGAGAAGGTCGCCGTCACCAGCACGGTGGCAAAGCCGGTGGTCTGCTCGCTCTGGTAGGTGCCGGGGTTGTAAAGAATCGCCGGTCCTCCCATCATCGGCGGCGGGCCGCCAGCGGGCATCCCCTCGGGGCCACCCTCCGGCATGCCCTCAGCCAGCGCCGAGCCGCCCATCAGGCCCAGGCCCAGCGCGCTCAGCGCCGCGCCCTTCAGAAAGTCTCTGCGGGAAACATCCTTGCTCATGTTCGTTCCTCCTTCTTTTGCGGCAGACGCGTTGCCACACGTTGGCCATATGATAAATTATTTTCTTGTCAGTGTAAACCGCGCGGGAACGAATCGCGCGCCACAGGGAACGAATGGAAGGCCCCGCATTGGCAAAAGCGTAACGATTATGGTATAATGAAGCAAACATCCCGGGAAGGAGGCACGCACCGTGCATTACCGCATCGCCATCTGCGACGACGAGCCCGCCGCGCTCGCCGCGCTTGCCCGGATGCTCGCGCGGGAGCTGGAGCGCGCGGGACTCAGCGCGGAGGTCGCCCCCTTCTCCGGGGCCGAAGCGCTGTGCGAGGCCATGCGCGAGACGCCGTTTGACGCGCTGTTTCTGGATATCGACATGCCCGGCATGGACGGCATCGCGCTGGCGGACGAGCTTCGCGCGCGCGGAGACGCCACGCCCATCGTGTTCCTCTCCGCGCGGGAGGAGCGCGTGTTCGAGACGTTCCGCATCGCGCCGCTGCGCTTTGTGCGCAAGAGCCACGTGCAAAGCGATCTGCCGGAGGCCGTGCGGGCCGTTGCCGCCCAGCTGCGCGCCGTGGCAAGCCGCGTGCGCCTGCCGCTGCTCACGCCGGAGGGCATGGCCCGCGTGCCGGTCGACGAGATCATGTGGGCGGAGAGCTTCGGCAAGCGGCAGACGCTGGTGATGACCGGCGGCACGCTGGAGGTGCGCCACACGCTGCGCGAGCTGTGCGAAAAGCTGGAGCCGCACGGGTTTTTGCAGGTGCACCGCTGCTACGTCGTCTCCTGCCGCTACATCTTCTCCATCGAGCCGGGTCGCCTGATCATGGACGACCGGCGCGAGATACCCATCAGCCGATACCGCCTCGCCGCGTGCAAGGAGGCGTTCCGAAGGAGCATCTGCCATGGACTGGACGCTGCAGAACATCGCACTCAAGGAGATCTTTGACGTCATCACGCTCGGCGAGCTGCTCGCGCTGCTGACGCTGTACTTTGGCGCGCGGCGGCGCAGCTTCGTGCTGGAGCTTGGCGGCGTGCTGGCGCTGGGCGCGGGGCTTTGCCTGCTGCTCAACGCGGTGAGCCGGTTTGACATTCACGAGCTGATCGTCGGCCTCATGCT
>SFFC01000156.1 GCA_004556985.1 Clostridiales bacterium | reverse complement strand
GAGCAGAAGGCGCGCGTGACCTACGACAACATCCTGCGCCTTTCCGACGATCCCGACGTCAACGACGTCATCAAGTTCCTGCGTGCGCGCGAGATCGTACACTTCCAGCGCTTCGGCGAGGGGCTGCGGCTTGCCAAGGAAAAGCTCGACGAGAAGAACGTCTACTTCGTCAACCCCAGCTTCGACCGATAAAGGAACGGGAGGGCGTCCCTGCGGACGTCCTCCCGATGTCATGCCTTATGCGCGAGCAGCTCCGCGAGCCGCCTGCGCTTCGTGCGCTGGTCGCCCTCGATGTGGAGCTTGGAATAGATCTGGTTTACATATTGCTTGACGCTTCCCTCGGAGAGAAACAGCTTTTCCGCGATCTCCCGGTTCGTCAGCCGCTGTGCCATCAGGCCGACCAGCGCATATTCCCGCTCCGTCAGCACGGCGAACGCTGCGGGGCGGACCGTCCCGCTCTGCCGCCGCTCCCCTGCCTCGCCCAGCGCGAGCACCCGTGCCGTGAGCGCGGTCTGCGGTCCTGCGGCAAGCAGCGGCTTGAGATAGCGGTAGTTCTCCGCAAACGGCATCACGATACCGTCCGGCGCGGCGTCGGCAAGCGCCTGTGCCAGCAGCGCCTCGGCTTCCCTGCGCTTGCCCAGCCGCTCATAGGCCGACGCGGTCTGAAGGCGAATGTGCAGTGCGACGAGCGCGTAGTGCATCCCCTCGCACAGGGCGAGCAGACCTTCGCTGCGGCCGATCACCTTGGCGTAAGCGCCCTGGGCAAGATACACCTGATTTTCGATCATCTCGATCATCGGCCGGCCCGGCGCGAGGATGCTGACCGAGGCGAGGCGGTGCTCGGCAAAGACCTCCGGAATTTGTTCCATCTCGCCCCGCAGAGCGTGGCAGTAGGCGCTGACGGCGTTCCAGAGGTTGAGCCACGAGGCGTTGTGGTGCCGCAGCAGTTCCGTGCGGCGCTCGGCAAAGCTGCGGTGCGGCCCGACCTCCGCGTACCGGGAGAGGCGCTGCGCGAGGAAGTCGCAGCAGAGCGCCATATTCTCCTGCCCGTTGCCCTCGATCTGCGCATAGGCGCTCTCCAGCGCGATATGCGCGTCGGTGAAGCGTCCCTGCACAAAGGCGGCCTCGGCGCGCATGATGGTCTCCGCGCCCTGACCGTGACCGTTGGTGATCTTATAGTAGTGCGGCATACATTCGGTCATCTCGGCAAGCTCGCCCGCAAGCTCGCCCGGGGCGCGGTAGAACATCATCAGCACGGACGGCGAGCCGAAGGTCCAGCCGCCGCTCGAGCGGATGCTGATGGCGGGACGGGACATCTGCGCGCTGGCACTGCGGTGCAGACGGCTCATGGCGCTGATGTCGTTATAGCAGAGAAAGCTCATGATAAGGTCGCATTCGCCCAGCAGGTCACCGCGCTCCTGCGTGGGCAGCTCGGGATGCTCCTCCAGTGCGGCGAGCAGGAGCGCCTTGAGCTCCAGCATTTTCGGGATATTGCGCCAGTTGAACATACTGCGCATCAGCACCAGAAGCGCGAACGGGTGCGCCTTCAGAGCATCGGCGGGACATTCGTCGAGAGCGGCCGGCACCTCCGACGGGGGCAGCGACGCGAGCAGGATGCCCGCATCCTCCTGCACCACGCGCAGCAGCGCGCCGTAGTCCCCGCAGCGCCGGTAGGCCGCCATGGCGTGAAGATACTGCCCTCGCCCCTCGTACCATGCGCCGTAGCGCTCCCGGCAGCGCCGCTGCCTCTCCGCGTCCAGCGTCCGGAAGGTGCGCTCCGCACATTCCTTCATCATGTGGTGGAAGCGGTAGGTCACGCCGTCCGGCAGACGCTTGACAAAGGCGTTCTGCGCGGTCAGCACGGCGAGCAGCTCCTCCGCGTCGGCGTCCCCGGTGACAAAGCGCGCCATTTCCGCGGTAAATTCGTCGGCAAGACCCATCACCGCGAGAAATTCCTGCTGCCGCTGCGGCAGAGGCTCGATCATGGCGGCGGTGAACATGGTGAAAATATCGGAATCACGTTCGGGCAGCGTCCCATGCTCCGAGAGCGTCCGCAGGTTCAGGTAGACGGCGGAGAACCAGCCCTCGCTGGAGTAGAGCAGCGATTCCGCCTGCGCGTCGGAAAGCTCCGTGCCGCAGCGGTGCGCGTAAACGGCCAGCTCCGTATGGTTCAGCCGCAGCTGCTCTGTGCCGAGCCGGTAGACCCTCGCCCCCAGCCGGACGATCTCTGCGGCGGGCAGAAAGCGGTCGCGGCTGGCGATGATCAGGTGGACGTTGGCGGGCAGGCGGCCCGCAAGCATACAGAGAAAGGCGGTCACGCGTTGGTCTGTGAGCAGGTGAAAATCGTCGATGAACAGATAGCAGGGCGTTTCCCCCGCCAGCTCATGGCAGAGATCGTCCGCCAGCAGCCCGCCGCCGGCGGCATCCGTGGGACAGGCATACTCCCGCAGCAGGTCGATGCCCGCGCGGGCAAAGGCGTCCTGCGCGCTCCGCCAGAAGATCGCAAGATTGTCGGAATACACGCTGATGCGGACGACGCGCAGCGGCCCGGCCTTTGCGCGCTCCTCCAGATACCAGTTCACCGCGGTGGTCTTTCCGTAGCCCATCGGGGCGACCACGGTGGTCAGCGCGCAGCGGGAGATCGGCCGCAGGCTCTCCTGCAGCCGCTCGGATATGTAGATGGTGTTCAGCTTCCACTTTGGCTTCGGCATGGTGCTTCCTCCGTGCGGCGATGTGCTCTGACCACATTTTATACGAAAACCAGCCCGCTCGCAAGCGGCAAAAAGAAAAGAGGAATGCCGCGCATCCCTCTTTTCTTCTCTGCTGTTTTATGCGTTGATGGCCTCGTCATAGACGGCGGTGGCGGCGGAATAGCTCGCCAGGAGCTTATCGCGGAAGGTGTTGACCAGATCCTCGTTTCCGTACACGGAGAGCACGCTCTGCCCGACTGTGACGATGACCAGCTTATCCGGGAAGCCGCACATCCAGTGCTTGGCCTGAATGGTCGTGCGCAGGTCGTCCGCGAGCCTGGCGACGTTGTTCGCGTCGGCGACATGGAACGCGCCGCAGGTGAAGGTGTTCAGATTCATCATGTGAACGAGCGAGGCGGCGCTGTCGATGAGCGAAGCGTCGTCCGCCGGGAAGGTGAGCAGATAGCTGAGGCTGTCGGCATTGCTCGCGTCGAAGCTGCCGGGCGCGCCGTCTACGGCGTGCTCGGAATCCCCTCCGGCGGCAGGGAACTTTTCTTCATCGCTGTATGTATTCCAGATCGCGTTGAGGATCGTCAGCGCGTCGTCGACAGCCGCGGCGGGCTTGTCCTCTGCCGGGGTCTCGGGCTTGGGCGTCTCGGTCGGCGGCTCTG
>SFFC01000155.1 GCA_004556985.1 Clostridiales bacterium | reverse complement strand
GCGCCGCGTTTGCCGCCGTTCATTTTGGCGAAAGCTACTGCACGATGCGTGTTCTGCGCTCCCCGCTCGCCTGCATCTGTGCCTGGATCGGGACGCTCGCCGTGTTCGCCGGGTTTGGCCGCTGGGCCAACCGCGAGACGCGCTTCACGCGGCACATGCGCCAAAGCGGCTTCGCCTTCTATGTGCTGCATCTGCCGCTGATGCTGCTGTGCGCGCTCGCGCTCGACCGTGGGCTGCACGCCCCGGCGATTGTGATCTATCCGGCGCTGCTGGTGCTTGAGGCGCTGCTGCTCCCGCCGCTTGCCGCGCTCGTGCGGCGCATTCCCGTGCTCAGAACGCTGCTGCTGGGGCTGTGAGGCCCATAAAAAGGAGCTCCCCTCCAAACGGAAGGGAGCTCTCTTTTGCCTTGAGAAGATCAGTTCTCGAGGTACGCGTAGTTCCAGACGATGTCGCCGGTCGGCAGAATCGCGAGATTCTTGACGTTCGACTTGACCATCGTCGGGTTGGTGTAGTAGTAGAGCGGAGCGACAGCGCCGGTCGCCATCAGTATATTCTCGGCCTCGGCGCAGAGCTTGGCGCGCTCTTCAACATCCGTCGCGTTCTTGATCTGAGCGACAAGCGCATCATAGCAATCCGCCCAGCTCTGATCGTTGTTCGGGCCCCAGCAGGCATCCAGGCCGGCGCTCTTGGTGTTCTCGGTGTAGCGGGTGTAGTCGCCCACAGACTGGCCAAGACGCGGATAGTTGTTGCCGGAGTTGCTGATGAAGATCTCCAGGAAGTTCACGCAGTCGTTGAAGTCCGCAACCCAGCCCATACGGGACGCCTCGGCATCGCCAGCCTTGAGCTTGGTCTGCAGGGTCGCCCACGCCTCGGTGTTGATCGTCGCGTTGACGCCGATCAGGTTCCAGCACTCCTGGACATACTGCACGATCGCGGAGTTGGTCGCGTTCTGGTTGAAGGAGAACTCGAAGCCCGGCACGTCGGTGAACTTGATGTCGCCGGTCTCGAGGCTGCCGGTGTAGCTGTAGCCCAGATCCATCAGGATCTTGATGCCCTCCACCTGATCCTCGGTGTAGGTCGGGTACTCAGCGGAGTAGGTCGCGGTACCGGTGTACCAAGTGCTGTAGATAGAACCCTCTCCACGGCTCACCTCGGTGTTGCCGTCGCCCAGGCCGATCGGATAGAAGCCGGTCGCCGGCACCTGGCCGCCCATGGTGACATAGTCGACGAGTTCCTGACGGTTGACCATCAGGCCCAGCGCATAGCGCGCCTTGGCGTTTTCCGCCTGCGTGAAGGTCTTGCCCTCCGGAGAGAGATCCTTGTGAACGTTGAAGAGGACGTAATAGGTGCCGATCTGATCATACATGGTCAGCTCGCCCGGATACTGCGTATTCAGGCGATCAAACTCAGCCGGATCGATGGTCTGCGCCAGGGAGATGGTATCCGCCTCATAGGCGGCCAGGATCGCGACGCTGTCCTCGGAGAGGTACGCGTTGACACCGCCCAGACGGACCGCGTCCGCATTCCAGTAGTAGGGGTTCTTCTCGTAGGTGACGACGTCGTCAACCTTGAAGCTGGTCACGCGGAAGGGACCGGTGCCGATGTAGGTCTCCGGGTTGACCGCCCAGGCGCCCTCGTCATCCGCCAGCTCGGTCTTGACCGGGCAGAAGGTGGTGAAGCCGCACAGCTCGAGGAAGTACGCGCAGGGCGCGTTCAGGGTGACAGTCAGGGTGCGGGCCTCGTCGTCGGCGACGACGTTCAGGCTGCCGGTGCCGTAGCCGTCGATGACGTCGAACAGGAAGCCGTAGGACGCGCCGAGCTTCTCATCAGCCGCACGGTTCCAGCTCTTGACGACGTCGCTGGCATAGAAGTCGCTGCCGTCGGACCACTTGAGGCCCTCGCGCAGGGTGAAGGTGTAGACGGTGCCATCTTCAGAGACGGTGTAGCTCTCGGCGAGCTCCGGCTCTTTGGTGACAACGCCATCGGTGACGCGGGTGCCCATCAGGCCAGCGAAAGCCAGACGGATCAGGTTGGAGCCGCTGGATGCAGAGTTGAGCGCCGGGTCCATCGTCTCCGGCGTGCCGCCGCCGTACATGAGCGAGACGATCTCGCCGTCAGCCAGCGCGGTCATGCCCAGCGCCATCACCATGACGAGCGCCAGCACGAGAGCAAGAAGCTTTTTCATTGGATATTCCTCCTTTAAAAAATAGGATTCCTGGGAATGTATTGAAACGTCTTCGACGGTTCAATCAGGCAGCGGGGAAGCATCTTTCACAGGTTATGGCAGGCGGCGACATGGCCCGGCGCGACCTCGCGCAGCTCCGGACGGCACTCGGCGCATTTCGCCGTGGCGCGGGAGCAGCGCGTGCGGAACGGGCAGCCGCTGGGCAGGCGCATCGGACTGGGCACGTCGCCCTCCAGGACGATGCGCTTGCTCTCCCTTGCGCGGTTCGGATCGGGAATCGGCACGGCGGAGAGCAGCGAGATCGTGTAGGGATGCGCCGGGTGGCGGTGCAGCTCGTTCGACTCCGCCAGCTCGACGATGTGCCCGAGATACATCACCGCGATACGGTTGGAGATGTGCTTGACGACGCTCAGGTCGTGCGCGATGAACAGATAGGACAGGCCCATCTGATGCTGCAGATCCTCGAGCATGTTGACGACCTGCGCCTGAATGGAGACATCCAGCGCGGAGACCGGCTCGTCGCAGACGATGAATTCCGGGTTCGAGGCGAGCGCGCGCGCGATGCCAATGCGCTGGCGCTGGCCACCGGAAAACTCGTGTGCGTAGCGGGTCGCCTGCTCGCTGGAGATGCCGACGGTATCCAGCAGCTCGCGCACGCGCTCGTTGCGCTCCTGCTTCGTCCTGCAGAGCTTATGCACGTCAATCGGCTCGGCGACGATATCTCCGACCGTCATGCGCGGATTCAGCGAGGAATACGGGTCCTGAAAGACCATCTGCGCGCGGCGGCGGAATTCCTTCATCGTCGTCTTGTCCACGCGCTTGCCGTCGAAGATGACCTCGCCGGCAGTCGGCGTGTACAGGTGCAGCAGCGTGCGGCCGACAGTCGTCTTGCCGCAGCCGGATTCGCCGACCAGGCCGAGCGTCTCGCCCCGGCCGATCGTGAAGGACACGTCGTCCACGGCCTTGAGCATCGCGGTCTTGAGAAAGCCCGAGGAAATCGGGAAATACAGCTTGAGGTTCTTGACCTCGACAAGCGGCGCATTCGCCGCGGTTCTCTCTTCGCTCACTGTGCCGCTCCTTCCTTGGCCGCCCCGAGCGTGCCCTCCAGGTCGATCGCGGTGATCTCGCCGCGCTCGTCCGTGCGCACGACGCCGCGCTCCATGCCGTCCTTCACGTTCATCCAGCAGGCGCACAGGTGGTCGC
>SFFC01000043.1 GCA_004556985.1 Clostridiales bacterium | reverse complement strand
GACGTGCTTGGCAAAATCGCGGCACAGCGCCTTGAAGCGGTCGGTATTGGCGACGAAGTCGGTCTCGCAGTTGACCTCGATGACGACGCCCACGCCGCAGGTCTCGCAGACGTAGCAGTCGACCATGCCCTCGGCAGCGATGCGGCCGGCCTTCTTCGCGGCAGCGGCAAGGCCCTTCTCGCGCAGGAAGTCGATCGCCTTGTCCATATCGCCGTCGCAGGAGACGAGCGCCTTCTTGCAGTCCATCATGCCAGCGCCGGTGCGCTCGCGCAGCTCCTTGACCAGAGCAGCAGTAATATTAGCCATAAGTCGTTCCTCCAGTACAGTTCAAATCCGTTTGAGGTTGGGGCGGAGATTACTTCGCCTCAGCGACCTCGGCCTGCTCGCCCTGCTTGCCCTCGAGCACAGCGTCGGCCATCTTGCCGGCGATGAGCTTGACAGCACGGATGGCGTCATCGTTGCCCGGGATGACGTAGTCGATCTCGTCCGGATCACAGTTGGTGTCGACGATGGCGACGACCGGAATGCCCAGCGCGCGCGCCTCGGTGACGGCGATGTGCTCCTTGCGCGGGTCAACCACAAACAGGCAGCCCGGCAGGTTCTTCATCTCGCGGATGCCGCCGAGATTCTCAGTGAGCTTCTCGCGCTCGGCGATGAGCTTGATGACTTCCTTCTTGGGGAGCAATACGGGTCTTGATGGTGCGGAAGTTGGTCATCATGCCGCCCAGCCAGCGGTTGTTGACATAGAACATGTTGCAGCGCTTGGCCTCGGCCTCGATGGACTCCTGGGCCTGCTTCTTGGTGCCGACGAACAGGACGCTCTTGCCCTCCATCGCAACCTGACGCACGAAAGCATACGCCTCGTCGATCTTGCGGACGGTCTTCTGCAGGTCGATGATGTAGATGCCGTTGCGCTCGGTGAAGATGTACGGCGCCATTTTGGGGTTCCAGCGGCGGGTCTGATGGCCAAAGTGGACACCGGCCTCGAGCAGCTGCTTCATAGAGATTACTGCCATGTTTTTTTTCCTCCTTTTGATTAAACCCTCCCTGAGCCCTTTTGATCGCGCGGACCGGAAGCCCGGCAGGCGCACGAAAACAGGCGCAGGTGCGTTTTCCGTCAGATCATACCATATCCTTTGCAAAAAAGCAAGAGAAAAAACGGATTTTCCGCCGGTTTCTTCGGAAAAAGGAGCGGTTTCCATCGGTTTGATCCGAAAAAAGCGCCGCCCCTGCCCCGACCGGGAGCAAAGAGCGGCGCCGCCTTTTTTAAAAAATGTCTGTGAGCGTTGCCTGTAAGCCGAGTTCTGTAATCGGCGGTCATCTATCTAGACCCATCGTTGCCGATGGGTTCAAGCGAAATCCTGAGAGCTCGACGGGCCGTCTCAAGCGCTCTTTCGTTTCTTGCTCCGAGCGGGGTTTACATCGCGGACAAGTCGCCAGGCCGCGGGTGAGCTCTTACCTCACCTTTCCACCCTTACATGTCCGAAGACATGCGGTATCTCTCTGTTGCACTTTCCCTGGGGTCGCCCCCGCCGGGTGTTACCCGGCACTCTGCCCTATGGAGCTCGGACTTTCCTCACACCTTGCGGCGCGCGGCCGCCCGGCAGCCTCACAAACGGAAGGGATTATACCATAAGAACCGCGCTCTTGTCAACGCTGGCTTCTCGCCAACGAGATCAGCGAAAGCAACTCCCCGTCGGCTTCCTGCGCGCCCTGCACAAGCGCATGCACGGTAAAGCGCGATTTTGAGATCGGCACGACCCTCATAAACCTCGGGCTTTCCATCCGCTCGCGCAGGCTGAACGTGACCACGATGCCGCGCTGCGCCTTGTTCTTTGGCTTCGAGACATAGCAGTACGGCTTCGGATCGTCAAAGGAGATACAGGTTTTCATCACGCGCAGCTGCGTATCCGGAAAGCGCGTGCAAAGCGCCGTCCGCAACGCCTCAAAGACGGCCCATGCCTCCGCTCTGCCGGCAAAAAAGGCATCGGCTTGCGCAAGACTGTCCATGGCATTCCCTCCAAAACAGAGGGGACAGCTCTCTTCTGGCATGTCCCTCTGTCGTTCAGCTTTGCGTCTTATTTGACCAGGATGATCCGGCCGCAGTTCTCGCATTCAACATACGGCGCGCCGGTGCGGATCTTATTCATGTCCGCAGCCGGGAGCTGCATGTTGCAGCCGCCGCAGCGGTCGTCGTGAATCCGCGTGATGGGCGGCGTCGAGTGGCGCTTGATAGCCTTGTATTTCTCCATCAGCGCAGGGTCGATGCCCTCCGCCTCCTTGGCCACCTTCTTTTTGAGCGCGTCCAGCTTCACCGCCGCAACCTTGTATTCATCGTCGTAGATGACCTTGATGCGGTCAAACTCGGCCCTCGCCTTCGCCGCGCGCACGCGAACCTCGCGCTGCTGGCGGTCGCGCGCCTCGGAGTCCTTGCGCATCTTGGCCAGCTCCGCCTCGTAGCGGGAGATCGTGCTGATCAGCTTCTGGATAGCCGCGATCTGCTTGCGGGCCTCCTCAATATCCTGCGGCCGGTTCGCCTCGAAGTTTGCCGTCGCCTCGGAAACCGAGCCGCTCAGGCGCGTGATCTCATCGGCCAGCGCCTCCATGCGGTCGCTCATGATCTCCACGTCGGCTTCGATCTTCTTGAGGACGTTCTGCTGCTCGAGCAGGAAATCGCGATGCTTGAGCAGCTCCTTGCGGTTGCTGTTGCCGCGCATCTCCTTTTCATACTGATCGAGCTCCATATCGACCTGCTGATACTGCCACAAACGTTCATACTGTTCCAAGGTAAGGCCCTCCTCATCCATTCAAACGCCCAAAGGGATTGCCCTTCGAGCAAAAAACCGTCAAGTTATATTGTATCTCATCGGCGGCATTTTGTAAAGCCGTGCGCAGCACTTCGCAGATGGGATTTTCCGTTTCGAAATGCCCTGCCTCCAGTACGCAGACGCCGGCATCCACCGCGTCGAGCGCCTCATGATGCCGGATTTCGCCGGTGATAAAGCAATCCGCGCCCTGCGCCCTGGCCGGCGCAACCTCGCCGCCGCCCGCGCCGGAGCAGCAGCCCAGCGCATGCACGACCGTATCCGCCGCGCCGTAGACGCGCACCTCCGCCTTGAGCTTTGTCCTCGCGCGCTGCGCCAGCGCGCCAAGCGTCATGCCCTCGGGCAGATCACCCACGCGGACGAATCCCTCGCCGCGGACGTTCCTGGCGCCCATCGCCGCCATCAGCGTGTCGTTGACGCCGCCCGGCGCGCTGTCCAGGTTCGTATGCGCTGCAATGTGCGCGATGCCGGCCTCCGCCAGCGCGAGCATCAGCCGCCCCTCCCTGTCGGCGTCCGTCAGCCGCTTGCGCGCGGAAAACATGATCGGATGATGCGTCACGATCAGCTGCGCGCCCAGCGCCTTCGCCTCCTCAACAACGCCCATGCTCAGGTCGAGCGCGACGAGCGCACGCGTGACCTGCGCGCCCGCATGGCCGACCAGCAGCCCGACGTTGTCCCATTCCTCTGCAAGCTCATAGGGCGCGATGCCGCCCACCAGCTGTTCCACATCCGAAACCGTACAGTTTTTCATGCCAAGTGCCTCCGAAATCCACGTCAGTTCCCGGCTGCTGAGCCGGATGCGTTCCTTCGCCCGCTCCGTCTGCAGCGGCGCGACGCGCTCCATCTCGCGCACGCGCACACCTCTTTGCCAGGCGAAATAGCTTCTCTGTTCCCCGTCGCGCACGCCGTCCACCGCCGTGCCCAGCAGCGCCGCGCGCGCATCCGGCATTTCACCCCGGCCGGTGCGCACGAGCATCGTCACATAGTGCCGCCCGGCCGCACGGGTATAGACCTCCCTTTCAATGGCTAGGCCCTGCGCCGCCAGGCCCTCGCGGAGCACGGGCAGATCGACATTCGCCTGCACGATCAACGCGGCGTTTCCAATGCGTTTTCTGCCTTCCCCGACGATCTTGAGAATCGTCTGTGCGCCCATGCCCGCGATGACGATCGCGTCGACAGGCCTGTCGATCGCGGCAAGCCCATCCGCAACGCTCAGCCTTGCCCGCGAAGCCAGCCTCAGCGAGGCCAGCAGCTCGCGCGCCTTCTGCAAAGACGGGGCGCTGACGTCGCTGGCGAGGATCGTCAGCGACGGGCACCGCTCCAGCAGCCCGGCCGTCAGAAAGCCGTGATCGCAGCCTACGTCCGCCGCGCAGGGCGCTTCGCGGCCTGTGACGGCCTCCAGAACGAGATCTGCGATGGCGCCGAGCCTCTCGTCGAGCCTGATCATCGGCTTCCTCCTCTCCGTCTTTCCCGGTTATCAAAAGCGAGGGACATCAATCCCTCGCTTTATTTCCAACACAGTCATCCTTTGACCGATTACTCCAGATAATCCTTGAGCTTCTTGCTGCGGCTGGGATGGCGCAGCTTGCGCAGTGCCTTCGCCTCAATCTGACGGATGCGCTCGCGCGTGACGTTGAATTCCTGGCCGACCTCCTCGAGCGTGCGCTGGCGCCCGTCTTCCAGGCCAAAGCGCAGCGAGAGCACCTTCTTCTCGCGCGGCGTCAGCGTGTCGAGTACGCTCATCAGCTGCTCCTTCATCAGCGTAAAGGAAGCGGCCTCCGCGGGCGGCGGCGCGTCGTCGTCCTGGATGAAGTCGCCGAGGTGGGAATCCTCCTCCTCGCCGATCGGCGTTTCCAGCGAAACCGGCTCCTGCGCGATCTTGATGATCTCGCGCACCTTTTCCACGCTGATGCCCATCGCCTCGGCGATCTCCTCCGGCTGCGGCTCGCGGCCCTTCTCCTGCAGGAGCTGGCGGCTGACGCGGATCAGCTTGTTGATCGTCTCCACCATGTGCACCGGGATGCGGATGGTTCTCGCCTGGTCGGCGATGGCGCGGGTGATCGCCTGGCGGATCCACCAGGTCGCGTAGGTCGAGAATTTGAAGCCCTTGGTGTAGTCGAACTTTTCGACCGCCTTGATCAGGCCCAGGTTGCCCTCCTGAATCAGGTCGAGGAAGAGCATGCCCCGGCCGACATAGCGCTTGGCGATGGAGACGACCAGGCGCAGGTTGGCCTCGGCGAGCTTCTTCTTGGCCGCCTCGGCCTCCGGGCCGCCCTCGAGCATCTTCTTGGCGATTTCGATTTCCTCTTCCGCCGTCAGGAGCGGCACCTTGCCGATCTCCTTGAGGTACATGCGGACGGGATCGTCAATGCTCACGCCCTCTGGCACGGAGAGGTCAATTTCCGCTTCCGGCACATCCGGAGCCAGGGCGTTGGGCTCGCTGCCCGCGCCGCTGATGACGTTAAAGCCCTCAGCCTCCAGCGTCTCGAACACGGCGTCAATCGCATCGGCATCAATATCAAGCTCCCCGAGCTTGTTCATGACCTCCTGATAGGTCAGGGTTTTCTTTTCGTTGCGAGCGAGGTCCAGAATCTCCTTGACCTTCTGCTGGGCCTGTTCCCTTGTCAGTGCCATAAGAAATCATTCCTTTCTTCCGGCCGTCTGTCTTTCCTTCGTCAGTTCCTGTATTTTCAAAAGCGTACTGCGCTTGTCCTCTCCCTTGAGACCGGGAAGCTGGGCCGTCAGCTCGGCAATGCGCTGTTCGATGCGTTTTCTGTGCAGAATCCGCAGGCAGTCGCCCGCCATGCGCAGCTCCTGCTCCGCGTCCGCACCGCTGTCCCTTTGAAAAACCTGCGCCGCGCGCGCACGCTCCTGTTCGTCGTCAATCTCCTCAAGAATTGCGCCCGGCGTCATGCCGGAGAGCAGCTTCTGCGCCATGTCCCGGCGCTGCGGGGTGATGAAGTCGTCCGCCGCAACGGCGCCTGCCTCCAACCGTCCCTCCGCTAGCAGAAGCAGCAGCTGCTTCTCGGCGGTCGACGTCTCCATATCGACGCCCTCCGCCTTTTCCTCCAGCGGCCTGGCCGCCCGGCGGTAGGTCGCCTGCCTGTCCTTGGCGATGAGCTCCGTCCGCCCGATCTGCGCCAGCAGCACCTCCCGGGTGAAGCCGGTGGAGATCATCAGCTTCTGAATGTAGTTTTCCAGTTCGACGGGCTCCTTCACCCGCGCCAGATATTTGGAGCAGGCGATCGCGTAGGACGTTCGACCCTCCTGTGTGGAAAGATCATGCCCGGCCATCTCCTGCTTCATGCGGTAATCCGTCGCTTCCATCGGCTCGAGCTGCTCAAGCCCCTGCGGCCCGTAGGCCCGGATGAACTCGTCCGGATCCATGCCGCCCGGAAAATCGAGCACGCGGGCGCGCACGCCCTCCTCCTCGAAGATATCCAGCGCGCGCAGAATCGCGTGCTGGCCGGCCGCGTCGCCGTCGTAGGAGACCCAGATCTCCGGCGCGTAGCGCTTGAGCAGGCGCGCCTGCTCGATCGTCAGCGCCGTGCCCAGCGTCGCGCAGACGCCCGGAACGCCAGCCTGCACAAGCGAAACCACGTCCATGTAGCCTTCCACGAGGATGACGCGCTTCAGCCCGCGCTGCTTCTTGAGCAGATTGGCCGCAAACACGCCCAGCCTCTTGTTGAAGACGGGCGTGTCTCCCGTGTTGAGGTATTTGGGCTTGGCGTCGCCCAGCGCGCGCCCGCCGAAGCCGAGCACGTGCCCCTGCGCGTCAATGATGGGAAAGATCGCCCGCTGGCGGAACATGTCGTAAACCCGCCCGTCCCGCCGAACGGAGATGCCGGCGCGCACGAGCTCGTCGTCCGTAAAGCCCTGCTCGCGCAGCGCGAGGGTCGCGCCGTCGATGCGGGGCGGCGTCGAGCCCAGGCCGAAGACGCGGATGGTTCCGTCGTCGAGCCCGCGCCCGTACAGATACGAAAGCACCTGCTCGTTTTCCTTTTTCCAGAGCTGCGCGTGGAAAAACCGCGCGCACTGCCGGTTGGCCTCGTAAAGCCGCTCCTTCTCGCTGCGCGAGGCAGCGCTTTCCCGGCTTTCGACCATCTGGGGCAACTCCATGTGAACCTGCTCCGCCAGCAGCTTGACCGCGTCGCGGAACTCGAGATGCTCGATCTCCATGACGAAGTTGACCGAGCTTCCGCTCGCATGGCAGCCAAAGCAGTAATACATCTGCCGCTGCGGGTTGACCGAGAAGGACGCGGTCTTCTCCCCGTGAAAGGGGCAAAGTCCCCAGTACCGCGCGCCCTTGGGGGTGAGCTGCACATAGCGGGAGACGACCTGCACGATGTCGGCGCGCTCGCGAAGCTCATCGAGCCATGCCTGTGGAAATCTGCCTGCCAACACCGTTCACCGCCTTCGCTGCCCTACTCTTTTTCGCCGCGCGTTTTCACATTCCTGCATGTTTAATGCACTTTTTTCGCGCAAATGGTTTCCGTTTCATCCAATTCCGTCAAAAAACGGCGGAATAAACAGCTTTTGATACGTCTTGACGGCGAATGCGTCGGTCATACAGGCCACATAATCGCAGACGCCGCGCTGCATGCCCTCGCGATATGCGATCTCCATGTATTCGTTGGGCATCATCGACGGATGCTCCATATAGTACATGAAGAGCTCGCGAACGATGTGCTCCGCCTTCTGGGATTCGTTGGCGGCCCAGTCGCGGGAATACACGCGCTCAAACATGAACGCCCGCAGGGCCATCAGCTCGTCCCAGATCTCCGGCTCCATCTGCACGTCGTCCTTGTCCTCCGAATAGCGCACAACGCTTGAAATCATCGTCCCCACCCGCTCGCCGTGCGTGCGCCCCAGCCGTTTGAGCGAGCGCTCCGGCAGCTCGTCCTCGCGCAGCACGCCGCCGCGCACCGCGTCGTCGATGTCGTGGTTGATATACGCAATGCGGTCTGCCAGATGCACGCAGCAGCCCTCCAGCGTCGCGGGGCGCACCTTGCCGGAGTGATGCTCAATGCCGTCGCGCACCTCCCAGGTCAGGTTGAGTCCCTCTCCGCCGCGCTCAAGCACCTCGACCACGCGCCGGCTCTGCACGCGATGAACAAATCCGCCGTCGATCAGCTTGTCAAGCGCGTCCTCACCCGTGTGGCCAAAGGGCGTATGGCCCAGATCGTGTCCCAGCGCGATGGCCTCCGCGAGATCCTCATTGAGCCGGAGCGCGCGCGCCAGCGTCCGAGCGACCTGCGTCACCTCGAGCGTGTGCGTCAGCCGGGTACGGTAGTGATCGCCCTGAGGCGAAATGAAGACCTGCGTCTTGCCCTTGAGCCTGCGAAACGACTTGCAGTGCAGGATGCGGTCGCGGTCGCGCTGAAACTCCGTGCGCATGTCGTCCTGAGAGATCGGACGCTCCCGACCCCGGGTCTCGCTGCTCAGCCTGGCATACGGCCCCAGGTTTTCCCTCTCCTGCTGCTCGAGCCTTTCCTTGATCGTCAAACCGCATCCCTCCTTCGCTTTTTGCCGCCCCGAAAACGGCGAACGGGTTACAAGAAAGATTCGACATGCTTTGTCAAAAACCTATCTGTTTTGTAAATTCAGTCGTCAAAAATACGCCGCCCGGCCAAAAAGAAGCGGAAGCCCATCAGCTTCCGCCAGACTTCCGGCAAAGGAAAATCCTCTTATGAAGAAAAACCGTACTCCGCATGGATGCCTCAAAGCGTTCCACGGTAATGAAACATCAGCAGGTCGCCGCGCTTTACCTGCGCGACGGCCTCCTCCTGCGTCACGACATTGCTCACGCCCAGCGGATAGTCGCTTTTGAGCGTCGCGTCCCGCAGCGGATAGAAAAAGCCCTTGAGCGTCACGCCGGATGCCTCGCCCAGCGGCAGGAAGGAAACCGTATCGCCCTTCGCGCCGCGCAGCACGGTCTCGCCGTCCACGCGTAAAATGCACACGCTGCGATCCAGGATCTGCGCCGATGCGCCGCGCCTGTGCGCGCGCACGAGCAGCATCAGATTCGCCATCGCATGATCGAGCCGCCCGCCGAGCGCGCCCAGCAGCGTGATTTCGTCCGCGCCCCGCGCGATCGCCAGATCGAGCGCATCCACGCCATCAGTGTCGTCCTTGATGCAGTTGAGGCGATGCTCGGGCAGGCAGCCCTCGTAGCGCGCCAGCACGGCGGGATCGACGGAATCCATGTCGCCCACCAGCAGATCGGGCATCAGCCCCAGCGCGTCAAACGCGGAAAGCCCGCTGTCCGCCGCGATGGTCAGGTCGCTTTCCTGCATGCAGCGCTCGAGCAGCGCACCGTCCGGGCGGTCTCCGCCCAGCACGATCAGCGCATTCATGCCGCGCCCCCGGCCCTGACAGCGTCCACAACGGCCTGCGGATCCGGTGCCCGGAACAGCCCAGTGCCGATCACCAGCACGTCCGCGCCCGCCTCGATGACGCGCCGCGCGTTGCCCAGCTTGACGCCGCCGTCGACCTCCAGCAGGATGTCCCTGCTGGTCTTGGCGATCATCTCCTTGAGCACGGGCAGCTTGGCGACGCAGTCCTCCATCAGGCTCTGCCCGCCGAAGCCCGGCTCCACCGTCATCACCAGCACGAGATCGCATAGCGGCAGCAGCGGTCGAATGGCCTCCGGCGGCGTGCCCGGCTTGATACAGATGCCCGCCTTGATGCCGCGCGCCGCGATCGCGCGCAGCGCCGCCTGCGGGTCGTCCTCCGCCTCCGCATGCACGACGATCAGATCCGCGCCCGCGTCCGCGTAGGCGTCGATGTAGCGCATCGGATGGCTGAGCATCAAGTGGACGTCGAGAAACAGCCCCGTCGCCTTGCGCATCGCCGCGACAAAATCCGGGCCAAAGCTGATGTTGGGCACAAAATGGCCGTCCATCTGGTCAAGATGCAGCCAGGTCACGCCCAGCTGCTCCGCCCGGCGAAGCTCCGCGCCGAGGTTCATCAGGTCCGCGCCGAGCACGGATGCAGAAATCGTCGTCATACAAAACGTCCCTTCCATTGTTCTCTGACCTCGCCGAGCAGCTCACGGTAGCGCGCCCAGCGCGCCTCGCTCAGCTCCCCGCGATCGACCGCCGCATGCACCGCGCAGCCCGGCTCCCTGTCATGCAGGCAGGGCTGAAACCGGCAGCCGCCCGCCAGCGCGTTGTATTCCGGGTAGAGCTGCGCAAAGTCCTGCGGCTCAATCCCCTTTTCAAGCTCCAGCAGGCTGAACCCCGGCGTGTCGAGCACAAACATCCCGTCAAGCGCCATCATCTCCGCCCGCCGGGTCGTATGCCTTCCGCGCTCCGTCTTGCGGCTCAGGCCGCCGGTCTCCAGCGAGAGACCGAAGAGCGCGTTGAGCAGCGAGCTCTTGCCTACGGCGCTCTGCCCCGCCAGGCAGGTCACCCTGCCGCACATCTGCTCCCGGAGCGCAGCAATGCCCTCGCCCGTCCTCGCGCTGACGGAGAATACGCGCAGCTCCGTGCCGGCGTATTCCTGCGCGATCTCCTGCGCCAGCTCCGTCCCCAGATCGATCTTGTTGACGCAGATCGCCGGCGCCATGCCGCCCTTGCGCGCGCGCAGAATCAGCTTGTCGCAAAGCAGCAGATCCGGCTGCGGCACACTCGCCAGCACCAGCATCAGCATGTCGACATTGGCGACGCTCGGCCGCTCCATGACGCTGCGCCGGGGCAGGATCTCTTCCAGCCATCCGTTCTCCTCGCCCTGGCCGGGCGTAAAGCGGACGGCGTCGCCGACCATCGGCGTCATGTGCTGATGGCGCAGCTTTTTCTGCGCGCGCAGCGTGTATTCTTGTCCGTCCTCGTCGCAGAGCACCGTGTAAAAGCTGCCGATGCCCCGCATGATCTTTCCTGTCATCCATTCACCTGCCGGGGCCAGGCCCCATTTCCGGCGCTCCGCCGCGCCCTTTACTGCAGCACGGCCGTCGCTTCGCTCCTGAAGCTGCCGTCCAGATACAGCCGCCACGTCATCACGCCGCTCTGCTCGCTGCGCAGCGTCACGTCAATCCTCGTTTCACCCGGATCGGTCAGCGTCGCGGCGTACATGTCGCTCTCCTTGCCGTCCTCGCCTACCAGCGTGACGCGTACGCCGACGCCCTCCGCAGGCACGGCGACCGTCACGCTCACGTTGGCGGCGTACTTGCGCTTGTCGTAGTAGCCCACGGTCATCTCGATCTCGCTGCCGGGGAGCACCTGCGAAAACTGCTCCAGCGACTGCGAGAGCACGATGCCGTCCTGCCTCGCGCTGTCCACGTTCTCGTAGGTGATGAATCCGCGGACAAGCCCGACGGATTCGATGCGCGAGAGCGCCTCCTCCTCGCGCTGGCCCACGAGCTCGGGCACGATTACGCGTCCGCCGGAGACCGTCAGGGAGACGCTGCTGCCCAGCTGCGCGCTGACGCCCGACTCCGGGCTCTGCGCGATGACCGTCCCGCGCATCATCTCGCTGGGCACCGTCTCCGTCTCACCTGCCGCAAGGCCCTGCGCCGCAAGCGCATCGAGCGCCTCCTCCAGCGTCATGGAGGTCAGACGGGGCACGGAAACCAGCCCGCTGCCTTTGGAAACCGTGACGATCACCGTGCCGCCCCGCTTGCACTCCTGATCGGCCTGCGGGCTCTGGGAGCAGACATATCCCTCGGGCGTCGCGCTGTAGGCGTAGAGCAGATCGGTTTCAAAGCCCATGCTCTCGACCATCTTCACCGCAGTCGCCTCGTCGAGCCCCGTCAGATCAGGCACCCTCGTATAGACGAAGAGGGAAAGATACAGCCGAAAGCCCGCCACGGCGATCAGCAGCGCCAGCAGCAGCAGCACGCCGACCGTGATGATGCGCGCCGCCGTGCTCTGCTCCCGCTTCTTCTTGCGGATCTGCTGCACGGCGTTGCGGTGCGTCTCCTGAACGGGATGATGCCGCTGCTCCATGAACGCGCCGTCCGGATGGCGCAGGGCCCGGCGCAGATCGCGGATCATCGCGTCGGCGTTCTGGTAGCGCGCCTGGGGCTGCTTTTCCAGCGCCTTCTTGACGATCAGCTCGACCGCGCGGCAGACCTCCGCCTCCTCCTCGATGGGCTTGGGCGTCTCCATCAGGTGCATCATTGCAACGGAGACCGCCGTCTCGCCTTCAAAGGGCACGTGCCCGCAAAGCATCTCGTAAAGGATCACGCCGACGGAATACAGGTCGGACGCCGCCGTCGCCTTCATACCCTTGGCCTGTTCAGGCGAAAAATAATGTACGGAGCCCATGACGTTGCCGTCGGAGGTCAGCGTCTTGGTATCCGCCATGCCGGCAATGCCGAAGTCGCCCACCTTGAGCTGTCCGCTGCGGGTCACCAGCACGTTTTGGGGCTTGACATCCCTGTGGACGATGCCCCGCTGATGGGCATGCGAGAGCGCAGCCAAAATCTGCAGCGTGAAGCGCACGGCCTGCTCCTGACCCAGGCTGCCGGAATCCGTGATGATCTCTTTGAGCGTCTTGCCGTCCACGTATTCAAGCGCGATGTAGGACACGCCGCCCACCCGGCCCGAATCGATCATGTTGACCACGTTGGGGTGGTTCAGCTTGCGGCAGACCTCCGCCTCGCGCTTGAAGCGCTCCAGGTATTCCGGGTCGCTTTCATATTCCTCGCGCAGCACCTTGAGCGCCACGGTCTGATGGCTCCTCAGGTCAAACGCGCGATAGACAATCGCCATGCCGCCCCGGCCGATCACATCCTCGACGCGGAACCGGCGGCTGACGATTTTCCCGATCAGTCTCGATTCCACGTCGAATCCTCCTCGTCCCGGTAGAGAATCAGCGTCACGTTGTCGCTGCCGCCCGCCTTAAGCGCAAGCTCAATCAGCCTGTCCGCAGCCTCTTCAAGCGGCAGGCTCAAAAGCGTCCTTTCGATTTCGGCATCCGGCACCATGCCCGTGAGGCCGTCCGTGCACAAAAGCCACAGGTCACCGCTTCGCGTATCCGCCGCAAGCATGTCGGGGGTATTGTCCCCCTGCGTGCCCAGCGCGCGCGTGATGATGTTGCGGCGGGGATGATGGCGTGCCTCCTCGGCGGTGATCAGCCTGGCGCGCACGAGCTCCGCAACCAGGGAATGATCCTGCGTGATCTGCTCCAACTTCCCGCCGCGCAGGCGATAAATCCGGCTGTCGCCCACATGCGCGATATACATGAACCGCCCGGCGCGCCACATAAGCGAGAGCGTCGTGCCCATGCCGGCGCATTCCCTGTGTGTCCCGGCATGGGAAAGAATCGCGCTGTGCGCCCGCATCACGGCGCTGCGCATCGCCTCGATGCCCGGCTCCACGCCGCTCTGCGCCAGCTCCCGCACGGCGTCCATCGCCATGCCGCTGGCGACCTCGCCCGCCAGGTGGCCGCCCATGCCGTCAGCCACGGCAAAAACGCCGCGCGATTCATCCATCCACGCCGCGTCCTCATTCTGCCTGCGCAGCCGTCCGATATCCGTTCTCAGCGTCGCCGCCACAATCTGCTCCTCCTCACCGGGCAGAAGGCTGCCCGCTCTTCCCGGCCCGTGTCTGATCAATCGCTTTCCTTCTGCCCCAGGTACCGCCGGCGCAGCTGACCGCAGGCGCCCTCGATATCGTCGCCCATCTCGCGCCTGCGGGTGACGGAGATGTTCCTCTGCTCCAGCGCGCGCCTGAAGATGTCGACCTCGCGCTCGCTGACGCCCTGGAGCCCGCGCTCCGGCACGCTGTTGAGCGGGATCAGGTTCACATGGCACTGCATGCCCCGCAGCTTTCCGGCCAGCTCGGCGGCCTGCTCGGGCGAGGCGTTGACGCCGTGCACCAGCGCGTATTCAAAGATCACACGCCTGCCCGTCTTTTCGATGTAGTGGCGGCAGGCCGAGAGCACATCGTCCATGGCGTAGCGCCTGGCGATGGGCATCAGCTGCCGGCGCACCTCGTCGTTGGGCGCATGCAGCGACAGTGAGAGCGTCACCGGCAGGCCCTCGTCGGCAAACCGGAGCATCTGCGGCACGAGCCCGCAGGTCGAGAGCGAAACGCTGCGCATGCCGATGCACAGCCCGCCCTCCGTATGCAGAATGTTCAGGAATTTGACGACATTGTCGTAGTTGTCAAACGGCTCGCCGCTGCCCATGAGCACGATGTTGCCCACGCGGGCAGGCTCCTTCCCGTCCCCGCTCTGCGCCGCGAGCACACCGTTGGCGCAGACGATCTGCCCGAGCATTTCGCCGGGCGTCAGGCTACGCGCGCAGCCGTCGAGCGTCGAGGCGCAGAACAAGCAGCCCATCCGGCAGCCCACCTGCGTGGACAGGCAGAGCGTGTTGCCGTATTTGTAGCGCATCAGCACGCCCTCGATGACGTGCCCGTCGGGGAGCGCGTAAAGCAGCTTGACTGTGCCGTCGAGGCTGGAGGTGATCGTCTCCAGCACGCGCACGGGATTGTCGATGCAGCTCTCCCGCAGCGTTTCCCGCAGCGCCCTGGGCAGGTTCGTCATGCCCTCAAACGGCACGCCCTGATGCAGCCAGGCAAAGAGCTGTTTGGCCCGAAAGGCCGGCTGCCCGAGCCCCCTCAGATACTCGCCCAGCTCCTGCGGCGTCATCGAGAGAAGCTGCGTCCTCTCTCCCCGGACTTCCATGTTTTCCTCCATCCTGGCCCCCGTTACGCCTTCACGCGGCGCATCCGGCAGACGAAGAAGCCGTCTGTGCCGTCCCTGTGCGGGAGCATCTGCAGGCCGTAGGCCCCCTCCTGCGCAGAGAGCGCCTGCGGCAGCTCGCCCGCCATCGGGAGCATCTCGTATTCAGGATGGCGCGCAAGGAAAGCCTTCACCTGCTCCGCATTTTCGCAGGGCAGAATCGAGCAGGTCGAATAGACCAGCGTACCGCCAACCCTGACCATCGGGGCGACCGCGTCGAGGATATCGCGCTGCACAGCCATCAGCCGGCTGACGCCCTCCCCGGTCACGCGGTATTTGACATCCGGCTTTTCCAGCATCACGCCCGTGCCGGAGCAGGGCGCGTCGACCAGCGCCGCATCGAGCGTCATCGCCATATCCGGCCGCTCGACGCTCGCGTCCTTGACCGCCGGGCGCACGTTCTCGAGCTTGAGGCGGTTCGCCGTGCCGCGAATGAGCTCCACGCGGTGGGCATGCGTGTCCCACGCGTAGACGCGGCCCGTGTCGTTCATCATCTCGCTGAGCACGGCCGTCTTGCCGCCCGGCGCCGCACAGGCGTCGAGCACGGTCTGGCCCGGTTTGGCGCCGACCATGCGTGCCGCGAGCACGGAGCTCTCGCCCTGAATCGTGAACAGCCCGTTCTGGAAGGCGCGCATGCGCGTCAGATCGCCAGCATGATGCACCCTGTAGGTCCCCGGCAGGATGCCCGGGGAAAACTCCAGCTCGTCATCCGCGAAGAGGCTGCGCAGGCGCGCGTCATCGCAGCGCAGGTAGTTGACGCGCACGGTCACGTCCCGGTCCTTCGGGCGATAGCGCAGGATTTCCAGCGCGCCGTGCTCGCCGTAGGCGTCGATGAGCAGGCGCACGAGATCCGCCGGCGCGCTGAACATGACGGACAGGTACTTTACCGGATCCTCCTGCGGTTTGGGCCAGACGACGCTCTCCTTTCCACGGATCATACTGCGCAGCACGGCGTTTACCAGTCCCGTCAGCGGCTCCAGGCCCACCGCACGCGTCAGGCTGACGGATTCATCCACAGCCGCCATGTCCGGCACGCGGTCGAGATAGAAGAGCTGATAGGCGCCCATGCGCAGAATCTCGCGCACGGTCGCATCGAGCTCCTTTTCGCCGTCGAGGAACTGGTCGATGCGCCAGTCGAGCGTCAGGCGGTTTTCCAGCGTGCCGTAGACCAGCTGCGTGACAAACGCCCTGTCCCTGTGGTACAGGCCCGCCGCGGCCAGCCGCTTGTCAAGCGCCAACGAGGCGTAGGCGTCGCTTCGGCTCACGTCCAGCAGCGTCTCCAGCGCCACGCGGCGCGGCGCAAGGTCGAGCGGCTTCTTGCCGGCGGGCCTGTCCCCGCGCGGCCTGAACTCGCGCTTCTCGCCATACGCGGGCCTGTCCCCACGCGGCTTGAACTCGCGCTTCTCGCCATACGCGGGCTTGTCTGCGCGCCGCTTGGAATCGCGCTTCTCGCCAAATGCAGGCCTGTCCCCGCGCGGCGCAAACCCGCGCTTCTCGCCAGGCTTTCTGTCCTTATTTCTTTCGGCGCCGCGGTAACCGCCGTCGCGCCCTCTGTTGTCCGCCATGCTCATTTCCTTCCCAGGCAAACGCCCGTCTCCAGGGTGTGCCCGCGCAGATAATCGCGCGCGTTCATGCGCTTTGCGCCAGGCATCTGAATCTGCACAAGCTCCACATCGCCGTCCCCGCAGGCGACGACCAGCCCGCTGCGGCTGTCCGCCGCGACAATCCGGCCCGGCTCGCCCGAGGGCGCATCCGACGCGCGGTGAACCTCCATGATCTTCATGGTCTCGCCGCTCTCAAGCGTCGTAAACGCGCCCGGCCAGGGCGTCGCGCCGCGCACGAGGCAGTCGATCTCCCTCGCCGTGCGCGAAAAGTCGACGCGCCCGGTCTCCTTGTCGAGCTTGGGCTCGTAGGTCGCCTCGTCCGGGTTTTGCGGCGTGCGCACAAGCGTGCCCGCCTCAAGCGCGCGAAGCGTCTCAATGAGCAGCTCCGCGCCCATCTGCGCGAGCCGGTCGCTGAGCTCGCCTGCCGTCTCCCGCTCGCCGATGGGCGTCTCGCGGCGAAGGAGCATGTCGCCCGTGTCCATCCCCCTGTCGGTGAACATCGTCGTCACGCCCGTGACCGTCTCGCCCATCATGACGGCCCAGTTGATCGGCGCGCTGCCGCGGTGGCGCGGGAGCAGCGAGGAATGAACGTTGATGGTGCCCATCGGCGGAATATCCAGGATCTCCTGGGAGAGAAGCTGGCCAAACGCCGCCGTCACGCAGAGATCGGGCGCCAGCGCGCGAAGCTGCGCCACGCCCTCCTCCCGCTTGATGCGCTCCGGCTGAAAGACCGGGATGCCGCGCCGCAGCGCCTCCTCCTTGACGGGGCAGGCGGCCAGCTTGTGCCCGCGCCCCTTGGGCCTGTCGGGCTGGCAGAACACGCCGGCGACCTCATAACCGCTCTCGCACAGCGCCCGAAGCGACGGCACGGCAAAGTCCGGCGTACCCATAAAGACAATTCTCACTGCTCGTCCTCCGCCTCGTCGATCTCCTCATCCTCAAAGATCTCGCGGGACATGATGTCCACATACATCTTTCCGTCGAGATGGTCGGTTTCATGCATGATGCAGCGCGCGAGCAGCTCCTCGCCCTCGATCTCGTACCATTCGCCGTTGCGGTCCTGGAAGCGCGCGCGCACCTTCATCGGCCGCTTGACCATGCCGCGGCGTCCGGGCACGGAGAGGCAGCCCTCCGGCCCGTCCTGCTCGCCCTCGGTCTCCAAAATCTCGGGATTGACCATCTCGATGAGGCCGTCGCCGCAGTCCATCACGACCACGCGGCGCAGCACGGCCACCTGCGGCGCAGCCAGACCGCAGCCGTTGGCGTGGTACATCGTCTCGGCCATGTCGTCGAGCAGCCTGTGCAGCTTTTCGTCGAATTTATCCACGGGGCGGCTCTTCTTGCGAAGCAGCTCGTCCTCAATACACACGATTTTGCGAAGCGCCATGGTTTTCTCTCCTTTTCATCAGGCACATGTCCCCATAATCCGTTCCATTATAAAGCATTTTTCTCCGAAATGGAAGAGGGAAAAACGTCTCCCGCCGCATGAGAAGGGGCGCATCCCCGCAAGGATGCGCCCCAATTTTCTCGTTTTGTTATGGTCATATTACCACAAAACCGTCCAAAAGTCAAGTCTGTTCCTCCCGGCTCTTCGGGTGTATGTATACAGAGGAGGTGATGATCCCATGATACGTCTCTTGCTTCCCCCGGACAACCTTCCGCTCTCGCCTACGCAGCGTGCCATGCTCGCGCGCAGGGAGCGCGACGCCCTTTTGCACTGCGGCAGGATCGACTTTTCCGGCGGCATTCTGCCCCGGCTCTGCGAGGCGTTTGCCGATTCGCCCTGCATTCAATCGGATGAGCTCGCCGAAACCCT
>SFFC01000001.1 GCA_004556985.1 Clostridiales bacterium | reverse complement strand
GGCGACGGGCGTCGACCTGATCATCGACGACACGCCTGAGGCCGTGATCGTCTCCGCGTTTGACCCGGTGCGCCGCGAGATCGCGCGCATCGCGCTGGAAAAGCTGATCGCCGACGGGCGCATCCATCCCGCGCGCATCGAGGAAATGGTCGAGAAGGCCCGCCGCGAGGTCGACAACCAGATCCGCGAGACCGGCGAGCAGGCGATCTTCGAGACCAACATGCACGGCATCCATCATGAGCTGGTCAAGCTGCTGGGCCGCATGCGCTACCGCACCAGCTATGGCCAGAACGTGCTCAAGCATTCGATCGAGGTCAGCCACCTGGCCGGCCTGATGGCCGCCGAGCTCGGCGCGGACGTCACGCTCGCCAAGCGCGCTGGCCTGCTGCACGACATCGGCAAGGCCGTCGACCACGAGCTTGAGGGCACGCACGTCGAGCTGGGCGTCGAGATGGCCAAGCGCTATCATGAAAGCCCCGAGGTCATCCACTGCATCGCCGCGCACCACAACGACGTCGAGCCGCAGACCGTGGAGGCCGTGCTCGTTCAGGCGGCGGATGCGATTTCCGCCGCGCGTCCGGGCGCGCGCCGCGAGTCCATCGAGAACTACATCCGCCGGCTCGAGAAGCTCGAGGAGATTGCGTCGAGCTTCCAGGGCGTGGAGAAGTCCTTTGCCATTCAGTCCGGCCGCGAGGTCCGCATCATGGTCAAGCCGGAGGATATCTCCGACGAGGGCACGACCGTGCTCGCCCGCGAGATCGCCAAGCGCATCGAGAATGAGCTCGAGTATCCGGGCCAGATCAAGGTCAACGTCATTCGCGAAACCCGCTGCACGGAGTTCGCGAAATAATCCCGCTGTGTAAAACGAGGGCGGCTTCCCTGCGGAAGCCGCCCTTTTTATGCCCGAATGCTCTGAATGGCCGCATCCAACGCCGCGACGGAACGGATATCCCGCTGGCGCACAAGCAGCTGGCGGCGGATTTCGCGCGGCGCGCCCTCAAAGAGCCGGCGGGCGTTGGAGTCGCTTTCCAGCAGCGCATACAGGTTCGGATAGAGATTCAAGGCGCTCACCTCCATGCGCGTATCGTGCGCACAAAATGCCGGGCTTATGCTTGACGCTCCCAAGCGCAGGGGCTTATAATAAATTCGATATGCGCATCCGCGCCGCTGGGCGCGCGGGGCACGAAGGAGGAGCGGCATGACGGCAATGGAGGCGGCGCGGCAGGCGCTGGGCGAGGTCTTTGGCTACGGCGATTTCCGGCCGGGACAGGAGCAGGTCATCGCGGCGATCCTCTCGGGGCGCGACGTGATGGCCGTCATGCCCACGGGCGCGGGCAAGTCGCTCTGCTACCAGATTCCGGCGCTCGTGCTTCCGGGCGTGACGCTCGTCGTTTCGCCTCTGATCTCGCTGATGCGCGACCAGGTCAGCGCGCTTTTGCAAAACGGCGTGCGCGCGGCCTATCTCAATAGCTCGCTCACGCCGCGCCAGTTCATGCTGGCGCTGCAAAACGCGCGAAACGGCGTCTACAAGATCATCTATGTTGCGCCTGAGCGCTTGCTGACGGAGCTGTTTCTCGAATTTGCCTGCCATGCGCAGATTGCGCAGGTCGTCGTCGACGAGGCGCACTGCGTCAGCCAGTGGGGGCAGGATTTCCGCCCCGGCTATCTGCAGATCGAGCCGTTCATCCGGCGGCTGCCCGTGCGCCCGCGCCTGAGCGCGTTTACCGCGACGGCGACGGAGTCCGTCCGCCGCGACATCGTGCGCCTGCTCGACCTGAAGGCACCCTTCGAGATCTCCACAGGCTTTGACCGGCCGAATCTCTACTTCGAGGTGCGTCGGCCCAAGGACAGGGACGCGGAGCTGCTGCGTTTTCTCGCGGAGCATAAGGGGCAGAGCGGCATCGTCTACTGCGGCACGCGCAAAGGCGTCGAGGAGGTCGCGAGAATGCTGCGCCAGGAGGGCATCGACGCGGTCGGCTATCACGCGGGCATGCCCGACGAGGAGCGCCGGAGCGCGCAGGAGGATTTCGTCTCCGACAGCGTGCCGGTGATCGTCGCGACCAACGCCTTCGGTATGGGCATCGATAAATCCAACGTCTCCTTTGTCGTCCACTACAACATGCCCAAGGATCTGGAGAGCTATTATCAGGAGGCCGGGCGCGCGGGCCGCGACGGCGAGGAGGCCGTCTGCTGCCTGCTGTATCAGCCGGCGGACGTGCGGCTCAACCAGTTTTTGATCGAGCACGGCCAGGAGGAGAGCGAGCTGGATGCGCAGACGCAGCAGGTCGTCGCTGAGCGCGCGCAGGAGCGGCTCAAGCAGATGACGTTTTACGCGACGGGCAGCGGCTGCCTGCGCACGCGGATTCTCGGTTACTTCGGCGAGCGGCCCGCGAAGGCGCGATGCGGCAACTGTTCCGGCTGCCTGAACGCGGCGCAGGAGCGCGACGTCACCCGCGAGGCGGGGCAGATCGTCTCCGGCGTCATGGCGATGCAGGGGCGCTACGGCAAGGCGCTGACGGCCAGGGTGCTCGTCGGCGCGAAGGACGAGCGCATCCGCGCGCGGGGGCTTGACAAGCTCTCGGCGTTCGGCTGCCTGCGCGCAGAGGGAGAGGAAAGCGTGCGCGCGATGATCGACGAGCTGATCGTCGACGACGTGCTCGAGGTGACGGAGGGCGAGTATCCGCTGCTGCGGCCCGGCCCGCGCGCCCGGGAGGCGCTGCTGGGCGACGAGCCGATCCGCATGACGCTGCCCATGGCGGACGCGCAGCGGGAAAACGGGCGCCGCATGACGCAGAAGCGCCTGGTCGACAAGGCGCTGCTCGCCCGGCTGACCGCCCTGCGCCGGCGGATCGCGGAGGAGCAGCATGTGCCGCCGTTCATCATCTTCACCAACGCGACGCTGCGCGATATGGCCGACAAGAGGCCCAGAACGCGCGCGGCGATGCTGCGCGTGGATGGCGTCGGCACGGGCAAGCTCGAGCGCTACGGCGATGCCTTTCTGCGGGAGATCGAGGCCTATGTGGATGAATGAGGGAGGGGCTGCGATGAAGGAACGCGTGAGGCGCGGGGCGCTCTGTCTGCTGGCGGCGGCGCTGCTGCTGCTCTTTTGCTCGCAGTGCTCGCCGCTCTATCCGCTCAACGTCTGGGGAGACGCGAATTGCCTGCTGACGGTTGGGCGCGTCATGCGCGCGGGCGGCGTGCTCTATCGCGATATCTACGAGCAGAAGGGGCCGACGCTCTACCTGATTCACGCGCTGGCGGCCTGCTTGTCGGATTCGGGTTTTTGGGGCGTCTACGTCATGGAGGTGCTCAGCTTGGCGGCGGCGCTCTATTCGGCCTGCCTGCTGCTGCGCAGGCGTCTGAGCGAGCCCCTTTCGCTCGCGGGGGCTGTGCTGCTGGGCGCGTGCATGCTCGTCTCCCCGGCGTTCTCGCGGGGAGACAGCGCGGAGGAATTCTGCCTGCCGCTGCTGATGGGGGCCATAGCCCTGGCGCTTGACGCCTATGACCGGGACGAAGGGCCGATGCGCCCCGGCCGGCTCTTCGCCTGCGGGCTGCTCGCTGGCGGCGTCGCGACGATCAAGTATACGATGCTCGGTCTGTTCATCGGACTCTGCCTTGCGGAGGGGCTGACTGCGCTGCGCCATGGCGGATTGAGGCGCGCGCTGCTGAGCGCCACCGCGTTTCTGTCGGGCATGCTGCTGCCCGTGCTGCTCTGGGCGGCGTATTTTGCGGCCAACGGCGCGCTGCGGGACGCCTACGAGGCTTACATCTACAACAATATCTTCCTCTACGACGGCGCGGAGGCAGATGCGGGCATCGGTCCGGCGCTATTGCATGTGCTTCGCTACATCCGTGCCAACCTGCTGTGGGTGCTGCCGGCGGCGGGCGGGATGCTCGCGCTTTTGATCGACCGGGAGGAGCGCGCGCAGGCGCGCCTGGCGGCGGTTCTGATGGCGCTGTGCCAGACGGTCGCGGTCTGCTTCCTCGGGCGCGTCTGGCCCTATTGTCCGCTGGCGCTGTCGGTGTTTGCGGTGTTCGGCCTGCGGGCGCTGCTGCTGCATCTGCCCAAGGAGATCGGCCGGCGGGGCGGCGCTGTGCTGGCCGGCGCGTCGGCGCTGGCGCTGGGGCTCGCGGTCCTTGGCAGCCCAAACGCCTATCTGCGCGGCGTGCGGCTCGAGGATACGGCGCAGGGGCGGCTGTGCGCCTATATCGAGCCGGGTGCGACGCTGCTGCAATACAAGCATCTGGACGACGGCTTCTACCTCGTCAGCGGGACGCTGCCGCAGGAGCGCTTCTTCGTGCGGCTGAACGTGGCGCTTGACGAGATGGCTGAGGAGCTCGACCGGTATCTCGAGGAGGCGCTGCCCGATTATGTGGTCACCTCCTGGACGCCGCTGCCCGAGCGCTTTGACCGCTACCAGCTCATCGCGACGGATGCGGGCTATGACGAGCGCGACCGGATCAACAAGATGTTCTATCTCTACAGGAGGAGAGGCTGATGAAACGAGAGGAGAGGCGTCTCCTGTCCGCGGCGTCGGCGCTGGCGCTGCTGTGCGCGCTGCTGGCGCTGTTTGTCGCGTCGACCAGCTCGCCGCGCTACGCGACGAATTTCTGGACGGATACCAACCTGTATTTCACGATCGGGCGCGGTATGCGCGAGGGGCTTATGCCCTATCGCGACCTGTTCGACCATAAGGGGCCGTTGCTGTTTCTGATCTACGGCCTGGCGGCCTGCATCAGTGACACGTCGTTCCTGGGCGTCTATCTGCTGGAGGCGGTTTCCCTTTTCTGCATGCTCCTGGCGGCGTGGAGGCTGATATCGCTTTTTGGTGAGGGGGAGCTGACGCTCTGCGCCATTCCGCTGACGGCGATGGTGACCGTCGCCTGCACGGCCTTCAACCAGGGCGGCTGCGCGGAGGAATTCTGCCTGCCGGCGCTGACCATCGCGGTGACTGCGGCGATGGGCCGGTTTATGCGGGGAGGGCAGCGCGAAGGGAGCGCGCTCCGGCTCGCGGCCTTCGGCGCGGCGATGGCCTGGGTGTTCGCGATCAAGTACACCGACTGCGGGCTCTTCTTCGGCGTCGGCCTGTTCTGGCTGCTTGAGGAATGGCGCGTGAGCGGCTTTGGCCGCGCGGTCGTCTCCGGCCTCTGGATGCTCGCGGGCTTCGCCGCCGTGCTCCTGCCGGTCTGTGCGTTCCTGCTGGCCAACGGCATTCTCGGGGACTGCATCGAGGTCTACTTTGTGCAGAATCTGTTCTCCTACAGCGGCGAGCCGATGACGCTGGCCGGGCATGTATTGAACGCGCTGGCCTACCTGCGCACGCAGAGCGCGATCAACCCGGCCGTCGCGATTCTGGCCGCGATCGGCTGCGCGTTTGCGGCCCTCCGGCTGCTGGCGCGGCGGGAAAAGGGCTGCGTGCTGGCGGCGCTGGCGATACCCGCCGGCGCGGGGCTGCTGCTGCTGACCTGCTATTGGGGCGAGATGGCGCATCCGTACTATGCGCTGGTGTTCGCCGCGCTTGCGCCGCTGGGCCTTTGCCCACTGGCTTGGGCGCTTGGGCGGTTGAGAGGTTTGCGCTGGCGTGTGCCTGCGCTTGTGCTGACGGCTGCCGTCGTGCCGGTCAGCCTGTCGCTGTGCGCCGCTGCGCCGCTGGCGCAGGTTCGCAGGGAGGACATGCCGCAGACGGAGTTCGCCGCGATCATGGCGCAGGAGCCGGGCGCGACGCTCCTTGACCTGAGCAGCCTCGATCAGGGATTCTATCTCGCGGCGGGAATCACGCCCGTCTGCCGTTATTTTGCCGACAACAACCTCGAAACGCAGGAAAAGCGCGAGGCCATCGACGGGTATCTCGCGCAGGGGCTGACCGACTACGTCGTGACGAGTTGGCGCGATCCCGGCGCGCGCTACGAACTGATCGCCGAGCGCGATGGGGTGTTCGACCTGAATGCCGACAGGCATTACAGGCTGTACCGCAGGATTGAGGAGGAGCCATGACAGATCGGATTGTCAGCGCGCCGCGCCTTCGCGCGTTCATGGAGCGCGTCTTTGCGGCGGAGGGCTTTGACGCCGGGGAGGCCGCGCAGATCGCCGACGTGCTCATGCAGGCGGATCTCTTCGGCATCGAGAGCCACGGCGCGCAGCGCATGATGTATTACCATCACAACCTCGCCTCCGGCAGCGCCGTCGTCGGTGCGAGGCCGGAGGTCTTGAGGGAAACGCCCGTCTCCGCGCTGATCGACGGACATTTTGCGATGGGCCAGCTGACGGCCTGCTTCGCCATGCGCAGGGCCATTGACAAGGCGAAGAGAACCGGCGTCGGGCTGTGCGCCGTGCGCAATTCCTCGCACTATGGCATCGCGGGATATTACACGCTGATGGCTGCGCGCGAGGGGTTGGCGTCGTTCTCCATGACCAATACAGGGCCGATTATGGTGCCGACTTTTGGCCGGGAAATGATGCTGGGTACGAATCCGATGGCCTTCTGCATGCCGGCAGAGCCTGTGCCCTTCTGGTTTGACGCCTCGACGACGGTCGTTACGCTGGGCAGGGTTGAGGTCTATGCCAAGCGGGGCAAGCCGATGCCGGAGGGCTGGACGATCGATGGCGAGGGGCGTGCCTGTACCGATGCCGGGCGGATGAACGCGTCGATCCTCTCCGGGGGAATGGGCGGCATTCTGCCGCTGGGCGGAGAGGGCGAAATGCATGGCGGCCATAAGGGCTACGGCCTGGCGATCATGGTTGAGGCGCTGACCGGCGTGCTGGCCCAGGGACTGACGTCACCGGACATGTCCGGCGCGCACGGCGACCATACGAGCCACTTCTTCCTCGCGTTTGATCCCGCGATGTTCGGCGATCCGGCGGACATCCATGCGCGCATGAGCGCGTATCTGCGTCGCCTGCGGGAGAGCGAAAGGGCGCCGGGGCAGGCGCGCATCCTGACGCCCGGCGAGCGCGCGTTTGAGACGCAGGCGCGCCGTGAGCGCGAAGGGATTCCCGTGGAGGCGAACACGCTCGCGGAGCTTGAGCAGATTGCCCGGGCGCTGAACATCCCGGGTCTTTCCTGAATGGAGGCAAGCATGCGAAAAATGACCGAGGGCAGCATTGCGCGCCATCTGCTGGCCTATGCGCTGCCGCTGATCCTGGGCAATTTCTTTCAGCTGACGTACAATGCTGTGGATTCCATCCTCATCGGCAAATTTGCGGGCGAGGGGGCGCTGGCGGCGGTCAGCGCGGCGAATCCCGTGATGACGATCGTGATTCTCGGCGTCTCGGGCGTTTCGATCGGCGCGTCCGTCCTGATGAGCCGGTTCTACGGGGCGGGGGATGAGGACGCGCTGCGGCGAGAGGTCGCCACGACCATCCTCTTCGGCGCGGCGGCCTCGCTGCTCGTCTTTGCCGTCGGGCTGGCGCTCTCGCCGTATCTCCTCGCGCTGATGAGCGTGCCGCCGGAGATCCTCTCCCAGGCCAACACCTATCTGCGGATCATCTTCGTTGGCTTCCTCTTCACATTCCAGTACAACATCCTCGCCGCCGCGCTGCGCAGCGTCGGCGATTCGCGCACGCCGGTGATCTTTCTGGCGGCGGCGTCTGTGCTCAATGGCCTGCTCGACGTGCTCTTTGTGGCGCTGCTGCGCTGGGGCGTCGCAGGGGCAGGTCTGGCGACGGTCATCGCCGAGGGCGTGAGTGTGTTGCTGTGCGCCGTGTATATGCGCCGCCATGTGCCGCTGCTGCGCCTGGAGCTCCGGGAGATGCGCGTCGATCGGGCGCTGCTTTCCCAGACGGTCGCCAGTGGCTCAATCACAGCGCTGCAGCAGGCCTGCCAGCCCGTGGGAAAGCTGCTCATCCAGCGCGCCATCAACGCACAGGGCATCAGCATGATCGCGGCCTTCAACGCCGTCAGCCGCGTGGACGACTTCGCCTGTATCCCCGAACAGAGCATCTCCTCGGGCATGATGACCTGCGTCGCGCAGAACCGCGGCGCGGGGCAGAGGGAGCGCGTGCGCAGGACGCTGCGCACCGGCATGACGCTGGAGCTCTTCTACGGCGTGCTGATCTGCGCGGCGACGCTGCTTTGCAGGACGCCGGTCATGCGTCTGTTTGCCGCGCAGGACAGCGAGCGCATGGTGCAGATGGGCGTCGACTATCTGACCTGGATGGCGTTTTTCTATCTGCTGCCCGGAATGACCAACGGCATACAGGGTTATTTCCGCGGCATGGGCGAGATGAAGACGACGCTTGTGGCGACCGCAATCCAGATCTCCGTGCGCACGCTTGTGGTCTATCTGCTCGTGCCCGCCGTCGGCCTGACGGCAGCGGCCTGGGCCTGCGCCATCGGCTGGTGCTGCATGCTCGTCTACGCGTTCGTACGATATCGGAGCGTGAGCCGGGCGATGGAGATGTGAGGCTGGGGACGCCTCTGCCAAAGCACAAAAAAAGAACCGTCAGAGCGCGAGGCTCTGGCGGTTTTTTGCGGTTTTCAGCCGATCAGTACCACACGAGGCTGACGTTGCTCTCAATCAGCGCGTCGCCCATGTTGGAAAGAATACGGCGAATCATTTTCAGCATGTTGCGTGATTCCTCCTGGATGGGAATGTCTTGAGATCCGCAGTGGGCTCAGATCAGCTCCGCGAGCGTCACCAGTGCAACCATCACCATCGGAATGAACATCGTGCCAGCGGCAAAGCGCAGCATCTCCATCACATCCCGGCCGGTAAAGCGGTTGTTCAAAGCGACCGCAGCCGCATCGTCATGAATCGTATAATTCAGCATGATGTTGAACCTCCTTTTCTTTTGCCCCGAAGCGGGGCACACCATTTTCGGCTGATCAGCACGCCAGAGAGATCAGATAGAGCACCAGCAGGCTCATCGGCGCAAAGGTGACGAGCGCCGTCATGAGCAGGCACTGGCGGGTGCTGGTACGCGCCGCGCAGCTCGCGGCGCCAGCCGAAGCGTTCAGGGTCATGTCGTTGTTCATCATTGTTCAAAACCTCCTTCGCCGCGTCATACGCGGACATCTATGTGAGCAGAGTTGGGAATCGCCTGCTTTGCGGCGCCCCGCATCTGATGGGCGATATCATAGCACAGCCGAAAAACGATGTAAACCCCCCTTGGAGAAGTTTGGTAAAGCGCGACAAATTAAAATAATACTGCAATTATTAAACGTTTCTGCGTATTAAGAAAGCGACAAGTTTTTTGAATGGATTTGTGCAAATCTTACAAGCCGAGAAATCACCTTGAATGTTATTAATTTAACGATGCAGAAAAGAAAGGGCTGTTCAGAGAGGGCAGAAGGGTAAATTCCCTTTAAAATATGGGAATATGAAGATGCATTGTATATGGTATGAAAATAAATTGCGGAGATAAAATGAATTTTTCTGCAAGACGCAGGCGACGCGTGCGCGGCCGGCAAGGACCGGCGAAAGCCGCCTCTATTGACAGGCAGATGCGCCGGAATATAATGGAAGAAAGTCGCCCGGCGGGGTGAAGAGGCGTCCGACGGACCGGGAACAGTCTGCCCCAGGGCGGCAAAACAAAGCGAAGGAAGATGGAAATCATGTGGGTAGTTTTTGCGCTGGGCTCCGCGTTGTTTGCGGGCGTGACCTCGATTTTGGCGAAGGTCGGCATCCGGCATACGGATTCCAACGTGGCGACGGCGCTGCGCACGACGGTCGTGCTCGTCTTCTCCTGGCTGATGGTGTTTCTGACGGGTGCGCAGGCCGGTCTGGGGGAGATCGGCGCGCGGACGACGCTGTTCCTCGTGCTCTCCGGCCTGGCGACCGGCGCTTCCTGGATCTGCTATTTTCGTGCGCTGCAGCTGGGGGACATCAACAAGGTCGTTCCGATTGACAAGTCGAGCGTCATCCTGACGGTTGTGCTGGCGTTTCTGCTGCTGGGCGAACCGGTCAGCCTCGCCAAGGCTGCGGCCCTCGTGCTCATCGGCGCGGGCACACTGATGATGATCGAGAAGAAGGAAAGCGCAGGGATAAAGCAGGAGGGCAAGGGCTGGCTGTTTTTTGCCGTGCTCTCGGCGGTCTTCGCCAGCCTGACCTCGATCCTGGGGAAGATCGGCATCGAGGGGGTGGATTCGAACCTGGGCACGGCAATCCGCACGGGCGTCGTGCTCGTGCTGGCCTGGGCGATCGTGCTGGGGCAGGGCAAGCAGGGCGAGATTCGTGCGATTGACCGGCGCAGCTGGGTGTTCATCCTGCTCTCTGGCGTGGCGACGGGGCTCTCCTGGCTCTGCTATTACAGGGCGCTGCAGACGGGGCCAGCGAGCGTCGTTGTGCCGCTGGATAAGCTGAGCATCATGGTGACGGTGGCGTTTGCGCACGTGTTCTTCGGCGAGCGGCTCAGCCGCCGCGGCGGCGCGGGCCTGGCGCTGATTGTCGTGGGCACGCTGATGATGACGGTGCTATGATTAGGGATTGATGCTAAACAAGGCGGTTGTGCGCGAAGCGAAGAAGAGAGTCTGAGGGAGTTATCCCTCAGGCGGGTCATAGGGCGGCAGCCCTATCGTATCCCAATCAGAGAGCATGCCGTCTCGGAGCAGGCTGCGCAGCAGCCTACGATTGAGACGGGATTGAAATGCAAAGCGGCACAGCACAAAAAGGGACAGCCCCAAGCAGTAACTCCGCAGGGACTGTCCTTTTGTATTGTCCTTGAAATTGGCTTACTCGCCCTTGCGCGCGCGGGCGGCGGCCTTCTTGCGCAGCTCCGTCTCCAGGATGCGCTTGCGCATGCGCAGGCTCTTGGGCGTGACCTCGAGCAGCTCGTCGTCGTCGATGAACTCGAGGCACTCCTCCAGAGACAACGTGCGCATCGAGACGAGCTTCATCGCGGTTTCCGCGCCGGCAGCGTTTCGGATGGAGGTCAGATGCTTCTGACGGCAGACGTTGACGTCGATGTCGCCCTGGCGCGCGTTCTGACCGACGATCATGCCGGTGTAGACGGCGGTGTTCGGGCCGCAGAAGAGCGTGCCGCGGTCCTGCGCGTAGAACAGGCCGTACATGACGGCCTCGCCTGTCTCCGTGGAGACCAGCGCGCCAACGTTGCGGTGCGGGATGTCGCCCTTGTAGGGCTCGTAGTGGTCAAACACGGCGCTCATGACGCCCTCACCGCGGGTATCGGTCATGAACTCGCTGCGATAGCCGAACAGGCCGCGGCTGGGCACGGTGAACTCGAGGCGGACACGGTCTGTGCCGGTCATGTTGTCCATGACGCCGCGGCGGCGACCGATCTTCTCGATGACGGCGCCGGCATACTCGGTGGGCACGTCGCAGATCATCTTTTCCACAGGCTCCATCTTGTTGCCGTTTTCGTCATAATGGAAGAGCACCTCCGGCTTGGAGACCTGGAACTCGTAGCCCTGGCGGCGCATGTTCTCGATGAGCACGGAGAGATGCAGCTCGCCGCGGCCGCTGACGCGGAAGGCGTCAGGAGATTCCGTCTCCTCCACACGCAGGGAGACGTCCGTCTGCAGCTCGCGCATCAGGCGCGCGCGCAGATGGCGGGAGGTCACATAGGTGCCCTCGCGGCCGGCAAACGGGCTGTCGTTGACGGAGAAGGTCATCACGACGGTCGGCTCGGTGATCTTGACGAAGGGCAGCGGCTCGACGGCATCCGGCGCGCAGATGGTGTCGCCGATCATGATGTCCTCGACGCCGGTAATGGCGACGATTTCGCCCATTTCGGCCGTCTCGACCGGCACGCGCTTGAGGCCGTCAAAGGCGAACAGGCTGCTGAGACGGAAATTCTCGTGCAGGTCGGGGTCGAGGTAGTTGGCGCGCGTGGCCATCGTGTTGAGCTTCAGCGTGCCGCGGGTGATGCGGCCGATGCCGATGCGGCCGACAAACTCGTTGTAGTCGATCGTGGAGATGAGCATCTGCGCCGGGGCCTCGGGATCGCCCTTGGGCGCGGGGATGTACTCAAGGATCGTGTCAAACAGCGGGCGCAGATCCTCACCGGGCTGGGCAAGGTCGAGCGTCGCGGTGCCCGTGCGGGCGCTGGCGTAGACGATCGGCGTATCGAGCTGGCTCTCGTCCGCGTCGAGGTCGATCATCAGGTCGATAGCCTCGCTGACGACCTCCTCGCAGCGCGCGTCCGGACGGTCGATCTTGTTGACGACGATGATGACCGGCAGGCCGAGCGCCAGCGCATGCTGAAGGACGAAGCGGGTCTGCGGCATCGGGCCTTCGAAGGAGTCGATCAGCAGCAGCACGCCGTCGACCATCTTGAGCACGCGCTCGACCTCGCCGCCGAAATCGGCGTGACCAGGGGTGTCCACGACGTTGATCTTGACGTCCTTGTAGTAGACGGAGGTATTCTTGGCCAGGATGGTGATGCCGCGCTCGCGCTCAATCGCGTTGCTGTCCATGACGCGGTCGGCGACCTGCTGGTTTTCGCGGAAGACGCCGCCCTGCTTGAGCATTTCGTTGACCAGCGTGGTCTTGCCGTGGTCGACGTGCGCGATGATGGCGATGTTGCGGATATTCTCACGAATCATTTCCATATGGAAACCCCTTCTTTCTGATCGGTCGGCATGGTGGGAGATTATACGTTTCTGGAGGCCGTTTCGGCAAGCTCAAGTCCCTCGTTGTTTTCAAGCGCCCAGCGGATGGACCACTCGTTTTCAAAGAGGATCACGTCGCGGTCATGGCTGTCCTGGGCGAGCGAGGAGGTCGAGGAGAGCTTGAGCTCCTCGACGGGCTTGGGCGTCTTCGTGACCCAGCGCACGAAGCGGTAGTTCAGCTGCTGGCGGCGGATCTCGGCGTTGTATTCCGTCTTGAGCCGATGGTCGA
This sequence comes from Clostridiales bacterium, assembly GCA_004556985.1. Lineage (GTDB taxonomy): Bacteria > Bacillota > Clostridia > Christensenellales > Aristaeellaceae > Ventricola. The sequence continues at coordinate 43,446 of SFFC01000001.1, read as the reverse complement.
GCACCTCAAACTGGAGCACGCCGACGACGCCGACGATGATCTCCTCAAAGCCGATGCCCGGGCGCTTGAAGGTCTGAATCGCGCCCTCCTCGGAGAGCTGCATGACGCCCTTGACGAACTGCTTGCGCTTCAGGCTGTCCACGCTCGAGACGCGGGCGAAGAATTCCGGCGCGAAGACGGGAATGCCCGCGTAGCGCAGCTTTTTGCCGGTGGTCAGCGTGTCGCCCAGCGCGAAAATGCCGGGGTCGAACAGGCCGATGATGTCGCCGGGGTAGGCGTTTTCGACGGCCTCGCGCTCGTCGGCCATGAACTGCTGGGGCTGCTTGAGCTGAATCTGCTTGCCCGTGCCGCTGTGCCAGACGGTCATGCCCTTGGTGAACACGCCGGAGCAGATGCGCATGAACGCGAGGCGGTCGCGGTGGGCAGGATTCATGTTCGCCTGAATCTTGAAGATGAAGCCGGAAAAATCGGGGTTGGTCGGCTCGACGAGGCCCTGGTCGCTCTCGTGCGGCGCGGGCGGGGTCGAATAGTCGAGGAAGCGGGAGAGGAACGGCTCGACGCCGAAGTTGGTGATCGCGGAGCCGAAGAACATCGGCGTGAGCTCGCCGGCGCGCACCAGATCGAGATCAAACGCGTCGCCCGCCATGTCCAGCAGCTCGATCTCGTCCATCAGGCGGGCATAGAGCCGCTCGCCGAGCACGTCGGGCAGGCTCGGATCGTCCACGGGAATGTCCTGCTTTTCGACGCGGGTCTTGCCGTGGTCGCCGCTCTCGTAGAGCTCGACCATCTTCGTATCGCGGTGGTAGACGCCCTTGAAGTCGCCGTCGGTGCCGATGGGCCAGTTGATCGGGCAGGCGCGGATGCCGAGCACCTGCTCCATCTCCTCCATCAGCGAGAAGGGATCCTTCGCGGCGCGGTCCATCTTGTTGACAAACGTGAAGATCGGAATGTTGCGCAGGCGGCAGACCTTGAAGAGCTTGATGGTCTGCGCCTCGACGCCCTTGGCCGCGTCGATGAGCATGACCGCGCTGTCCGCTGCGACGAGCACGCGGTAGGTGTCTTCGGAGAAATCCTGGTGACCCGGCGTGTCGAGGATGTTGATGTGGAAGCCGTCAAATTCAAACTGCATGGCCGACGAGGTGACGGAGATGCCGCGCTGCTTCTCGATGTCCATCCAGTCGCTGGTTGCGTGCTTGTCGCTCTTGCGGGCCTTGACAGAGCCCGCCGTGCGGATCGCGCCGGAATAGAGCAGCAGCTTTTCCGTCAGGGTGGTTTTGCCGGCGTCCGGATGGGAGATGATGGCGAAGGTTCTGCGGCGCGCGGTTTCGCTCTCGAGCGAGCCGGGCTTAAACTGTTCTGGCATAAGAAGAATCATCCTTCCTTGAGCGTTTCATTCGGTGTTTTGCAGACGGGAAAGGCCTCCGTCTTATGGCTGCCCAAGGGACAAGGACAGATGGATCATGTGAAGCTCCCCTCCGAGGCGTTCTTTCAAACCGATTACGCATTTTTGCAATTATAAAGTATACCACAAAGGATTCTGATTGAAAACCGGGAAGGTGTAAAAAAATGCGGGAATGATCGCGGCAAAAAAGATAAAAACCCGGTCGGAACCGGGTTTAAACCGTAGGCATGCTTTCCCGAAGGAACGGCGGCTCACAGGATGGCGGACATCGGCACAAACGCGCGGACGGGAACGCCCTCAAGCTCCGTCTGCACATAGCCCCAGTCGCCAAAGCAGGCCAGCAGCGTGACCTGCGTGCCGCGCAGGAGCGTCGCAAGCGCCTCGGGCGCGTCGGAAAGCGGATCGTCGGTCAGCGGCGCGTCCTCCTCGATCATCACGGGCAGCGCGTCCTCAAAGCCCAGCTCGGCGGCGCCATGAAGGCTGCTCAGCGCAGCGGCCTCGATCCAGCCGACCGGGCCAAACGCCTGCGGCGTGCCGGCGGCGACCATCGCCCAGCAGTCATACTGGCCGAAGCAGACGAACGGCTCGCGCGTGTCGATCACGGCCTCGCCATGGCGGTAAAAGCCCTGCGTCGGGCCGCAGTAGAGCGCGCATTCGCCGCTGGCATCCTGGGCGGGGAGCACGACGGGCGTGAGCGCGCCGATCTCGAAGGCCTCCTGCGCCAGGGCGGGGAGGGCGAGCAGCATCAGCGCCAGCATGAGCAGCGCCGCGCGCTTCATCGTTTGCAGCAAGGTGCGATTTTTCTTCAATGGAAAAACCTCCTTTCCTGCCTCCATCATAGCAGAATCGGGCGGCTTTGTAAAGGAGACAATCCCCGCTGCGCGTCCTGCCGTCAGGCGGAGCGGCGCTCATAGCCGTGCATCCAGTCCGAGCGCAGATGGTAGATCGTGAAGACGAGGCTGCTCAGTGCCCAGGTGACCGGATAGCCGGAGGACACGGAGGTCAGCACGGGGCGAAGCTGCGCCGCGAGCGTGACATACGGCACGCGGATGACGCACCAGCAAAGCGCCATGACGAGCATCGGCACCGTGCTCTTGCCCGCGCCACGCAGCACGGCCGCCATCGCATGCGAATAGGCGAGCAGGAAGAAGAAGGGCGTCGTCGTCCGCTGGTGCATGACGCCGAAGGCGATGACCTCCGGATCCTGCGCGAACAGGCCGATGAGCTTCGGGGAAAAGATGTAGATGAGCAGCGCGATGCCTTCGGCAATGGCCATGACGCTGCCCACGCCGATGCGCATGCCCCGGCGCACGCGGTCGTAGCGCTTCGCCCCCAGGTTCTGGCTGACGAAGGTCGTCAGCGCCATGTTGAAGCAGACGACGGGCAGGAAGGCGAAGCCCTCGATGCGCGAATGCGCGCCGCAGCCGGCCATTGCCGCCGCGCCGAAGGCGTTGATGTTCTTCTGCACGACGACGTTGGCGATGGAGATGATGCAGTTGGAGAGGCCGGAGGGCACGCCGTTGTGCAGGATCTCCGAAAGCTCGTCAAGATGAAAGCGGATGCGGCGGAGATCTACCCGGTAATCGCGGTCGCTGTGCGTCAGGCGCGCGAGACACAGCAGCATCGAGAGCAGCTGGGAGATCGCCGTCGCCGCGGCGGCCCAGGCGACGCCGAGATGCAGCACGCCGACGAAGAGCAGGTCGAGCGCCACGTTGACGACGGAGGAGATGATCAGGTATTGCAGCGGATGGCGACTGTCGCCGACGGCCTGCAGGATGCCCATGCAGATGTTGTAGAGGACGAAGGCCAGCGAGCCGAGAAAATAGGTGCGGAAGTAGAGGATCGACTGGGGGAGCACGGCCGGCGGCGTGCCCATCAGCCGCAGCAGGACGGGCGTGATCGTCACGCCCACGGCGGTCAGCAGGCAGCCGGCGGCGAGGCCGAAGGCGAGCATCGTGTGAATCGTCCGCTGGACGCGGGGAATGTCGCGCGCGCCGTAGTAGCGGGCGATGACGACGCCCGCGCCGCCGGCGACGCCGTTGAAAAAGCCGATCATCAGCTGAATCAGGCTGCTGGAGGAGCTGACCGCGGCGAGGGCCTCGCTGCCCAGGAAGTTGCCGACGATCAGCGAATCGGCCGTGTTGTAAAGCTGCTGGAAGAGGTTGCCCAGCATCAGCGGCAGGGCAAAGGCGATGAGCTGCCGCGCAATCGGTCCGTCCGTCATCAGCGTCGAACGGGCCGGCCTGGTCATGGAACGCATCTGAACCGATCCCTTTCTCATTCGTTCGCGCCCGAGAGCGCATCGCCACCATTATACGCCTTTTCCGCCGCGCAGGCAATGCTGCGCAGGAGACACGCGGAGGGCTTTTTCGGCGGCCGCCGGTTTGACACGCGCGAAATTGGCGTTGCGTTCCGGGAAAAACGCCTGTATAATGGATTCAAAAGTGCCGAAGGGCGGCCCAACACGGAGGAACAGCTCATGGAAGGAACCCGGTTTGATCAGGTCTACGAAACCATGCCGTGGCATAAGGTGGATACGGTGGTGTTCGATATCGGCAATATCCTCATCTGCTTTGCGCCGCAGGATTTTCTTGTGCGCCTCTTCCCCGGCGACGAGGACAAGCAGCGTGCGATGCTCGAGCAGGTTTACTGCGGGCCGTACTGGCCGGAGTTTGACCGCGGGACGATCGAATACGAGGATGCCGCGCGGCGGCTGTGCGCGCAGTTCGGCGGCGCCTATGAGGACTATATGCACGCCATCACCGGCTGGATTGAACTCAAGGAGCCCATCGAGGAGGGCTGGCGCGCGGCGGAGCGATGCCGGCGCGCGGGCAAGCGGCTGCTCCTGCTTTCCAACTACCATCGCGCGGCGTATGCCCGGCTCAGGGAGAAATTCGCGAATCGCTTCGCGCTCTTTGACGGCGGATGCATCTCCTGCGACTGCCACTTCAACAAGCCCGAGCCGGAGATCTACGAGACGCTGATCAAAACATTTGACCTGGAGCCGGGGCGGACGCTCTTCATCGACGACACGCTGAAAAACGTCGAGGGCGCGATGCGTGCGGGCATTCACGGCTTCCACATGGATGAAAAGGGCCGGATGGATCGTTTCTTTATCTAAAGGATCGGAAAGCGGGCCGCGGGCGGACAGGCCGCGCGGCTTCATGGAGGCGAGAGGATATGACAAACGCAAAGAGGACGGCGCTGCTGGCGGCGCTGCTGGCGGCGCTGCTGGCGGTCTGCCCCGCGTCGGCGGAGCCGCAGGAGAGCGCGCCTGCGATGTTGGGCGTGCAGGTCAAGGACACCCCCGAACCGCCGACGCCTGTGCCGCCGACCCCTGAGCCGAGCGCTTCGCCGGCCGCGGCGGCGGCATCCGGCGGGGCGGAGCCGGTCACGCAGGAGCAGATTGAGGCCGCAGGCCTGGGCGAGCGCATCCTGATGCGCGGCATGGAGGGTGACGACGTCGCGTTGCTGCAGAGGCGCCTCGCGGAGCTGGGCTATTACACGGGCGAGATCGACGGCGTCTTCGGCCTGGGCACGCGCACGGCGGTCTACGCCTTCCAGCGCGTCCATAAGCTCGAGAAGATCGACGGCAAGGTCGGCCCGGAGACGATCGGGCGGATGTTTGCGGAGGGTGTCGTCGTTCAGCCGACGCCCACGCCCAGCCCGACGCCGACGCCTGAACCGACGCCCGAGCCGACGCCGACACCTGTGCCGACACCCGAGCCGACGCCCACGCCCGACGCGGCCAATGCGCCCTTCGCGCTGGCGGAGGCGGAGCTCTACGTCGGCGACGTGCGCACGACGCTGATGCTCGGGCAGGACGACGCGGGAGGGCGGCTCTATCCGCTCTGCGGCGTGATGGGCAAGCTGGGCTATGAGGTCGCGTATGCCGCGGGCTGCTGGCAGCTTGTGCGGGAGGAGGACGGCAGCGAGATTGCCCTGATGACGGCGGGAGAGACCGGCCTTTGCGAGGGCGCGATGGGCTCTGCCGACGGCGTCGTCTTTTTGGCGGATGCGCAGGGCCTTGTCTACGCCTATGCCGGGGAGGCCTGGGTGAGCGCGCCGCTGCTTGAGACGCTCGGATTGACCGTGCTCGATGTGAACGGCACGCCGGTCATCCATTGACAGAAAAGCTCATGACAGCGCTTTCCGCGTGGGACGGTCAAAACGCCCGGCGCGGAAAGCGCTTTTTGCGGTCCCGCTTCCCACGCTGACCCTGGAGAAAAGCCGCCCGGTCAGGCAGGATTTGCGCCCGCCGGTGAAGAAAGAATGAAGCAGCTTACAAGTGCTGCCGCTGCGTTGGCGGCAGGCATACCAAAGGAGGCAATTCCATGATTCGATTCGGCACGGGCGGCTGGCGCGCCGTGATCGGTGACGAATTCACGCGGGCCAACATCCAGCGTGTCGCGCTGGCGCTGGCCCGGCGCATGAAGCGGGAGGGCGTGCAGGAGCGGGGACTCTGCATCGGCTATGACCGGCGGTTTCTCAGCCGGGAATCCGCCATCTGGTTTTCGGAGGTCATGGCGGCGGAGGAAATCCGGCTCTTCTTTGTCAACCTCGCGGCGCCGACGCCGCAGATCATGTTCACCGTCCGGCACATGGGCCTGCCCTATGGCGCGGCCGTGACGGCGAGCCACAATCCCGCGATCTACAACGGGATCAAGCTCTTCACGCGCGGCGGCCGCGACGCGACCGAGGACGTGACCGACGCCATCGGCCGGGAGGCCAACGCGCTGGCGGACGGCGAGATCCGCACCATGTCCTTTGAGGACGCGCTCGCCTGCGGCCGGGTGCAGTTCATCGACCCGCGCGACGCCTATCTGGATTCCATCATGGAGAAGATCGACATGGAGGCCATCCGCGCACGGCGGCCGCGCATCGTGCTCGACCCGATGTACGGCGTCAGTCTGACGGGTCTGATGACGATCCTCTTCACAGCGCGCTGCGACGTCGACGTCATCAATGACCGCCACGACGCCTTCTTCGGCGGCCATCTGCCCGCGCCCAACCCGGAGACGCTGCGCGATTTGCAGGGCTCCGTCGCTGATCATCACGCGGACATCGGCATCGCGACGGACGGCGACGCCGACCGCCTGGGCATCATCGACGAGCGCGGGCGCTACGTCACGGCCAACGAGGTGCTCGTGCTGCTGTATTACTACCTGCTCAAATACAAGGGCTGGAAGGGCCCGGCCGTGCGCAACATCGCGACGACGCACATGCTCGACCGCGTGGCGGCCGCCTTCGGCGAAGCCTGCTACGAGGTGCCGGTCGGCTTCAAGCACATCTCCAGCGCGATGGACGCGCACGACGCGCTCATCGGCGGCGAATCCTCGGGCGGATTGACTGTGCGCGGCCATATCTCCGGCAAGGACGGGCTGTACGCGGCGTCGCTGCTGGTGGAGATGGTCTGCGTGACGCGCAAGCCGCTCTCCCGGCTGCTTCGCGAGCTGAGCGACGAGTTCGGCGCCTGCTATATGGCGGAATACGACTGGGCGCTGACGGAAAAGAGCCGCGAGCGCATCCACCGCCAGATCATGCTCGAGCGCAGCCTCCCGGATTTCGGCATCGAGGTCGAGCGCGTCAGCTACCTGGACGGCTGCAAGGTCTACTTCCGCCAGGGCTGGATCATCGTGCGCTTCTCCGGCACGGAGCCGCGCGTGCGCATCTTCGCGGAGATGCCCACCCGGGAGCGGGCCAACCGGCTTGTCGCGCAGATGGCGGCGTTTGTGGGTCTGCCGTTTGAGGAAAAATGAGCGGTTCCGGGGCACCTGTGCCGAAACAACTGCGGCCCATGACCGAAAAAAACATCAGTCATGGGTCTTTTTTTGCGCGCGCGGATACGGTATAATAAGGAAAAACCACCGCTTAAGGAGAACAGCATGATTTCACCGGAGGAATTTGCCAAGGCGCTGGGCCTGACGGTTATCAGCGGCACGCGCCGCCAGCACGGCATGCGCATCCGCGTGGCGGATCTGTGCCGGCCGGGCCTGCAGTTTGCCGGCTACTTTGACGTCTTCGCCAGCGAGCGCCCGCAGCTCATCGGCAAGACGGAGATGGCCTACCTGAACAGCCTGAGTCCCGAGGTACGCGACCAGCGCCTGGACCGGTATTTTTCCTATGAGATGCCCTGCATCGTCATCGCGCGGGGCATGCCCTGCCCGCCGGCGCTGCTGCAGCAGGCCGTGCGCCACGGCGTGCCGATCTACGGCACGCCTTACGAGACCAGCGCGTTCACGGGCATGGCCATCGGCTATCTGAGCGAGGCGCTCGCCCCGAGGCAGACCTGCCACGGCGTGCTGCTGGATGTGTTCGGCGTCGGCGTGCTCATCACGGGCGAGAGCGGCATCGGCAAGAGCGAATGCGCGCTGGAGCTCATCAAGCGCGGCCATCAGCTCGTCGCGGACGACGTGGTCGACATCTCCCGCGTGGGCAGCAAGCTCGTGGGTGAATCGCCGGAGATGGTGCGCGATTTCATGGAGCTGCGCGGCATCGGCATCGTGGATATCAAGTCGATCTTCGGCATTGGCGCCGTGCTGCGGCGCAAGACGATCAACATCGTCATTCATCTTGAAATCTGGAGCGCGGACAAGGACTACGACCGTCTGGGCACCCGGGAGCAGACGACCGAGATCCTCGGCGTCAGTCTTCCGCTGATCGAGATGCCCGTGCGCTCGGGGCGCAACCTCGCGATCATCATGGAGATCGCGGCGCGCAATTGGCGGCTCAAGAGCGAGGGCTACAACGCCGTGGCCGAGTTGGACAGGCGGCTTGCGCAGCGCTTCAGCGCGCAGCGGGACGAGGAAGAGGAATGAAACGCCCTACTTGGGTTTCATTGGATAACGACTGCCAAACGAAAGAAAGAGGGATACGGACATGAAGTACATTGGCGTGGATCTGGGTGGAACCGGCATCAAGGCCGGCGTGGTGACGCAGGAGGGCGAGATTCTCTCCAAGGGCTCGAAGCCGACGAGGAACGAGCGGCATTATTCGGAGATCATCGCGGATATCGCGGCGCTGTGCGAGGAGGTCGTGCGCGACGCAGGGCTGACGATGGAGGATATTGCCTCCATCGGCGTGGGCGTTCCTGGCATCTGCGACCCGAAGACCGGCGTGATTCCCTTCTGTACGAACCTGGGCTGGCATGAGGTGCCCTTCGTCGAGGAGATGCACAAGCACCTCTCTCTCCCCGTGCAGGTGAGCAACGACGCGACCGTCGCGGGCTTCGCGGAGTCCATCGCGGGCGTCAGCGCGGGCACAGAGTCGAGCGTCTTTGTGACGCTGGGCACCGGTGTGGGCGGCGGCATTGTCATCGGTGGGCGTCCGTTCTCCGGCGCGCACGGCGTCGGCTCCGAGATCGGCCACATGATCCTGCAGATGGATGGCGAGCTGTGCACCTGCGGCAACCGCGGCTGCTTTGAGCGTTATGCCTCCGCGACGGCGATCATCCGCGAGGCGAAAAAGGCCGTCGCGGAGCATCCCGAGAGCGCCATCATGGCCAAATGCGGCGGCGACCCGGAGAAGATCAACGCGAAGATCGTCATCGACAGCGCCAAGGAGGGCGACGAGACCGGCAAGGCCGTGTTCGACGGATATGTCAAGGGCCTGGCGCACGGCCTGGTGAGTATCATCAACATCCTCGACCCGGAGGTCATCGTGCTGGGCGGCGGCGTCTCGATGGCGGGCGACTTCCTGCTCGACGCCGTGCGCGAGGCGATGAAGCCCCTCATCTTCTACAAGACCATGCCCTATGCGCGCGTGGAGCTCGCCCGTCTGGGCGCGGACGCGGGCATCATCGGCGCGGCGCTCCTGGGCCGGTAAGCGCATCATGGACACACGCAATCAGCTTTTTTCGCGCTGGCTCGACCCGCGGCTTGAGGCCATCGGCGGGGATACGGGCGTCTACATCGAAAACCTGGCGACCGGCGAGGTCTTCGCGCGGGGCGAGGATACGCCCGTCGTCGCGGCGAGCGTCATCAAGCTCCCCGTGATGATCGAGCTGTTTCGCCAGGCGCGCGCCGGGCTGCTCTCCCTGCAGGAGCGCCATGCGCTGCAGGATGCAGAGCGCCTGCCCTCCTGCGGCACGCTCAAGGCCATGCACACGGGCATCGAGATGACGCTGATGGATCTGTGCCAGCTGATGATCATCGTCAGCGACAACGCGGCGACGAACATCCTGATCCGCCGCGTCGGCATGGAAAACGTCAACAGGACGCTGCGCGCGCTCGACTGCGAGCAGACGACGCTGCGCCGCCTGCTCTTTGACAGCGAGGCCGCCGCGCGCGGCATCGAGAACACGATCACGGCAGGGGAGATGGGCCGTCTGCTGCGCGGGCTGGTTCTGGGCGAGATCGTCTCCCCGCAGGACAGCCGCGCGATGCTCGATATCCTGCTCGACCAGCGCCTCAACGGCAAGCTGCCGTTCTTCCTGCATTCGCGGGGCATCCCTGTCGCGCACAAGACCGGCGAGGACGACGGCATCACGCACGACGTCGGCATCCTCTATGCCAAGGAGCCTGTGATCGCTTGCTTTGTCGGCGAACACGTCGACGTCCCGGCCTACGAACGGCTGATGCAGGACGCGGCGCTGCGGCTCTGCGGGGAGGCATAGGCCCGGCGGAGAGGCTGCACCCTCAGGTTGCGGGTTTTGCAAAAATGAACGCGCAAGGGGGTGGAAGGCGGCTTGCCCTTGTGCTAGACTGTTCCTGTCAGAAATGAGGGAGGGCAAGCGCCGTGAGCTTTGGAAGGAACGTGCAGTTTCTGCGAAAAATGCGTAACCAGATGACCCACATGCAGGTGAACGGCCTTCGCTGCCGCACGGATGACGGCGTGATCGGCTGCTTTGAGCGGGAATACGATCAGGAGGGCGTGCACTTTATGGATGTGCATATCGCGCTGGCGTAGGTGTATCAAACAGAATACGGGCATCCCTCTGCATGACGGACATCATGCGGAGGGATGCCTTGTCATAGACAGGCCGTGCGGATCATTGACGCTCGGGCGCGGCCTGATCGGAGATGTGCGTATAGCCCGGAATCTTCGGGTCGCGGCCGATCTGCGTGTTGTCCTGTGTGCGGCATTGCAGCCCGGCGACGGGATGCGGCGCGAGCTCAAAGCGGTAATCCTGCCCGGATTGGCGGATGGCGCGGTCGATGACGGCGTGGCTGGCGACGTGCCCGGCCTTGTTGTGCACGGCGCCCTGATAGACGAAGAACGGGTCGCTCTCACTGAGCTCCTGCACGGGCACGGGGCTGTCGTTTTTGTAGGTGAGCTGCACGGTCGTGAGCACGGAGCGGACGTAATCGACGTTCGACTCGAGACGGATGGGCGCAGGGAAGACCGGATCGGGAATCAGCTGCTGCCAGTGCTTGTGCTCGAAGCGGTCGAGCAGTTGGGCGGCGCGGTGCAGCTGGGCCAGCTCCTGCTCCAGATGCCGCGTCCATACGCGGCGGATGTGCTCATCCGTCTCCGTCTGCTCGCAGGACCAGTAGAGGTAGCATTCGGTGTATTCGTGCATCAGCAACGCCTCAAGCCACGTCGCCGGAACCGCCTGGAGCGCCTCGTATTGCGTGACGTGCTGCTCCTCGATCATGCCGATCTCCTGATAGAGCTTGCGGCCGACGTCGTTGTCGTAAAATCCGGCGATGTTCATATAGTAATTCATGGTTTGCTGCTCGGCCGCGGTGATGATCATGGCGGCGAGCTTGTCAAACAGCGGCGCGGTCGCCTTCAGCGCCTGCGGCACGCCGTCCTTCGGATAGCGATGCTCGCTGATCGTCGGGCGGCCCGGCGTGATCTCGGTGTAGCGGCCGACGAGGCGCTCCGCATGCTCGCGAGTGTCCGTCTCCATCAGGTTGGCATAGCGGTAGAGATGGTCAAAGTCCTCGAGCAGCGCCAGGTCGAGCGCCTGGCGGACCTGCGGCGCGCAGACGCGCTTCGACAGATGCGCCGTCAGATCGACGGCGAGCTGCTCATAGCTGATCGTGTGCTCGAGCGTCGTTTCGCCGATGGGCTTGAGGCAGGAGAGGCGCTTTTGCTGCTGCTGCTCTGTGCGCCGCGTCATGGCCAGCTCGCGGCGAAGCTCGTGATCCTGCACGTGACGGGCCATCTGATGGGAGAATTTTGCGGCCTCGAATTCCGTGCCGTTCATCAGGATGATGCGGCATTTCGTGTAGGGATCGACCTCCCGCGGGTCATAGGGCGTCTCATAGAGCGAGCAGAAGCTGTCAAACGGCGCGCCCTCGGGCGTGATCTTCTCTTCAAAAGGGTTCATGGGGATGCCTCCTTTTCATGGCAGTCGCGCTCAGGATTTCCCCGCGGAGCAGAATCCATGCGCGAAGACTGGAAAACAGAAAAGATCAAAGAAGGCCTATAAAGACAGAATAATTGAATTTATCTTTCCTTCTTGCATGAATAGAGAGGGGAGGATACAATAGGGCCGTCGGGGCAATTTCTGCAAACCAGAGAAACGGAGGAGGATTCATGATGGAGATTCTTGCTGGCCTCGCGGAGCTGAACGTCCGGATGGTTGTGATGTGGGTGATCGGCGCGGTCATGATCGATCTGGCGATCCGCAAGGAGATGGAGCCGACGCTGCTGCTGCCGATGGGCTTTGGCTGCATCCTGTGCAACCTGCCGAATTCCGGCGCGGTGGAGGTGCTCGAGACGCTGTTTCAGGCGGGCGTCGCCAACGAGCTTTTCCCGCTGCTGCTGTTTATCGGTATCGGCGCGATGATCGACTTCGGCCCGCTGCTGGCCGATCCCAAGCTGCTGCTCTTTGGCGCGGCGGCGCAGTTCGGCATCTTCTTTACGCTGTCGATGGCGAGCCTGCTGGGCTTTGAGCTGCGCGACGCCGCCTCCATCGCCATCATCGGCGCGGCGGACGGCCCGACCTCGATCTTCGTCGCCAACGTGCTCGGCAGCCGGTACACGGCGGCGATCATCGTCGCGGCGTATTCTTACATGGCGCTGGTGCCGATCGTGCAGCCCTTCTGCATCCGCCTCGTAACGACGAAGAAGGAGCGCATGATCCGCATGGAGTACACGCCCGGACAAATCAGCCGCACAACGCGCATCCTGTTCCCGATCGTCGTGACGATGATCGCGGGGCTGGTGGCGCCGGATTCCGTCGCGCTCGTGGGCTTTTTGATGTTTGGCAACCTGCTGCGCGAATGCGGCGTGCTCCGCTCGCTCTCCGAGGCAGCGCAGAACATCCTGGCCAACCTGATCAGCCTGCTGCTGGGGCTGACGGTCGCCGTGCGGATGCAGGCGGAGAGCTTCCTCGTCCCGCAGACGCTGATGATCCTTGCGCTCGGCCTGGTCGCCTTCATGTTCGACACGTTTGGCGGCGTGTTCTTCGGCAAGCTCATCAACCTCTTCGCGAAAAAGAAGGTCAATCCGATGATCGGCGCGGCAGGCATCTCCGCCTTCCCGATGTCCTCCCGCGTCATCGCAAAGATGGCGAAGGACGAGGATCCCTACAACTTCATCCTCATGCAGGCGGCGGGCGCGAATGTCGCCGGACAGGTGGCCTCGGTCATCGCCGGCGGGTTGATTCTCGCGCTGGTCGGCCCGATGCTTTGATGAAGCGAAGCACATGAAAAAGGAGGAAAGACAATGCATCTTCAGGTAGAGGCGTTTCTCACGTCGCTTGGGCTGATGGTCGAGAGCATGCTCGGCATCTTCGCCGTGATGCTGGTCATCATGGGCTTGATCCTGCTGCTGAACCGCCTGACGGCGGAGAAGAAGAATCCTTAACACGGCCTTAACGGCCCGAAAGGCGGCTGTCCGGGCATCATTCCAAAGTCGCTGCATCAAATCGCCCCGGGGCCTGCCGCTCCGGGGCGGTTTGCCGTGCCAGCGCGGAGAAAACGGAATTTGAAGCACGCAAGAGGAAAACGCCTGCGGGGCGCGAATTATGAAAAGCATCGACGAAAGAAGGGGGCCTTGTCATGGGCAAGTATACGGGCGTCATCTTCGACCTGGACGGCGTCATCTGCTTTACGGACAAATACCATTATCAGGCGTGGAAGCGCGTCGCGGACAAGCTGGGCATCGAATTCAACGAGACCATCAACAACCGGCTGCGCGGCGTCTCGCGCATGGACAGCCTGGAGATCATTCTGGAGCGCTACGACGGAACGCTCTCCCAGGCGGAAAAGGAGGCGCTGGCCACGGAGAAAAACGACCTCTACCGCCAGCTGCTGAGCAACATGTCCCCGGCCGACCTCTCGCCGGAGGTCAAAGAGACGATGGATGCGCTGCGCGCGGCGGGGCTCAGGCTGGCGATCGGTTCTTCGAGCAAGAACACGAAGTTCATCCTCGAGCGCCTGGGCCTTTCGGGCTATTTCGACGCGATTTCCGACGGCACGAACATCACCCGCTCCAAGCCGGATCCGCAGGTCTTCCTGATGGCGGCGGAGTTCCTGGGCATGAAGCCGGAAAGCTGCCTCGTCGTGGAGGATGCGCAGGCGGGCATTCAGGCGGCCTGCGCGGGCGGGTTTGACAGCGTGGGCCTGGGCGAGGCGGCGGCCTGCGGCCGGGCGACCTACGCGATGGAGACCTTTTCACAGCTGCGGACGATCTGCGGCGCCTGACAAGCGACAAAACCGGAGGAGAGCCTAGATGAAGACCATTCGATTTGCCGTCGCCGGCCTGGGAGCAATGGGGCTTGCGCATGCCAAAACGCTGCTCAGCGGCATCGTAGAGGAGGCAGAGCTGACCGCCGTTGTCTCCCGCAACGAGGCGCATGTCGCGCAGCTGCGCGCCTGCCAAGGCGGGGCGGATGTGCGCGCGTTTGCTTCGATTGCGGAGCTGGCGAAAAGCGGCGGCTGCGACGCCCTGCTCGTCGCCACGCCGCACAGACTGCATGTCGCCCAGACGCTCGAGGCGTTTGATGCGGGGCTGGCCGTGCTGTTGGAAAAGCCGACTGGCGTGTATACCGCCGAGGTGCGCGCGCTCAACGAGGCAGCCGACCGCTGCGGCCTCGCGTTCGGCGCGATGTTCAACCAGCGCACGAGCCCGCTCTACCGGAAAATGCACGACATCGTCGCCTCGGGCGAGCTGGGCGAAATCCGCCGCACGAGCCTCATCATCACGGACTGGTTCCGCGCGCAGAGCTACTACGATTCCGGCGCGTGGCGCGCGACCTGGAAACAGGATGGCGGCGGCGTGCTGCTCAACCAGGCGCCGCACAACCTCGACCTGTGGCAGTGGATCTGCGGCATGCCTGCGCGTGTGCATGCCTTCTGCGGCCTCGGGCGCTGGCATGACATCGAGGTCGAAGACGACGTGACGGCCTACGTCGAATACGCGAACGGCGCGACGGGCACGTTTGTCGCCTGCACCGGCGAGGTGCCCGGCACGAACCGCTTTGAAATCTCGATGGACGGCGGCCAGCTCGTCTGCGAGCAGGGCCGGCTGACGCTCTCGCGGACAGCGGTTCCCGTGGATCGCTTCCTGCGCGAGTATCCCGGCGGCTATGGCAAGCCGGACGTGAGCGTGCAGGATATCACACCGCAGGAGGATTACCCGATGCACGCGGGCGTGATCCGCGCGTTCGCGCGGCACATGCTCTACGGCGAGCCGATGATTGCCGACGGCCGCGAGGGCCTTGCGAGCCTGTCGCTCGCCAATGCGATGCTGCTTTCATCGTGGACGGGCGAGACGATCTCGCTGCCGATGAACGAGGCAAACGACGCGCGCTACGCGCAGATGCTCGAGGCGCGCGCGGCAAGCAGCCGCAAGAGGGCCTTCCGCCCGATTGAGATGGATCTGGGGAAGTCGTTCTGACGGCGCAGCCCCATGCCCGGCTGCCCATGTGAGGATGAAAAAAGCCGGATGTCCCGAACCGCACGGCGCGGCAGGGACATCCGGTTTTTATATCCTTTTCGTTGTGCAGAGGGCGGCCGGGAGGCGTCATGCAGCCTTGACGGCCCGCAGGCGGATGCGCACATAGTCGATGATCCAGGTGCCATCGCGCTGGCGCAGTACGTCCGCGAGCTCCGCCTCGGCCTCGGCGACGATGGCCTCGCGCAGGGCATCAGCCATGCCCTCAAACGGCGTCTTGACGAACATCGCAATCCAGTCGCGCAGGCCGTTTTCGCCCTCCTGCGGCGTCGGCCGGTCAAACAGCAGGGCATGGGTGACGCGCAGGCCGGCGGATTCGAGGATCGGGGCGTACTGCCCGATCGTGGGAAAATAGAACGTGCGCGGATAGACGAGCCCGCGGCGCGCAAAGGCCCGCTCCAGCGCGGCATGCACATGCTCGGCGCAGCCATAGCCGCCGAACTCGCAGACGAGCTGGCCGCCGGGGACGAGCGCGCCCGCGATGCCCGCGGCGAGCTGCGGCTGCTTGTTTGCGTCGATCCAGTGGATGACGGCGTTGGAGAAGATCGCGTCCGCGGGGGTGTTCAGAGAAAGATGCGTGGCGTCCCCCTGCTCAAAGCGCAGATCGGGGTGGAGCGAACGGGCCTTCTCCAGCATGTCGGGGGAAGCATCGACACCCAGCACGCGATAGCCGCGCGCGGCGAGCTTCTGCGTCAGCGCGCCGTTGCCGCAGCCCAGGTCCACGACAAAGCTGCCCGGGGCAGCATCCAGCAGCGAGAGCACGTCCTCGCCATAGCGATGGACGAAGGAAAAATGGTCAGTGTAGTCGCCGGCGTTCCAGGTGATGTTCATGAGGGCCTCCCTTGGCGTATCGAAGCGGTGGATCAGTCGCGGCCGAAGACGCGCGTTCCGCAGCGCACGCCCCAGGCGCGGCCGTCGCGGATGAAGAACTCGAGGCGGCAGACAAGGGAGCCATCCTCCTCGCTGACGGCGAGGAAACGCCCGCCGCCGCAGTAGCGCAGCAGGAAGGGCTTGCCGTCGCGCTCGCCGGAGAGATGCCCGTCTTCATCACAATGGATGGTGACGACGCTGAGCTCGCCCTCGTGGCCGATGTATCGGCCGCGGATCATCTGCGGCGCGGAGAAGGGCTCGCCGGTCGGGATGAACCACATGTGGCTCTCCTCAAGCGGCAGCCCCATGACGGCATTGTACATGCCCCACATCAGCTCGTCCATGTCCTCGTCGCCCTGGTTGCACAGGACGGAGAAGCCATAGCCCTCCCCGAGCAGCAGGCCGCCCTTGGTCGAGACGCCGTGCAGCCCGCCGGAATGCTCGCAGATGACGTGCCCGGCCTTCTCGCGCTTGTTGAGCCCCAGGCACATGACGTTGAGGGGCGACACGGGGTGCGCCGAGCCGATGAGCCGCTCGACGGCGCTGCGGGGGATGGCCTGCCGGCCCTCGTGACGGCCGTAGAGGCTGAGCGCGCGGTAATAGACCGCCATGTCCCGCGCGGTCGACTTGACCATCGCGCAGCCGCGGAACGGCGGCAGGATGCTCCAGGCGTCGTCGCAGGTGCGCACGCCGTCCTCGCCGATTTCAAAGAGCGAGGTGATGTTGCCGCCGGAGAGGGCGCGGGCCGCGTCGATGCCGTTGTCCAGAATCGTGCGCGTCATGCCCAGCGGCGCAAAGACGCGCTCCTGCATGAATTGTTCAAGCGGCACGCCGGCGGCCTTGTCCACGACGTAGGAGAGAATGGCGTAGCCCTCGTTTGAGTAGCTCATGATTTCGCCCGGCGCGCCGAGCATCGGATAGGGGCAATTCGCGATGTAGTCAAGAATCTGCTCAATCGTCGCCATCGGGTTGGGCGCGGTGCGGCGCATGGCCTGCGCCCATTTGCTCTCGTCCCGGCCGGGCGTGTTGAGCGCGATGGACCACTCCAGCGGCTCCATCGGCGGGATGCCCGAGGTGTGGTTCATCAGGTGGAAGAGCGTCACGGCCTCCTTCGGCTGGCCGGGAACGCGGAACTGCGGGATATAGCGGCTGACGGGGTCCTCCAGGCGGAGCCTGCCCTCGGCCTCCAGAATGCACAGGCAGAGCGAGGTTATCGATTTGCTCATCGAAGCGATGCCAAACATCGTGTCCGTATCGACGGGGAAGGACAGCGCAGCGTCGCGGAAGCCCTCGCTGAAGGTGTAGACGAGGCCGCTTTCATTCATAATGCAGGCGCTGACCCCTGCGAGATTCTTCTTCTTCACCCAGGCGCTCAGATAGGCGCTCAGGGCCTGTTTGTCAAGCATGGTATTCCTCCCAAGGCTGTCATTCGGCCTTCTTCCTCAGAATGTGGCCGCCGGATACGCAGATTATAGCACGAAACACCGGGAAAGGAAAGGGCGCGCCCTGGGGAGGGACTTGAAAAAAGGCGTGGGAAAGGGTACACTATATCCTGTAATCGTGTGTCCGCGCCGCGAGGGCGGACGGGGAAACGGATTTTGGCTTTACAGGAGCGCATATGAATCAGAAAAAAGCGGGCGTGCTGCTTTCCTACGGGCAGACCGTCCTCTCTACGGTCATCTCCATCATCTATACGCCGGTGATGCTGCGCCTGCTCGGCCAGAGCGAGTACGGCCTATATACGCTGGTGAACGGCTTTATCTCCAACCTGAGCCTGATGAGCTTCGGCTTGGGCAGCGCCTATGTGCGCTACTACGCCCGCGCCGAGGTCAGCGACGGCGAGGACGGCGTCGCGCGCATCAACGGCATGTTCATGACGATCTTCCTGGTGATCGGCGCGCTCAGCCTGCTGGTCGGCGGCATCCTGGTCGCCAACGTGCACAACATCTTCGCCGCCAAGCTCACGCCGCAGGAGATCGGGACGGCGCGCGTGCTCATGGCGCTGCTGGTGGTCAATATCGCCGTCTCCTTTCCCTGCAGCGTCTTCACCTCCTACATCACGGCGCGGGAGCATTTCCTCTTCCAGCGCGTGGTCAGCATGATCCGCACGGTTTTAAACCCCATCGTCATGCTGCCGTTGCTGCTGATGGGCCTTGGATCCATTTCGCTTGTCGTGGTGACGCTCGTTTTGAGCGCCGTGACCGACCTGCTGAGCATGCGCTACTGCTTCAAAAAGCTCGGCATGCGCATGACCTTCGGCCACTTCGATTTCGGGCTGCTACGGGAGATGGCGGGCTTCTCGTTCTTCATCTTCCTCAACATGATCATCGACCAGATCAACTGGACGGTCGACACGACGCTGCTGGGCATCATCAGCGGCACGACGGCGACGGCGATCTACGGCGTCGGCTCGCAGGTGCACCGTTACTACATGACGCTCTCCACGTCGATCTCCGGCGTGTTCGTCCCGCAGATCAACCGCATCGTCGCCCGGGGCGACGGGAACGGCGAGCTGACCCGGCTCTTTACGCGCGTGGGGCGCATCCAGTTCATGCTGCTGATGCTCGTGCTGACGGGCTTTATCTTCGTGGGCGAGCCGTTCATCGAGGCCTGGGGCGGCGGCGAGTATGAGGGCGCGTACCCCATCGCGCTGATGCTGATGGTGCCCACGACGATCCCGCTCATTCAGAACATGGGCATCGAGATCCAGCGTGCGAAGAACAGGCATCAGTTCCGCTCCAAGGTCTATTTCCTGATGGCGCTGGGCAATGTGCTGATCTCCATCCCGCTGGGCATGCGCTACGGCGGGCTGGGCTGCGCGATGGGCACGGCGATCTCGATGGTCATCGGCAACGGCCTGGTCATGAACTGGTACTATCACACGCACATCGGCCTGGATATGGGCTATTTCTGGCGGCAGATTTTGAGCACCGTCCCGGCGATGCTCCTGCCGGCGGCGGCGGGGCTGATCGTCGTGCGCCTGCATGCGTTCACGGGCTATTCCGGTGTCATCGCCTTTGCGCTGCCGTATGCGGCGCTGTATGCGCTGTGCGTCTACATCCTGGCGATGAACGAGGAGGAAAAGGACATGGCTCGCACCGTCGCGCACAGGCTGCGCAGGAGCGCGGCGCGGGGATGACGCAGAGAAGCGGGCCCGGTTTCAAAAAAGAAGCCCCCTATGGCAGGCGCAGGAGATAATCGTGCGCCTGCCTTTGCATTTCCGCTTCCTCTGTGCCCGCGGCACGGGAGCGCTCCAGCGAAAGCAGCAGCGAGAGCGCCTCGTCCGCACTGAGGAGCGGACGGAAGCCGCCGAGCAGGCGCGCCCTGGCGCCGCACAGCAGCGGCGGCGCGTCCGGCGCGGGCGGCTCCCGCTCGGCGATGGGGCGCGTGCCGCCCTCGCGGCGGATGAAGCGCAGCGCGGCGCTCCGGTTGCTCATCAGGCCCTCCGGCCCGGGGGCCAGGTTGAAGACGCGGCTTTGGGCGAGGTCGCCGCCAAGGGAGCGCGCCCCGAGCGCCAGCGCGCCGCAGGCGATGTCCAGCGGATGGGCGAAGACGCCCTGCCGGTCGGGCTGCTCGACGACGACCACGTCGCCAGCCAGCAGAAAGCGGCACCAGCGCGCGTACTGCGCGACGGCGGGCGCATCCGTGCCCAGCAGCGGCGGATGGCGCACGATCAGCGCGTTCACCGGGTCGCCCAGCAGGCCGCGCGCGGCGCCCTCCGCGTAGAGCTGGACAAGCGACTGGATCAGCCCCGGGCCCGTCTGGCCGCCCAGCGCGTCGTCCTCCCCGGCTTGCCAGGGGCGCGACTGCGCGCGATAGACCGGCGCGTCGGAGCAGAGGATGAGCAGCGGAACGCCTGCCTCGCGCACCTCCGTGATCAGGGCGTCGACGGCGGCGAGCTGATGGGCCGCGTCCTGCTGCGGCGAAAGCGCGTGGGCGCAGGGCGCGATGGCGGCGCTGATGCGTCCGGCCGTCATCGCCCGGCAGAGCGTCTCGCTCGAGGCGGACGGGGGAATGCGCGCGGGCTTGGCGCCCAGCTCCGTAAGCATGGCCTGCATGCAGGCGCAGAGCGCACCCGTACCGCCGATGAGCAGCACATGGCGCGCGCGCCAGGCCTGCACAAGCTGATCGAGCAAAGAATCCCCTCCTTCCTGTGGATGGGGCAGTTTATGGCAAGGCGGCCGGGTTTAGTCTGCCCTGACCTTTTCGGAATCACCCTTTTTCTCCCGCTGAACCTGTGGTATAATGAGTCAAAAGCCCAATGAATTGGATGGACGGAGGCCGCTATGAAAAAACTTGCTGCCGCGCTGTGCGCGCTGCTGTGCCTGCTCGCACCCGGCGCGCTGGCGCTGGAGATCACGGGACTGGAAACCGAGACCGTCACCCGCGAATGGGAGACGAGCCTGTTCTTTTCCCGGATGGAGGAGCTCACCGGTATCGCCGTGCAGGCGCACGCCGTCTATGAGCAGGAGGATTACGACAAGCTGCTCGCGGGGATGGAAAAGGGCAATGTGACTGCCGACGTGCTCTTCAAGGCGGCGCTGACGCGAGAGCAGGAAATCCGGCTGATCGACGCCGGGGCGATTGTCGACCTCGCGCCGCTGATCGGGGAAAACATGCCCAACCTGAGCGCGCTGCTCGAGGCGCATCCCCAGTGGCGCGAGGTGATCGCGCTTGAGGATGGGCGCATCGCTTCGCTGCCGCTGATCAACGAGAGCGAGCGGCAGGTGATCGTCTGGATCAACCGCGCATGGCTCGGGGCGCTCGGCATGGACATGCCGAAGACCGTCGACGAGCTGACGCAGGCGCTCTGCGCGATGGCAGGCGCCGACCTGAACGGCAACGGCAAGCAAGACGAGATCGCTGCGGACGTCATGGGCGTCTTCGAGATGCGCTGGCTGCTGCCGTATTTCGGTATCGTCGCCGACGACTACAACCTGGCGCGCGGCGAGGACGGTACGATCGTCTTTGCGCCGGAGCTGCCGGCCTACCGCGCCTTCATCGCGATGCTCGCCGACTGGGTTGAGCAAGGCATCCTCACGGCAGACGCCTTCACCGGGACGCACAGCACCGCCGCGCTCAGCTCGTCCGGCAGCAGCGAGGTCGCCAGGAGCGGCCTGATCATCAGCCCTGCGCCGTACACGATCGCGCCGATCGATTCGACGCTCGACTACGAGGCGCTGCTGATGCCCGGCCTGGACGGGGAGACCCGCTGGCGAGACTTCCTTGGGGAGATCTGGACGGGCTGCTTCGCCGTGACGAGCGAATGCGAGGATCCGGGCGAGGCGCTGCGCTGGCTCGACGCGCTCTACGCGCCGGAAAATGCGAAGCTCGCCTACGCCGGCGTGGAGGGCGAGGATTACGAAATTGACGAGGCGGGCCGCTGGTCGTTCATCACCGACGGCGTGCGCACGGTGGACGACATCCGTGCGGAGTCGCTCATGTACACCGGCGGCACGATGCCGGGCCTGACGCCGAGCGAATTCCTCCTGCAGGTCGACAGCGAGATCGACGTGCACGTGCTTGAGGCCGACCTGCGCGTGAAGGCCGTCGCGGAGAGGGTGACGCTGCCCTACGCGCTTGGCAGCGAGGCGCAGGCGCGGGCAAGCGAGCTCGCGCTGACGCTGGGCCGCCTGGTGGACGAGGGCATTGCGCGCTTTGCGACAGGCGAGACGGCGCTGACGGACGAGAACTACGAGGCTTGGCTCTCGGAGCTGCGCGAGGCGGGCAGCGGGGAGCTTGTCGCGCTCTTTGCAGGCTGCTGAACGGCCGAAGAGCAGGCATTTTCCGGCATGAAAGGGAATCGCGCCGCGGGAGGACAGCCCGCGGCGCGATTTTTGCGCAAAAAAGCAGGTGCGTTTCCCTCCGCGGCAAAACGGGTTATTCCGGCAGCAAACTGCATACCTTATCGTCAGGAGGCGATGCCATGGAAACGGAAATGGCCAAGGCCGGCGCGCATACGCTGTCGCTGGAGGGCAGGTCGCGCGCAAGGCTGACGGGCGTCATGGCCGTGAGCTGCTTCAACGAGAGGGAGGTTGTCCTGCAGACCTCCGAGGGCGAGGTCGCGTTGCTGGGCGAGGGGCTGCACATCGAGCAGCTCAGCCTGGAGGACGGAAAGCTCGGCGTCACGGGCGAGATCACGGCGATCGAATACAGCGCGCCGTCGCGCAAGCGCGAGCGCCGTGCGCTCTTTGGGAGGCGGCAGCGCCGTGACGGTTGAGCAGCAGTTGAGGGCGCTCTGCGCGATGGCCGCCGCGGGCTTTACGCTGGGCGCGCTGTTTGATGGGATGACCCTCCTGCGGCGCGCACTCTCGGCCGGACGGATCCTGACCGGGCTGATGGACCTGCTCTTTGGCCTGTGCTGCGCGGTCAGCGTCATCCTGACGGCGCTGGTGCTTCGGATTGATCCATACAGACTGTATGTGTTTGCGGGACTTGCCCTGGGCATGGGCGCCTACGCGGCGACAATAGGAACGTTTGTTCGCATCATCCAAAAGCGAGCGCAGAAAATTGTCGGAAAAAGGTGAAAATCTGCAAAAAAACGGGAAACGCAGGCAGGAAAAAAGCGGATGAAGAAGAATTAAAAAACCTATTGTATCCGAATCCTGACGTCGTTTGGAGGGCAAGACCCCGTGAACAAGACCGGCAAGAAAAAAAGGCTGTGCATCCGGCCGTTCCGGCTTCTGGCGATCGCGCTGAGCGTGGGCATGGTGGTGCTCCTGGCGCGGTTCCCGCAGAAGGCCGTCAGCCTCGAGCGCCAGCAGAAGCAGCTCTCCGAGGCGGCCGAGGCCTACTACGACGCCCAGTCCCGCAACAATCAGCTGACGGCGGAGCTGGCGAGCGTCAACACCGACGAGTTTATCGAAAAGACGGCGCGCCGGCTGTACGACTACTGCTGGTATGGCGAGACGATCTACGAGGTGGCCAACCTTGAGCAGATCGGGGAGGAGCCGGAATTCGAGGTCTACGGGCAGGACTGACGTGCCGGGCGGCGGCATTCAAAAGCGGATATTACTCTGTAAAGCTCCAGCCTCGGCTGCAAAGCAACGGGATTTACAATACCTTTGTCGGTGATGCAACCGGCATCATGCCGGTTTACTCTGTAAATCCATCTGTAAAGCTCCAGCCTCGGCTGCAAAGCAACGGGATTTACAATACTTCTGTCGGTGATGCAACCGGCATCATGCCGGTTTCGGAGGGAAGCGGCATGGATCGGCTGGCCTGTATCGGGATTGGTTCCAACGCGATTCGACTTCTGATTGCCCGGGTTGAGGACGGACGTCTGTGCGCCGTTCGCCGGGAGCGCCGCGGCACGCGCCTGTTTGCGGGCCTTGTCGGCGGCATGCTGACGCAGCAAAGTATACAATCTTCCGTGGAGGCTGTCGCGGAGCTGGCTGAGCTGGCGCGCGGGAGCGGAGCACGGGAGATTTTTGTTTTCGCCACGAGCGCCGTGCGCGATGCCCGCAACGGCTCTGCGTTCACGGCGCAGGCGGAGGCGGCGAGCGGCGCGCGCGTGGAGATCATCTCCGGCGAGGAGGAGGCCGTGCTTTCCTACATCGGCGCGAGCGAGGGCGGTTCCTGCGGGGTGATCGACATCGGCGGCGGCTCGACAGAGTTCACGCTGGGCGACGGAAGCGATATCCTCGGCGCGGTCAGCCTGCAGATGGGCGCCGTGCGCATGAACGGCCAGCAGCCCATCGAAAGCCGGGCGGATTACCGGGCGACCGTCGAGCGCTGCCAGACGCTGATCGCGCGAGACGCGCAGGCGCTGCTCGCCCTGCCGGTGCGCTCGAGCTGGGTCGGCGTGGGCGGCACGATGACGACCCTCGGGGCGATGGAGCGCCAGGTGCCGTTGTTCAGCCTGGGCGACTGCGAGGGCATGAGCATCACGCTTTGTGAGGTCAGCGCCTGGGGCGACCGTCTGGCGGCGCTCTCCATCGCGCAGCGGCGCAGGATTGTCGGGCTGATGCCCCAGCGCGCGGACATCATCCCCAGCGGCGTGGCAATTCTCGAGGCCGCGATGCGCAGCTTCGGCATCGCGAAAATGACGCTCTCGGCGCATGGCAATATGGACGGCTATCTCAAGCGGCGCTTCGGCTGCTGTTGAGCCCTGGCACATCATGTTCTCTGCGGCGTTTCCGGGCATTTCGGGAGACGACGCAGAGTTTGTTTTTTTCTCTTGACTTTAGTACGCTAACGTGGTAATATAGCACCACGTTCACGCAATGACGAGGTGAAAGGAATGGGACTTAGACACAGCGAGCAGACCGACGCGCTGTTTCGGTCGATCCTCGCGCTCACAAGCATCGAGGAATGCTACGCCTATTTTGAGGATTTGTGCACGATGAAGGAGGTTCGCGACCTTTCGCAGAGGCTGGAGATCGCGCGCCTGCTCGACGAGGGCAGCTCGTATCAGCAGGCCGCATCGCTGACGGGCGTCAGCTCGGCGACCATCGGCCGGGTGAAGCGATGCCTTGACTATGGAACCGGCGGATACAGGATGATCCTGGGCAGACTGAAGGAGGCGGATGCGCGTGATGACGGATGAGCTCAGGCCGGACGAGCGCGTGTCCGCCGCGCTGCGGCGGCTCTACCGCGCCTACGGCTACCGGCCCTACAAGGTCAACAAGTTCGAGGAATACGAGCTCTACATGCGCAACAAGAGCTTTTTAACCAGCGAGCAGATCCTCGCCTTCTGCGACACCGACGGGCGGCTGATGGCGCTCAAGCCCGATGTGACGCTCTCGGTCGTCAAGAACACGAGGGACAGCGACGGGCCGCTCAAGCTCTTCTATTCGGAAAACGTCTACCGCGTGCCGCGCGCGGGCTACGGCTTTCGCGAGATCATGCAGACGGGCGTTGAGCTGATCGGCCGGGTGGACGCCTACGCGATGGGCGAGGTGCTGATGCTGGCGGCCAGGAGCCTCGCGGCGATCAGCGGCGAATATGCGCTGGATATCGCGGATCTGAACATCACGGAGGGCATTCTCTCTGGCGAGCTGCTCGACGACGGGGAGAAGCGGGAGCTTCTCGCGCTCATCAGCCAGAAGAACCTGCATGGCCTGATGGCGCTTTGCGGCAGGCTGGGCGTGAGCGAGGCGGCGCGCGGCTGGCTGTCGGCGCTGATCACGGAATACGGCCCGCTGCGCGAGACGCTGCCGCGCTTTGAGGCGCTGGGCCTGCCCGAGGCCTGCCGGCGCGGGCTTGAGGACCTGCGCGCCGTCTGCGGCATGCTGGAGGCGTTTGGCATCGAGCGGGTCAACCTCGATTTCTCGGTCGTCAACGACATGAACTACTACAACGGCCTCGTCTTCAGCGGCTTTATCGATGGCGTCGCCTCGGCGGTGCTCTCTGGCGGCCGGTATGACAGGCTGATGGAGAAGATGGGGCGCGCGAGCGAGGCGATCGGCTTTGCGGTGTACCTGGATCAGCTCGAGCAGTTTGCCAAGCGGGCGCAGGAGCTGGATGTCGATACGCTGCTGCTCTACGATGGCGACGATCAGGTGCAGGAGGCCGCCCGGGCGGCGCAGGCGCTCATTGCCAGGGGTGAGTGCGTGCGCGTGCAGCGCGGCGCGGCCGTGGGGATGCGCTGCCGGCGGGTGATCCGGATGGGCAAAGGGAGCGGCGAGCTATGAAAATGATGAACATCGCACTGCCCAAGGGGCGGCTGGGCGACAAGGCCTACGGCGTGCTCGAGCGCGCGGGCTACGCCTGCCCGGCGCTCAGGGAGGACAGCCGCCAGCTCACGTTTGTGAACGAGGAGGCGGGCGTGCGCTATTTCCTCGTCAAGCCCGCGGACGTCGCGATCTACGTCGAGCGCGGCGCGGCGGATATCGGCATCGCGGGCAAGGACATCCTGCTCGAATACGCGCCGGACGTCTACGAGTTGCTCGACCTGAGCATGGGCCGCTGTCGGATGTGCGTCGCCGGGCCGAAGGATTTTGCCGATGACCATGCGCATACGCTGCGCGTGGCGACCAAGTTCCCGCGCATTGCGGCGCGGCATTTCAGCGCGAGGAGCCGGGAAATCGAGCTGATCCACCTGAATGGCTCCATCGAGCTGGCGCCGGTCGTCGGGCTGTCGGACGTGATCGTCGACATCGTGGAGACCGGCGCGACGCTGCGGGAAAATGGCCTCGCCGTGCTCGAGGAGATCGTGCCCATCAGCGCGCGGCTGATCGCGAACAAGGCTTCCTTCAAATTCAAGCGCGAGGAGATTCGAACGCTCGCAGAGCGCACGCAGACGAGCCTCGCGGCCAGGTGAGACAGGGGAGAGAAGAACATGAGGATACTCAATTATGCGCAGGTCGATCCCTCGGAGCTGCTCATGCGCGCGCAGCAGCCTGCGGACGTCGACGAGCGGGTCAGGGCGATCATTGAGGATGTCGCCTCGCGCGGAGACGCGGCGCTGCTTGACTACGCGGAGCGTTTTGACGGCGCGAAGCTCACGGCTCTGGAGGTGACGGCGCAGGAGCTTGACGCGGCGCTGGCCTCGCTTGACCCCGCGCTGCGCGGGGCGATGGAGACGGCGGCCGCGAACATTCGCGCGTTTCACAGCGCGCAGCTGCGCGAGGGCTTCTGCCTGCGCGGCGCGAACGGCGTCTATATGGGGCAGAAGATCACGCCGATTGAGAAGGTCGGCCTCTACATCCCGGGCGGCACGGCGAGCTACCCCTCGACGGTGTTCATGAACGCGATTCCCGCGAAGCTCGCCGGATGCAGCGAGATCGTGATGGTCTCCCCGCCGGGGCGGGACGGCGCCATCGCCGCGCCGATCCTCGCGGCGGCAAAGCTGGCGGGCGTCACGCGCGTCTTCCGCGCGGGCGGCGCGCAGGCGGTCGCCGCGCTGGCCTACGGCACGCAGACCGTTCCTCGGGTCGACAAGATTGTCGGGCCGGGCAACGCCTATGTCGCCGAGGCGAAGCGGCAGGTCTTCGGGCGCGTCGCGATCGACATGATCGCCGGTCCCAGCGAGATCCTCGTCGTCGCCGACGGGAAGAGCAACCCCGCCTGGGTGGCGGCCGATCTGCTCAGCCAGGCCGAGCATGACCGCCTGGCCGCCGCCGTGCTCGTCACGGACAGCATGGCGCTGGCGCAGGCCGTGAGCGCGGAGGTCGAGCGCCAGCTTTCGCTGCTGCCGCGCGAGGCGATTGCGCGCGCGTCGATTGAAAACGCCGGCAAGATCCTCGTGACGGACGACCTGCATGAGGCGATCCGCGCGGCGAACGCGCTCGCGCCGGAGCACCTGGAGCTGTGCGTTGACGATCCGGAGGCCTACCTGCCGGAGGTCAAAAACGCTGGCAGCGTCTTCATGGGCCGCTGGTGCCCGGAGTCGCTGGGCGATTACCTCGCCGGGCCGAACCACACGCTGCCTACCAGCGGCACGGCGAGGTTCTCAAGCCCGTTGGGCGTCGACGATTTCATCAAGAAGACGCAGTACACCTATTACACGAAGGAAGCGCTGGGCAGGGTGGCGGACGAAATCGCCGTCTTTGCCCGCGCGGAGGGACTGGAGGCGCACGCACGCGCGGCGCTGGTGAGAACGAAGGGGATGCCGTGAGCCGTTTTTTGATGGAGGCGCACCGGGGGCTGCCCGCCTATGTGCCCGGCGAGCACGCGGAGGATGGACGCCTGATCCGCCTGAACACGAATGAATCGCCGTATCCGCCGCCGCCCGCCGTGCAGCAGGCCATTGCGCGGGAGGCCGCGAATCTGGGCTATTACAACGATCCCGACTGCGCGGCGCTGCGCCGGGCGCTTGCCGGGCTCTACGGCGTCGCGCCGGAAAACGTCATCTGCGGCAACGGGTCGGACGAGCTGCTGTATTTGGCCTTCATGGCCTTTGCCGACGCGTGCCACCCGATCGTCATGCCGGACATCACCTACGCTTATTACGATCTCTTTGCCGCGGCGCTGGGCATCCCGATCGAGCGCATTCCGCTGGAGGCGGACTTTTCCGTCGATCCCGGACGCTATGTCGGGCTGGGAAAGATGATCGTGCTCGCCAATCCAAACGCGCCGACGGGCTTGGCGCTTTCACCGGGGGACATCGCGCCCATCTGCGCGGGCAACCCCGACAGCGTCGTGCTCATCGACGAGGCCTATGTCGATTTCGGCGCGGAGAGCTGCCTGCCGCTGATCGCGCAGCACGACAATCTGCTGATTGTGCGCACGTTCTCCAAATCCCGCTCGATGGCGGGCGCACGCCTTGGCTATGCGTTCGCCCAGGCGAAGCTGATCGAGGAGCTTGATACCGTGCGCAACGCCGTCAATTTGTACAGCGTCAACCGCATGACGCAGGCGGCGGGCGTTGCGGCCTGCGCGGAGAACGGGTATTTCATGGACAACTGCGCCCGGATCATGGCCTCGCGCCGCTTTGCGACGGACGGCCTGCGCGCGCTGGGCTTTGAGGTCATTGAGTCGCTGGGCAATTTTGTCTTTGCGCGCTGCCCGCAGATGCCGGGCGCGCATCTGGCCGCGGCGCTGCGGGAGCGGGGCATCCTCGTGCGCCGGTGGGACGCGCCGAGAATTGAAGAATACCTGCGCATCACCATCGGCTCGCTTGAAGAGATGGAGGCGCTGCTGCGCGCCGTGCGCGAGATCCTTGGCTGAACGACAGACAGGAGACATCATCATGCGAAACGCAGAAATCCGGCGCAGAACCGCCGAAACCGATATTGCTCTGACCCTTGAGCTCGACGGAACGGGCAAAAGCGACGTCCACACCGGCGTCGGCTTCCTTGACCACATGCTCACGCTCTTCGCCGCGCACGGCCGGTTTGACCTGACCGTCGTCTGCAAGGGGGACACCTTCGTCGACGACCATCACAGCGTCGAGGATGTGGGCATCGCGCTGGGCGACGCCTTTGCTGCGGCGCTGGGCGAGAAGCGCGGCATCACGCGCTACGGCAGCATGTTGCTGCCGATGGACGAGGCGCTCGTGCTCGCTGCGGTCGATCTCTCCGGGCGGAGCTGCTTGCGCTTTGCGGCAAACATCCCCGCGCAGAAGATCGGCACGTTTGACACGGAGCTCGTGCAGGAGTTTTTCCTCGCGTTTGTGCGCCGCGCGAGTGCGACGCTACACATCCGTCAGCTCGACGGGGAGAACAGCCATCACATTGTCGAGGCGATGTTCAAGGCGTTCGGGCGCGCGCTGGCGCAGGCCGTCGCCGTGGATGCGCGGCTGGGTGATGCCATCCCTTCGACCAAAGGAGTGCTCGTATGATTGCGATCATCGATTACGGTGTGGGCAACCTGTTTTCGCTGCAAAGCTCGCTGCGCATGATCGGTGAGGACGCGGTTGTCACGGCTGATTCGGAGACGATTCGGCGGGCCGAAAGGCTGATTCTGCCGGGCGTCGGCGCGTTCGGCGATGCGCGTGAAAAGCTTTCGCGCACGGGGCTGGATGCGCTCGTCTGCGAGCAGGCCGGCAGGGGCAAGCCGCTGATGGGCATTTGTCTGGGCATGCAGATGCTCTTTGAGCGCAGCTTTGAATTTGGCGAGCACGCGGGCCTGGGGCTCATCCCGGGCGACATCGTCGACATGACGCCGCTCATCGGCCCGGGGCTCAAGGTGCCGCACATCGGCTGGAACGCGCTTCAGATCAAAAAGCCCGCCCACCCGCTGCTTGCCGGCGTGCGCGAGGGGGATTGCGTCTACTTTGTGCACAGCTTCTGCGCGACCCGGTGCGACGAGAGCGTCATCGCGACGGCGGAATACGGCGCGCCGCTGACGGCGGCCGTCGCGCGCGGCAATGTAATCGGCTGCCAGTTCCATCCGGAGAAGAGCGGCGCGGTGGGGCTTGACATTCTGCGGGCGTTCTGCGCCATCGGGGGGTGAGACGATGGAGATTCTTCCGGCAATCGATCTGGTCGGCGGCAAGGCTGTTCGGCTCTTTCAGGGCGACTATGCGCAGATGACGGTCTATTCGGACGATCCGCTCTCCGTGGCGAAGGACTTTGAGGCCTGCGGCGCGTCGAGCATTCACCTCGTCGACCTTGAGGGCGCAAAAAACGGCGGCACGCCGAACATCGGCGTCATCAGAAGGATCGCGCGGGAGACCGCTCTGCGCGTCGAGGTCGGCGGCGGTATCCGAAGCGACGAGGCTGTTGAGCGCATGCTCGATGCCGGCGCAGCGCGTGCGATCCTCGGCACGGCGGCCGTGACCGATCCCGATTTTCTTGCGCGGATGGTCACATCGCATGGCGAGCGGATCGCCGTCAGCGCGGACATCCGCGACGGCATGGTCGCCATCCGCGGCTGGACGCAGCGCAGCGCGCTGACCTGCGACGAGCTGATGCGGCGGCTTCAGGAGACCGGCGTGCAGACCGTCATCTGCACGGATATCAGTCGCGACGGCGCGATGCGCGGGACAAATCGCGCGCTCTACCGGCAGCTGGCGTCGGCGTATCCGATGCGCTTCATCGCCTCGGGCGGCGTCTCCTCGCTGGAGGATGTGGCCGCGCTGCGGGAGGCGGGCCTCTGGGGCGCGATCATCGGCAAGGCATACTACACGGGCGCAATCGACCTGCGCCGGGCAATCGAGGTGGCGACATGATTACAAAGCGCATCATCCCGTGTCTGGACGTCAAAAACGGACGGGTGGTCAAGGGCGTCAATTTTGAGGGGCTTGCGGACGTGGCCCGGCCGGTCGATTTGGCGAAGCGCTACTCCGATTCCGGCGCGGACGAGCTCGTGTTTTACGACATCACGGCCTCGGCGGAGGGGCGCGCGCTGTTCACGGACGCGCTGCGCGAGGTCGCCTCGCAGATCTTTATCCCGCTGACCGTCGGCGGCGGCATCCGCACGCTCGCGGATTTTGAGCGCGTGCTCGCCTGCGGCGCGGACAAGGTCAGCGTCAATTCCGGCGCCATCGCGCATCCGGAGCTCATCGGCGAGGCGGCGCGGCGCTATGGCAGCCAGTGCGTCGTGCTCTCGGTCGACGCCAAGCGCGTGGACGGCAGCTACCATGTCTTCGCGCGCGGCGGCCGCGAGGATACGGGCATGGACGCGCTTAAGTGGATCCGCTGCGGCATCGACAGCGGCGCAGGCGAGATCGTGCTCAACTCGATCGACACGGACGGCGTGAAGCGCGGGTTTGACCTGGAGATGCTTGCTGCCGTGTGCGATTTTGCGCAGGTGCCGGTCATCGCCTCCGGCGGCGCGGGCTGCATCGGGGATTTTGTGGAGCTGTTTCGCGCCGTGCCCAAGGTGGACGCGGGGCTGGCGGCCTCGATCTTCCACTTCGGCGAGGTGGAGATTCCGGCGCTCAAGGCGGCGCTCGCCCGGGAGGGCATCAATGTGAGGAGGATTTGACCATGATCGATGTGGATTCGCTGAGATTTGACGAGCGGGGTCTGATCCCCGCGATCGTCGTGGATACGCAGACAAAGCGCGTGCTGACGCTCGCCTATATGAACCGGGAGAGCCTCGCGATCTCGATGGAGAAGGGGCTGACCTGCTTTTATTCCCGCTCGCGGCAGACGCTCTGGCTCAAGGGAGAGACGAGCGGCAACTATCAGCACATCGTCTCTATCACGGCGGACTGCGACCGGGACGCGCTTGTCGTGGAGGTGCGTAAGGACGGCCCGGCCTGTCATCTGGGGACGGATTCCTGCTTCGAGTATCCGGTCTATGAGGGCGAGGAGCCGCCGGCGTTCTCCTATGAAGGGCTGATGGAAATGCTCGAGGGCCGCAAGACGAATCCGAAGGAGGGCTCCTACACGACCTATCTCTTTGAAAAGGGCATCGACAAGATGCTCAAGAAGGTCGGCGAGGAGACGACGGAGGTCATCATCGCGGCCAAGGACGGCGATAAGCCCAACACGATCTACGAGATCGGCGATCTGATGTACCATGTCATGGTGCTGATGCTCGAGATGGGCATCAGCCTGGAGGACATCAAAGCCGAAATGGCCTCGCGCCATGTGATCGACCGCAAGGTCAAGCAGGAGAAGATGGTCAAGTGATCCGGCAGAATCTGCACACGCACACGACCTGGGACGACGGAAGGAACACGGCGCGCGAGATGATTGAGGCCGCGATGGCCGCGGGGATGACCTCCGTAGGCATCAGTGTGCACAGCCCGATTCCCTTTGACAGCAGCTGGTCGATTCCCGTGGACGCGCTGAGCGCGTACAGGGAGGAGATCCGCGCGCTGGCGCAGGCATACGCTGGGCGCATCCGCGTGTACTGCGGTATCGAATGGGACGTCGTCTCGGAAATCGACCTGACGCCCTACGACTATGTGATTGGCTCGGCGCATTATCTGCCCGTTGCGGGCCTGCCGACGGTCGACGAGAGCGTGGAGCGGACGGCGCGGTTTCTCGCCGAGGCCTTTGACGGCGATGCGGACGCGGCGGCAGCGCTGTATTTCGCGCAGCTGCTGCGCGTGGCCGGGGAGCCGCAGGCCGATATCGTCGGCCACTTCGATCTGCTGACGAAGTTTGACGAGCAGCGCCATTTCTTCCATCCCGAAAGCGCCGTCTACCGCCGCTGCGCCCGGGAGGCGATGGAGGCGCTTGTCGCCGCGGGGAAGATCTTTGAGGTCAACACCGGCGCGATTAGCCGCGGATACAGGACGACGCCGTATCCCTCGCGCGAGCTGCTCACGCAGCTGCACAGGATGGGCGGACGCGTGACCCTCAGCGCCGACGCGCACAGCGCAGGCGCGATCGCCTGCGCGTTTGAGCAGGCGGAGGCGCTCGTGCTCGAATGCGGGTTTACGGAAATCTATGTGCTGGAGGACGGCGGGTTTGTGCCGGTGAAGCTGTAGAGACAGGAAACTGAAAAAACAAAGCGGCGTGCTCCTCTCCCAAGCGGGATCGGAGCGCGCCGCCCTGTTCTTTAGGGCTTATTCGTCGGCAAGCCGCTCGACCATTGCGACCATCGCGTCGACGCTGTTGAAGTTATCCGGGATGATCTCCGTCGCGGGGATGGAGATGTCGAATTCGTCGTTCAGCGCGCCGATGAGCTGAATGATGTCGAGGGAGGAGAGCAGGCCGTCGTCGATCAGGGTGTCGCAGGTGTCAAAGTCCACGTCCTCGACGAGGTCGTTCAGGATGTCCAGAATGGTGTCGCGCATAAGTCATATCTCCTTTGCTGGATTTGCTGGTTGTTTTGCCGCGTGGGCGGCTCACAGGTTGCCCTGGTTGAGCTTGCAGGAGGGAATCGTGTCGCGCACGAGGCGGTCGCCGCTTTCGCCGTGCAGGACGATGCGGGGCATATCCCGGCTCAAAAAGAGCGCGGGTCCCTCGGTCACGGAATACGCGCCGATGCGCTCAAAGGCGAGCACGTCGCCCGGCGTCAGCCCTTCAAACGGCGCCTTGCGCACGAGCACATCCGCCGTCGTGCAGAGGCTGCCGCAGAGCGCCCAGTCTTGCAGCTCACCGCCCGCGCGATCGGGGCTGGGGATGTGCGCGATGTGCGGCAGGCGCATGCCCATGTTCCCGCCGAGGTAATTGATGTGATGGATGCCGCCGTCGACGATCGCGTAGCCGTAGCCGCAGTTGACCTTCGTATCGACGACCGTGGTGAGATAGGCGCCGCACTCGGAGGCGAAGAAGCGACCCATCTCGACCGTCAGCTCCGTCTGCTCCGCGATGCGCGCCAGATCGGGCGCGAGCTCGCGCAGCGGCGCGAGGGTATCGCTGTCGTCCTCATGCGTGAAATACGGATAATAGAGGCCCGGCCCATACTCGAGGCGGCGGGTTTCAAGGCCGTAATCCGCGCGCAGGCTCTCCATCAGCGCCGAGAGCATCGCGAGCTCCTTGCGCTGGCCGTCGAGCTTTTTGCGCTGCGTGCCGGCGAAGAAATGGATGCCCTCGATGTCAAGCCCGGAAAGCTCGCTGCGGCGCTTGATGACGTCGCGCAGATCGCTCTCGTCCATGCCGAACTGGGAGCCTGCCGTCAGCCGCAGGATCACGGGCAGCACGAGCCCATGCGCCCGAGCGGCCTCGTCGAGCAGGCGCACATGCAGCAGCGATTCCGCCGTGAAGCGGCGGACGCCCGCGCAAAGGGCATGCTCGATGTCTGCGGCGGTCTTGTTGACGCCGGAGAAAAGAATCGTCTCCGGCGCGACGTGCAAATCCTCGCAGATCGTCAGCTCGCCGGGGCTGCAAACTTCAAGCAGGTCGACCAGCGGCCGCATCGCAGGGATCAGAAAGGGATTGGCCTTGATCGAGTAGCAGAGGCGGATGCGCGGGTCGACGATCGCACGCACGGCGCGCATCCGCTCTGCCAGCGCGATTTCGTCAAAGACGAAGGCCGGCGTGCCGAAGCGCTGCGCGACGGCGCTGAGCTGCTGCTTATCCATGGCGGGCCTCCTTTTTGGCCTGATACATTTCAAGAAGCGCGTTGCGGTCGATCTTGCCGTTTTTGCTGAGCGGCATCTGATCGACCTGCATGAACAGGTTCGGGATCATGTAGGCTGGCAGCGTCTGACGGAGGCCCTCGGTGATGGCACGCTTGTCGGCCTCGCCGCAGGTGAAGGCGAGAATCTTGCCCTTGTCGTGCAGGTAGACGCAGCAGGCGCGGCTGACGTCCGGGAGCGCGCTGATCGCCGTCTCGATCTCGCCCAGCTCGATGCGGTGGCCCATGTGCTTGATCTGGAAGTCCTTGCGGGAGACGTAGACCATCTCGCCCGCCTCCGTCAGGCGGACGAGGTCGCCCGTGCGGTAGATCAGATCGAGATAGTCGCTGTGCAGCGGGTTTTGCGTGAAGGCGGCCGCCGTACGCGCGGGATCCTTGTAGTAGCCCATGGCGACGGCTGTGCCCGCGACGCAGAGCTCGCCAGTCTCGCCGGGCCGGGCCTCGCGTCCCTCCTCCGTGAGCAGCAGGATGCGCTCGTTGGGGAAGGGGACGCCCAGCGGGAGCGTCTCACCGGGGGCGAACTCGCGGTCGACGACGTAATAGGTGCAGTTGCAGGTGATCTCCGTCGGGCCGTAGAGGTTGACGTAGGTGACCTGCGGCAGCAGCGCGCGCAGCTTGTTGAGGTGCTTGACGGGCATGACCTCGCCGGAAAAGAGGATGGCGCGCAGCGTGTCGGGCTTTTTGTATTCGAGCGCATTCATCGTCGTCAGGAAGCAGAGCGCGCTGACCGCCCAGACGAGCACCGTCGCCCGCTGGTCGCAGAGGAAATCCATCAGCTTGACCGGGTTGGTGAAATACGCAGTCGGCACGATGGCGACCGTCGCGCCGGTCATCAGGCCGCTGTAGATGTCCTTGACGGAGACGTCAAAGTCAAACGGCGCCTGGTTGGCGAGCACGTCGCGCTCCGTGATGGTGAAGATCTCCGTGAAGCAGCGGATAAAGTCGAGCACGCTCCTGTGGCCGACGACGACGCCCTTGGGCGTGCCGGTCGAGCCGGAGGTGAAGTTGACGTAGAGCGGATCGACGTCGAGCATCTGCGCGCGGATGCGGGCCAATGCCGCCTCGTCGATGGGCGCATCGAGCAGATCCTCGAGCAGCAGGATGCCGCAGGGAACCTCCATCGCGCGCAGCTGCGCCTCGTGGGCGCGGTCGGTCACGACGACGGGCGCGCCGAGCGTCTCAAGGATCGCGCGGATGCGCGCGGCCGGGTGGCGCAGGTTGAGCTGGGCATAGGCGCAGCCCGCATAGACGGCGCCCAAAAAGCCCACCACGGTCTGCACGGACTTGTCCATGTAAAAGCCGATCACCGTGCGCGGGGCGGCGTGGCCGCTCAGCGCGCTGCCGGCCGCGCGGGCGAGGCGGACGAGCTGCGCAAAGGTGACGGAGGACTCGGTATCGACAAAGGCCGTCTTCTGCGGAAGGCGGGCGGCGGTCGTCTCGAGGGCATCGAGAATCAGCGTGTGCATAAGTGTGCTCTCCTGTATGGATGGCAGGCGCAGCGGCCTGCCGGATCATCGGATTCATTATAGCGTATTTGGCATCTGCATTCAAGGGAGGGGGCATTCCTCATCGCCGGGATCGAAGAAGACGGCGTCCGTTTCGCCCTGCACGCGGGCATAGACGCGGGGCGCTCCGCCTGCGAGCAGCGATGCGTCGCAGACAAAGGCGGGCTCCGCGTCGTAATCGCGCAGGAGCGTCTCGCTGCCGTCCGCGCCGCGCAGGGTAAAGCGATACTCCGGCGTGACCTGCGAGCCGCGGTTGCAGTCCGCGCGCAGCGTAACGCGGCCGTCGCCGGCATCCTCCTGCGTCATCCAGACGTTGGTGATGAAATCGATCGCGGCGAGGTATTCCCCGCTGTCGCGGTAGAAAAGGCCGCTGACATCCTCGCCCGCGCGCAGGGCATTGAAGACCCGCGCGAAGGCGGCGCTGAGCAGATCCGCGCCCTCGCCGACCATGTGGTAGAGGTCAAAGTAGTATTCGTCGAGGTTGGGCAGCAGCTCAGGCCTGGCGAGTGTCAGGTTGACGCAGGGAACGCCGATCTGGTCAAAGAAGACCTGCGCGTCGTCCAGATACGCAAGATACGGCGGCTCCGCAAGCACATGCGCCGTCATGCCGGGAGCCAGGACGACGAGCAGCCTGCTGCCGTGGGACTCGACGAGCGCCTTGTACTCGAGCAGCTTCTCCTTGGTATAGTCGTAGACCTTGTATTCGTAGTCGCTCTCCTCGCGAATCACCGTCTTGACGAGTCTGTCCAGGGTGCGTTCATCCGACTCGCGGCGGACAAAACCATCCTCGTAGGCATATTGTCCGTCCGATTCGGCGATCAGCTGCGCGAGGACGCCGTCGGGATCCAGGCGCAGCCGGGCGGCCTTCCTGACGTCCTCCAGGGAGGAAAAGCCGAAGGTGTTGAACAGCAGCAGCCGGCCGAGCCTGTCGCCGTCCGTCTCGATGATGTCCCGGTAATAGCGTGCGCGGTTCAGCGGGCTGGTCAGGTGGGGCATGAGCTTGAGCTGGGACTGCGGATCGGTCCGAATCCAGTTGAAGGAATACGATTCCAGGACGAGCACGACCCATTCGGGATTGTTCGTCTCGTAGAGCTGGCGGGTGAGCGCCAGGTCATCGGGGAGATAAGCGTTGGTGATTGTGACATCGAACGCGGTCAGCCCGGTCGCCTCGCTGATGAGCGGCGCGTTGAAATGGTGCTGGACGATGGAGGAGCCGACGAGGGCCAGCTCGATGTCGTCGCGGGAGCGGATCTCCTGCATGGTGACCGTGGCAAAGGTGTCCAGCTGCACGAGAAAGGTGTTGCCAATCGGGATGAGCAGCGCGGCGAGCAGCAGGAAAAGCGCCAGGCGGATAAGCTTGGGGAAGAGGGTTTTCAAGCGAAGGCCTCCTTGATCAGAAGACAGCGTACATGAAGCTGCCCGTGCCGGCGCTGCCGCTCACGAGCGTGGCAAGCGTGAAGAGGATGAAGGCGAGCAGCAGCAGCCAGCGCAGCGCGAGCGGGCGGCCGAGCAGCCAGGCGCGGACCTGCGTGCCGCGCTCCTGCGCGAGCGAAACGGCGAAGAGAATCAGCGTCGCCAGCGCGAGGATGAACAGGTCGCGGCCGGAGAGGCCTAGAGCGAGCAGCAGCTCGCCGCTCACCTGCGCGGGCCGGAAGTCCGTCACTGTGCGCGCGAGCATGGAGAAGGCGTCGCCGGCGCGCGCGCAGCGGTCGAAGTACCAGCCGATGTTGACGATCAGGAACGTGCGCAGTACGCGGACGACATGAAAAGCGTTTGACTTGACCAGCGCGCCGTGGCGGTCGCCGAAGCGCTTGTAAGCCGGCTCCAGCAGGGCGCTGGCGGCGAGAATCAATCCGTTGTACAGGCCCCAAAGCACATAGTTGGCCGTCGCCCCGTGCCAAATGCCGACCAGCAGGAAGACGAGAATATTGCCCAGCGCGGCGGGCAGCGCACGGGCAATCTCCGCGCCCAGGCGCGTCTTGGCGGCCTTCGAAAGCCGGCTGACGGGCCTGGTCAGCGCGAAGGGATAGAAGACGTAGTCGCGCATCCACGCGCCCAGGCTGATATGCCATCTGCGCCAGAAATCGCCGAGCGAGACGGCGAAATAGGGCCGCCTGAAGTTGGGCGCAAGGCGGATGCCGAAGAGCTCCGCGATGCCGGTCACCAGATCGATGCCGCCGGAAAAGTCGGCGTATTGCTGAAGCGAGTAGCCCAGCACGGCGAGCACGATCATCGCGCCGCCGTAGCTGTCCGGCGCGCCGAAAACGCCGGAGACGAGCGGCAGCGCGCGGTCGGCGATGACCTTCTTCTTGAAGAAGCCCCAGAGCATGAGCAGCAACCCGCGCTCGATGCCGTCAAGGTCGAAGCGATGCGGCGCGTTAAGCTGCGGCGCGAGCTGGTCATAGCGACCGATCGGCCCCTGGATCAGCTGGGGGAAGAAGGAGACAAACAGCGCAAAGCGCAGAAGGCTGCGCTGCGGCGCGATCTTGCCGTTGTAGACGTCGATCAGGTAGCCCGTCGACTGGAAGGTATAAAACGAGATGCCCAGCGGCAGCAGCAGATTGAGCGGCTTCATGCCCGCCAGCGCGAGCACGGGCGAGGCATACTTGACCATGGCGAGCGCGCCGAAATTGAGCAGCAGCGTACAAAGCAGGACGATCCGCTCCCGGCGCTTGAGCGCGGCCTTGAGCGCTTTGCGCTGCTGCGCGCTCAGCGAGGCCTTCTTTTCCTTCAGCTCCGCCCTGGAGCGCTCCGCGATGCGGCCGATGAGCAGCGCCCCCGCCCACGTCGACAGCGTCGTCAGCAGCAGAAAGGGCAGCGCCGAGAGCCCGTGGTAGGCGTAGAACGCATAGCTGACGGCGAGCAGCAGCAGCCAGCGCAGGCGCAGCGGACAGACATAATACAGCCCCGCGCACAGCAGCGCGAAGAGGATCAGGGTGTACAGGGACATGATGTACCTCGTAAAAAGCAATTAAAGGGGCGTATGGCTTCAGGACTCATGCAGCCCCGAGAGCAGACAAAATCATCTTATTATATCATGAAAAGGGATGAACCGCAAACCATCCTTTGCACAAATGCGCCGGAAAAGCAAAAAAACCGAAGCCCGAAGGCTTCGGCGGATCCGCTTTCCCGTGAAGCAAGGGGAGCGGCTTTACAGCAGCAGGCTCATCACGGGCACCGTGATCAGCGAGAGCAGCGTCGAATAGGCGATGGCGCGCGCGGCGAAGACGCTGTCGCCGCCGTAGAGCTCAGCCTGCATCGCGGTCATCGTGCCGGAGGGCATCGCTGTCAGGATGAACACTGTGCTGGCCACAGCGGGCGCAATCGGGAAGGGACGCATCGCGGCGTAGACGAGCAGCGGCAGCGCGATGAGGCGCAGCACCGCGGCGAGATGGTAGTCGATGTCCTTGAAGTCGCGCAGATGGACGCCGCACACGCGCGTGCCGATGAGGAGCATCGACAGCGGCGTCGTCAGCCCGCCGATCAGGGAGAGCGCCTCCGAGAGGATGGACGGGAGCGTGATGCTCGCGCAGAAGAGCACGAAGCCGATCAGCGCGGAGATCAGGTTCGGGTTAAGCAGCGCGCGGCGCAGGCTCATGTTCTCGCGGCCGCGGTACAGGCTCACGCCGATCGTCCAGGTGATGAAGGTGAAGGCGATGTTGTAGGCGACGGCGTAGATCATCCAGTCGGGGTTGATGGCCAGGATGATCGGGTAGCCCATAAAGCCGCAGTTGGAAAAGCCCTCCAGGTTGGCCAGCACGGCGCGCTTGCCGTGGGGCCTGTTTCGAAAGAGCAGCAGCGCGCCGCCGATGCTCAGCACGATCAGCGCGACCGAGAGCGCGAGCGTCAGCAGAAAGTTCTGCAGCACGTCCATCGCAAACGGGCGCTGCATGTTGACAACGGTCAGGCAGGGGAGCGTGATGTTGACGACGATCTGCGTCGTGCCGCGGATGGTCTCGTCCGTGAAAAAGCCCAGGCGCCGGCAGAGCGCGCCGACCAGCACGACGAGAAAGAGGATGATGACCTCAGAGGTGATGGACATGGGAACTCCTTTGCGTCAGATCAGTCGAGCGGGCGGATGAGGATGAACGGCGTGAGCTCGTCCCCCTGGCCAGAGGGATTGTCCGCCATCGCGTCCTGAATCTGCTCGTCGGTCAGCGGGAACTTCGTGCCCTTGCCCAGCTGGTTCTGGTCGAAGTCGTTCGCATCCATGACGACGGTCGGCACGCCGGTCGCCGCCTCGAGCGCGTCGCACAGCTCGACCGGATGCTCCGGGTTGATGACGCCCATCGTGTGGTAGATTTCAAAGGAGGAATCCGGGTAGAAGCCGTCGATGCCCGCGACGCCGTGCCCACAGATCTTGTAGAACAGACCGCGGATGCCGAACGGACGCGTGACGGCGGAGACCGCCGCGGCCAGAAGCACGCGCGGCAGGCCGCAGATCTCGATGACCAGCTGCATCTTGTAGGGCTGATGCATGCCGATGCCGGTGGAATTGTGGCCCGCGAACGGCGCGAGCAGCCTGGCGAAGAAGCCGGGATGCGTGTCCTCGAGCGTGCGCACGTTGCCCGTGCACATGCCCATCACCTTCGCCGTGAAGGAGAGGCAGTCGC
Source organism: Clostridiales bacterium (assembly GCA_004556985.1). Classification (GTDB taxonomy): domain Bacteria; phylum Bacillota; class Clostridia; order Christensenellales; family Aristaeellaceae; genus Ventricola. The sequence goes on along the minus strand of SFFC01000001.1, from coordinate 2,836 downwards.
CCGGCTGATACAGCGGCAGCACATAGCGGCGAACGAGCTCGGCCTGATCCTCGCCCGGCTGCACGAAGTGCGTCTTGATCGCGTAGCGCTGATAGCGGCGGCCGTCCTTGCCGGTCAGAATGCCGCGGTCAAAATAGGTGACGCCGCCCTGTTCGCGGCGCGTGGATTCCTGATTGCGAGAAGCGCCCATAATAGCCTCCTTGAATGATGCCATGCGGCGCGCCTGGGCGCGTCCATCGCAGGTATTGTTTTTCATGCCGTCTCATTTTACACGAAGCCGTGTGGAATGTCAATTTTTCCCGGGGCCCGGCAGGAAAAACGGCGTGTATTTTTTGAAGACGGGGGAAAAAAGATCGGAAAGAGCTGTTGCAAAATGGTTTTTCCTGCGCTATAATAGCCAGGTAACATAAACGCGCCCCGCACACGGGGCGGGAGGAAAATGGGCCGTTTGCGGATGCAGAGAGCTGCCGGTGGGTGCGAGGCAGGGCTTGCGGCGGCTGATCCGCTCCTTCCATGCGGCGGGCGATGAACCCGCGGGCCGCGGCCCTTATCCCGCAAAGAGAGGCAGTCCCTTCGGGGGCGGCAATTTGGGTGGCAACGCGGAGCTATTCGTCCCATGAGGAGGATGGCTCCTTTTGTTTTGGCCCGGCCGCTGCCGAGGGGAGAGAAGAAAGGAAGCATCAACGTGATTGATATCAACCTGATCCGCAAGAATCCGGATGTCGTGCGCGAGAACATCCGCAAGAAGTTCCAGGACGCCAAGCTGCCGCTGGTCGACGAGGTGATCGACCTGGACCGCAAAAACCGCGAGGCCATGCAGCAGGCCGATTCCCTGCGCAACCAGCGCAAGGTGCTCTCCAAGGAGATCGGCGGCCTGATGAAGCAGGGCAAGAAGGAGGAGGCCGAGGCGACGAAGGCGAAGGTCGCCCAGATCGCGGAGCAGCTCGCCGGCCTGGAGGTGCTGGAGGAGCAGTACGCCGCCGAGATCAAGAAGCGCATGCAGGTCATCCCGCAGATCATCGACCCGAGCGTTCCGATCGGCAAGGACGACTCCGAGAACGTCGAGATCGAGCGCTTCGGCGAGCCGGTCGTGCCGGACTTTGAAGTGCCCTACCATGTGGACATCATGGAGAAGCTGAACGGCATCGACATCGATTCCGCGCGCCGCACCTCCGGCAACGGCTTCTACTACCTCAAGGGCGACATCGCGCGCCTGCACAGCGCCTGCCTGTCCTATGCGCGCGACTTCATGATCGATCGCGGCTTTACCTACTGCATCCCGCCGTACATGATCCGCTCGAACGTGGTGACCGGCGTCATGAGCTTCGCCGAGATGGAGAACATGATGTACAAGATCGAGGGCGAGGATCTCTACCTGATCGGCACCTCCGAGCACTCCATGATCGGCAAATTCATCGACACGATCCTCGATGAGGACGAGCTCCCGCAGACGCTGACGAGCTATTCCCCCTGCTTCCGCAAGGAGGTCGGCGCGCATGGCATCGAGGAGCGCGGCGTCTACCGCATCCATCAGTTCGAAAAGCAGGAGATGATCGTCGTCTGCAAGCCCGAAGATTCCATGATGTGGTACAACCGCCTCTGGCAGAATACCGTCGATTACTTCCGCTCGCTGGATATCCCGGTGCGCACGCTCGAATGCTGCTCCGGCGACCTGGCGGATCTCAAGGTCAAGAGCTGCGACGTCGAGGCCTGGAGCCCGCGCCAGAAAAAGTACTTTGAGGTCGGCTCCTGCTCGACCCTCGGCGATGCGCAGGCCCGCCGCCTGGGCATCCGCGTCAAGGGCAAGGACGGCAGCAAGTACTTCGCCCACACGCTCAACAACACCTGTGTCGCGCCGCCGCGCATGCTGATCGCGTTCCTGGAGAACAACCTGAACGCCGACGGCTCCATCCGCATTCCGGCGCCGCTGCGCCCCTACATGGGCGGCAAAGAGGTCATCCGCTGAGCGCGGAATGACCGCAGAGCGTCGACAAAACACCCATAACGGCCGCGGCTGGCGGCTGTCAGGCCCGGCCTCTTTGAAGGAGGGACGGACATGACAGACGTCCGGCAGCGGCTTTTTGCTTTGCGCGAGGAACCCTTCGCGGCCTTTCAGCGCAGGCTGATCCCCACGGTGGCGCCGGAGCGCATCCTCGGCGTGCGCACGCCCGCGATCCGCGCGCTGGCGCGGGCGCTTGACGGCACGCCGGCGGCGGCGGCGTTCCTCTGCGCGCTGCCGCATGAGACCTTCGAGGAGAATCAGCTGCATGCATTCCTGATCGAGCGCATCCGGCCGTTTGACCAGGCGCTTGCGGCAGTGGAGGCGTTTCTGCCCTTTGTGGACAACTGGGCGACCTGCGATCAGCTCGTGCCCGGGGCCTTCAAAAAAGCGCCCGGGGAGCTGCTGGAGCCCGCCGGGCGCTGGATGGATTCGCAGCACGTCTATACCGTGCGCTACGGCATCGGCGTCCGACCCAGGCGGAGCGCGTCGCCGCGCTGCGCTCTTCGGAATACTATGTGCGCATGATGCAGGCGTGGTACGTCGCCACGGCGCTTGACCGGCAATACGACGCCGTGCTGCCGCTTCTGCTGGAGCAGCGGCTTGCGCCCTGGACGCACAACAAGGCGATTCAGAAGGCGATCGAGAGCCGGCGGATTCCCGAAGAGCGGAAGGCATACCTGCGGACGCTCCGGGCCGGGCAGGATTGATCCGCCGGCGAACTCATTCGTCCATTAGCGCCCGAATCTCCGGCCGCGCGGCGAGCAGGCGGGCCGATTGCCCGGCGGGCGGCGTGTTGTCGAAGCACAGATGCGCGGCGCGGCGGTAGAGGGCCTC
>SFFC01000042.1 GCA_004556985.1 Clostridiales bacterium | reverse complement strand
TGCTGCTGATCCATTTCAGCGAGGGGCTGGCCAAGGGCCTTGCCGATGCGCAGGCCAGCCGCGCTTATGAGCGCGCGCTCCGCGTCGGCCAGACGCCCGCTGAGGGCGACTCCGGCTGCTATCAGCCGCTCAAGGCCGTCTGCGCGGCGCTTTGTGTCTACGGCCTGCCGCTGCTGCTCGCGGCATTCATCTCCGCCACGGCGCAGGAATACACCTATACCCTGCAGGATTTGCCTGCCTGGCTGACCTCCGGCTACAGCACGCGCTCGGACGTAATGGCGCCGCTGGCGGCCTATGCGCAGCAGGCGGGTGTCAACGTTTACGAGATCCTGCGCATGATCGTGCGGCTGATGGAGCTGATCTTTGTCAACCTCTTTGAGGATCCGCTGACGATGAGCGCGGCGATCGACCGGCTCTCGCCGCTGATGATCGCGACGTATCCCATCGCATACGTGCTCGGTTACCTGCGCGGCCCGGCGCACAGCGCGAAGGAGGCCGCGATGAACCGCAAGGCGAAGAAGGTCGCCGTGCGCAAGGCGCAGAAGAGCCATCTGGCCGAGGAGCTCGTCGGCGGCGGCGGAGACGTGCACTACGGCCACAAGGCGCAGGAGGACCAGAAGAAGCGCAAGGAGCTGATCTGAGCGCCGCGCGGCCCTGCGCAGGGTTGAAATGACGGGAAAAATCTGTTATAATCAACGGACTGACCGCGGCGAAATGCTGCGCAAGGACGGAGGCGGATATGCGAATCATCGGAGGGCGGGCGCGCGGACGGACGCTGGTCGCGCCGGCGGGGGCGAAGACGAGGCCCACGCAGGACTATGTGCGCGAATCGCTGTTCAACATCATCCGCTGGGATGTGGAGGATGCGCGCGTGCTCGATCTGTTCGCCGGAACGGGCGCGCTGTCGCTGGAATCGGTCAGCCGCGGAGCGCGCAGCGCCGTGATGATCGACATGGACCGCGCGGCCTGCGCGGCGATCAAAAAGAACATCGCCTCCGCACGGATGGAGGAGCAATGCCGCCTCATTGCGCGCGATTACCGCGCAGCGATCGAGCTGCTTGCGCGCGAGGGCCAGGTGTTCGACGTCGTTTTCATCGATCCGCCGTACAGAATGGAGAATACCGGAGAAATGTGCGCGGAACTCTATGACAGGGGCCTGCTGGCGCCGGCGTTTCTGCTGGTCGTGGAGCACAGGCGCGGCTGCGCGCCGATGCTCGACGCGCGCTTTGACGCCTTCGACCTTCGCAGCTATGGCGACACGCAGATTACCTTCGTGCGCCGCGCGCAGACAGAGGAGAATTCGCCGTGAAGACGCTGCTGTATCCGGGGAGCTTTGACCCCGTGACCAACGGACACATGGACATCATCCGCCGCGCCAGCCGCCTGTGCGGGACGCTGGTCGTCGCCGTGATGCACAACCCCGACAAGGCGGGCGCCTTCCCGGTTACAAAGCGGATGGAGCTGCTTGAGCGCGCCTGTGCGGGGATCGGCAACGTGCGCATCATCGCGCACGACGGGCTGCTCGTCGACTGCGCCGCGCAGGTGGGCGCGGACGCGGTCATTCGCGGGGTTCGCCCGCTGGGTGATTTTGAAGCGGAATACCAGATGGCCCAGATCAACCGAAAGCTCGGCGGCGTGGAGACGCTGCTGATGACGACGTCGGAGGACGTGGCGTTCCTCTCCTCGAGCGTCGTGCGGCAGATTGCGGCCTTCGGAGGCGATATCGGGCGCATGGTTCCCCCGGGAACGGCGCAGGACATCCGCGCGGCATGGGCCCGCGGGGGAGAGAAGGAGGAAGAGCGATGGATGAAAGAGAGCAGATAAATCAGGGGGAGGCGCGCGAGCCTGCGCCCGAGCGCACCTACCGCAGGGAGCAGACGGCCGGGAGCGACAGCATCGCTCAGGCCAAGCGCGTCATCGACCTGATCGAGCAGAAGCTCTCCGAGGGGCGCAGGATTCCCCTGAGCAAGGGGATGGCCGTCGTGAGCGTCGACGAGATCGGCAACCTCATCAGCCAGCTGCGCATCGCGCTGCCCAAGACCGTCCTGCAGGCGCAGGACATCATGCAGCGCAGCCAGCAGATCATGGAGGACGCGCGCCGGGCGGCCGAGGAAACGGCCAACCAGGCGGAGGCGGGCTACAAGAAGGCCGTCGCCGACGCGAACGCCTTTAAGGAGAGCGTACAGAAGGAGGCTGACGACTACGACCGCGCGACGCGGCAGAACGCGCAGAGCGCCGCCGACGCGATGCTCGCGGACGCGAAGATGCGCGCCGACCAGGTGCTGCTCGCGGCGCAGCAGAACGCGCAGAGCATGGTCGAGGAAAGCGAGATCACCCGCCGCGCGCAGGCCTACGCGATGGAGACCCGCGAGCGCGCGGAGAAGGACGCGGACAGCATTTACAGCCAGGCCTGCGTGCAGACGGACAAGATGCTCAGCGGCGCGGCCGCGGCGCTCTCCCGCAGCGCGAGCGAGCTCGCCGCCCTGCGCGACAGCCTGCTCGGGCAGGGTCAGCAGAACGTCCGCTGAGGCGCGGCGCGCCCGATGAACGACGGAAAGGAACGGGATACCGATGAACGAAAAGAACACGCTGTACATTGTGATTCCCTGCTATAAGGAGGAGGCCGTGCTGCCGGAGACGAGCAAGCGCCTGCGCGAGAAGATGAACGCGCTGCGCGCGGCAGGCAAGATCAGCGAGCACAGCCGCGTCATGTTCGTCAACGACGGCTCCAGCGACCAGACCTGGCCGATCATCAGCCGTCTGCACGAGCAGGAGCCGGAGATGTTTTCCGGCGTCAACCTCTCGCGCAACCGCGGCCATCAGAACGCGCTGCTGGCGGGTCTGCTGACCGCCGTTAACTACGCCGACATGATCATCTCGATGGACGCCGACCTGCAGGACGACATCAACGCTGTCGACGCGATGGTCGACGCCTATCACGAGGGCTACGAGGTCGTCTACGGCGTGCGCAGCAAGCGCGACAAGGATACCTTCTTCAAGCGCTTCACAGCCGAGGGCTTCTACAAGGTCATGAAGGCGCTGGGCGTGGACATCGTCTTCAACCACGCGGATTACAGGCTGATGAGCCGCCGCGCGGTTGAGGGGCTTTCGCAGTTCTCCGAGGTCAACCTCTTCCTGCGCGGCATCGTGCCGCAGATCGGCTACAAATGGACGACGGTCTCCTACGAGCGCGCGGAGCGCTTCGCGGGCGAGAGCAAGTATCCGCTCAAGAAGATGATCGCCTTCGCCGCCGACGGCATCACCTCCTTCTCGGTCAAGCCGATCCGGCTCGTGTTCTCTGCCGGTGTCGTCGTCTTCCTGATCAGCCTGGTCATGCTGCTCTATGCGCTGATCTCCAAGCTCGCCGGGCATACCTCCGCGGGCTGGACGTCGCTGATGGGCTCCATCTGGCTGCTGGGCGGCATTCAGCTGCTCGGCCTGGGCATCGTCGGCGAATACATCGGTAAGATCTACAACGAGACGAAGCGCCGCCCGCGCTTCATCATCGAAAGCGTACTGAACAAAGCATGAAAACCATCACCATTCTCTCGCTCGGGCCGGACTCGGGCGAGCTTTTAACGCTTGGGGCGCTCGCCGCGATGAAGGCGGCGAAGACGCTCGTGCTGCGCACGCGCCGGCATGCTGCGGCGCAGCTGCTTGAGCGGGAGGACGTCGCCTTTGAGACGCTCGACGCGCTCTACGAGCAGAGCGAGGACTTCGACGAGCTCTGCGCGCTGGCGGCGAAGACGCTCATCGCCCGGGCCGGGGAGACGGACGGGCTTTGCTACGCCGTCAGCGAGCCGGCGAGCGACGCGACCGTCCGCGCGCTTTCGCAGGCGCTGCCCGAGGGGATCGCCCTGCGCGTGCAGGGCGGCGTGACGCTCGCGGATAATGCAGTCTGCGCCGTGCTGCCCTATGGCGTCAATACGGAGAACCTGCGGACGGTCACGGCGCTGTCGGTCGACGCGCTGCGCGTTCAGGCGGATTGCCCGCAGGTCGTCACGGAGATCGACAACCGCTGCCTGGCCTCCGACGTCAAGCTCTGGCTCGGCGACCTCTTTGACGACGAGACTACCGTGTATTTCCTTCAAAACGCGGCGGAGCCGTTCGCTGAGGCGCGGCCCATCGCCCTGTGCGAGTTGGACAGACAGGCGCATTACGACCACAGGACGGCTGTGCTCGTCCCGGCGGTCAGCGTCTACGAGCGCTCGCGGGCGACCTACGAGGACTTCGTGCAGGTGATCGCGCGGCTGCGCGGCCCCGGCGGCTGCCCCTGGGACAGGGCGCAGACGCATCACACGCTGCGCCAGTTCATGATCGAGGAGGCCTGCGAGGCGGCCGAAGCGATGGACGGCGACGACCCGATGAAGATCGCGGACGAGCTGGGCGACGTGCTGCTGCAGGTCGTGCTCAACAGCGCCATCGGCGCGGAGCACAGGGACTTTACCGACCGCGACGTCACCAGCATGGCGGCACACAAGATGATCACGCGCCACGAGCACGTCTTCGGCCGCGCCCGGGCGGACAGCGCGCAGGCGGTCGGCTCCGTCTGGGAAAACGCGAAGCGCAGGGAGCGCGGCGAGCAGACGCCGCTGGAGCGCGCGCTCGACGTGCCGGCCTCGCTGCCCGCGCTGATGCGCGCGCAGAAGGTTTTGAAGCGTCTTGACGGCGACGCGCCCATGACGGACGGGGACGCCCTTGCATCGCTTAAGGAGGCCGTCCGCCGGCTCGGGGAGCACAGGGATGAGGCGGCGCTGGGCGAGGTGCTCGACGCCTGCGCGCATCTGGCGCAGGCGCTGGGGCTCGACGCGGAAACCGCGCTGCGCGCCGCGACGTCAAAGCGGCTCAAGGACGCCGGGGAGACGGGAAAAAACCGTTGAGAGGTCAGGAAAATTCGCAGAAAATGCGTCTTCCCCCTTGCATGAAAGGCGGAAACCATGTAGAATATGTCTTAATCGCGATTTTGAGCGATTGACGCAAAGCGGCGCGCAGAACGCGCGCGGGCGTTGTTGAAGGAGGATATTTTTCATCATGAACAAGAACGAACTGAGCGCGGCGATTGCCGCGAAGGCGGGTCTGACCCGCAAGGATGCTGAGGCCGCCCTGTGCGCGATGAGCGATATCATCGCCGAGAGCCTCAAGAATGGCGAGAAGGTTCAGATCGTGGGCTTCGGCGCGTTTGAGGTCAAGGAGCGTCCGGCGCGCAAGGCGCGCAATCCCAAGACCGGCGAAGAGATCCAGATCGGCGCGCGCCGCTCCCCGATGTTCAAGCCGGGCAAGGTGCTCAAAGAGGCCGTCGAGGGCTAAGCAAAATTTCCCGGGGAGGCTTCCCCGGGATTCTTTTTATCGCAAGCCCACGGAGGGATCGACACAAATGGCGTATCTGCTCAAGCCACTGTCCTATGTGATCGTCATCGCGCTCGGGTATCTGCTCAAGCGCGCCGGCTTCTTCGGCCGCGACGATCACCGGCTGATCTCCAAAATTATGATCAACATCACGCTGCCCTGCGCGATCGTGCAGGCCTTTGACGGCTTTGTGCGCGAGGGTAAGCTGTTTTTGATCGTCGGCATCGGCTTCCTTTGCGCATTTCTGCCGATGCTGGTCATGTATCTGGCGACGGGGCGGGATAAAACCCGCCTGCGCGCTTATCGAATGCTCAACATTGGCGGCTACAACATCGGCTGCTTCTCGCTGCCGCTGGTGCAGGTCTTTTTCGGCAGCACGGGCGCCGTGGCGGCCTGCATGTTCGATACGGGCAATGCCATCATGATGACGGGCGGTTCCTACGCGATGACCTCGACGCTGCTGCATACGGGCGGCGAGACGAAGGAGAGCGCGAAGGACATCTTGCTGAAGTTTCTCAAATCGACGCCGTTTGATACCTATATGGTGATGATCCTGCTGGCAGCGCTCGATGTCCCGATGCCTCAGCTTCTCTTTGAGCTCACGCGGCCTGCCGGACAGGCGAACGCCTTTGTCGCGATGCTGATGATTGGCATGATGTTTGAGCCGGCGGGCGACAAGGCGCTGCTGAAGGAGACGGCGCGGGAGCTGCTCTGGCGCTATGCCTTCGCGGCGATCTTCGCGCTTGCCGTGTATTATTGCACGCCCTTTGAGCTCGTCATCCGCCAGACGCTGGCGGTCATCTGTTTTGCGCCGTTGTCGAGCCTCGCGCCGATCTATACGGACCGCTGCCATTCGGACACGGCGCTGGCCAGCTTCACGAACTCGGCGTCCATCGCCGTCAGCCTCGTGCTGATGCTGGCGCTGTCGATGGCGTTTGTCGCAGGCTGATCGGCAAATTCTGACGCGCATGTTTTGAATTTCCGGGAGGAGGAAATCATGATGGAAAAGGCAAAGGTGTATTTCACGGACTTCAGGACGGTTCCGTTCGGCGACGGGCTGCCCGCCAAGCTCAAAAAGCTCATCCGCAAGGCCGGCATCGGCAGCATCGACATGGATGGCAAGTTCGTCGCCATCAAGATGCACTTCGGTGAGCTGGGCAACATCAGCTATCTGCGCCCGAACTACGCCCGCTCCGTCGTGGAGGTCGTCAAGGAGCTGGGCGGCAAGCCCTTCCTGACCGACTGCAACACGATGTACCCCGGCAGCCGCAAGAACGCGCTCGAGCACCTCGAATGCGCCTGGGAGAACGGCTTCACGCCGCTGACCGTCGGCTGCCCGATCCTCATCGGCGACGGCCTCAAGGGCACGGACGACGTCGCCGTGCCGGTCGTGGGCGGCGAATACGTCAAGGAGGCGAAGATCGGCCGCGCGATCATGGACGCGGACGTCTTCATCAGCCTGACACACTTCAAGGGCCACGAGATGACCGGCTTCGGCGGCACGATCAAGAATATCGGCATGGGCTGCGGCTCCCGCGCAGGCAAGAAGGAGCAGCATTCCAGCGGCAAGCCGCATATCGCGCAGGACCTTTGCCGCGGCTGCCGCAAGTGCCAGCGGGAATGCGCCAACGGCGGCCTCGTCTTTGACGAGGCGAGCCGGAAGATGCACGTCAATCAGGACAACTGCGTCGGCTGCGGCCGGTGCCTCGGCGCCTGCAACTTCGATGCGATCGAGTTTGACAACGACGACGCGAATGCGCTGCTCAACTGCCGCATGGCGGAATACACGAAGGCCGTCGTCGACGGCAGGCCGAACTTCCATATCTCGCTGATCGTCGACGTCTCGCCCAACTGCGACTGCCATTGCGAAAACGACGCGCCGATCCTGCCGAACCTGGGCATGCTCGCCTCCTTTGACCCGCTGGCGCTGGATCAGGCTTGCGTCGATTTGTGCATGCAGGCCAGCCCGATGGCCAACAGCCAGCTCGCCGACAACCTCAAAAAGCCGGGCTTTGCGGACTGGGGCGACCCGTTCACCAACTCCACGCCGGAATCCGAATGGCGCAGCTGCCTGGAGCACGCGGAGAAGATCGGCCTGGGCAGCCGCGAGTATGAGCTGATCAAGCTGTAATTCTGGTTTGATTCTTAGCTGCTTTCACGCACGCGAAGCGAAGAAGGGAGTCCGAGGGAGGTTGTCCCTCAGGCAGGTTATAGGGCGGCAGCCCTATCGTTCTCAACCCGAACGCAATTCGGTACAGAACGGAGGTATTTTTGACGGAAACGACGATGATGGATGCGCAGGCGATCGACGCGCAGGCGGTGGCGCAGGCGCTCGACAAGGTCTCCTTTGAGGGCTGGATTGGCGCGGCGGTGACGCTGCTGCTGGGCATTGTCGCCATCCGCATCCTGATGCATCTTGCGGCGCGTGCGCTTGAGCGCCTGCCGCTGGACAGGGCGCTCTCCGGCTTTCTGCAATCCGCTGCACAGATCGTGCTCTACATCGTGCTGAGCACGATGGTCGCCGGTCAGCTCGGCGTGCCGGTCACGTCGCTGGTCGCGCTGCTGAGCCTCTTCGCCCTGGCGATCTCGCTGTCGATCCAGAATGTGCTGGCCAACGTCGTCAGCGGCATGGTGATCCTCACGGCAAAGCCTTTTGCGGCCGGGGACTACATCGAGCTGACCGGGGCGCAGGGAGAGGTCGAATCCATCGACCTGATGTACACGCACCTGGTCATGCCGGACGGCAAGCTCGTGCTCGTGCCCAATCAGGAGCTCGCCGCGCAGCGCATCACGAACCACTACAAGCGCCCGCTGCGGCGCATGGACGTGACCGTGCGCGTGGGCTATGCGCACGAGAACGCGGCCGTGACGGCGGCGCTGCGGCGCGCGGGGCAGAGGATGCCCGACGTCGTCAAGGAGGGGGCAAACGCGCCCTTTGCCAGCGTCAGCGAATATGGCGAGACGGGCGTGACGTTCCTGCTGCGCGTCTGGATGCCGTCGCAGCGCTATTGGGACGTCTACTATCCGCTGCTCGACGCCGTACGCGAGGAGCTGGCCAGGGACGGCATCGCGCTGACCAGCGGCACGACGCGCGTGGAGATCGGGCGCGGGGAATGATCTCGCAAGAAATAGAAAGGGGGAGTCCTGCCATGCGGCGGGGCTCCCTCTTCTGTTAAGTTTTTCAGACAGCCGGCGCGGGTTCCTTCATCCACGCGGCGAATTCCTCGTCCGTGGCCAGCACCTTATGCGTGCCGCCGGCCGCGTGCTCCGTCCCCTTGGCGTAGTCGATGCCGCTGGTCGCGTAATCGTAGGTCAGGGACGTGCGGCGCTTTTCGACGACGGGATTGGGATGCGGGATGGCGGAGATCAGGCTCTTCGTGTAAGGATGAATCGGGTTGGCGAAGATCTCCTCCTTCGTGCCGGACTCGACCATGTAGCCCAGATGCAGCACGCCGATGCGGTCGGAGATGTACTTGACCATGCTCAGGTCGTGCGCGATGAACAGATAGGCGCACTTGGTTTCCTCCTGGATGTCCTTCATCAGGTTGACCACCTGGGCCTGAATGGAGACATCGAGCGCGGAGATGCATTCGTCCGCGATGATCAGCTTCGGATGCATGATCAGCGCGCGCGCGATGCCCACGCGCTGACGCTGGCCACCGGAGAACTGATGCGGATAGCGGACGGCATGCTCGGGGGAGAGGCCGACCTTGCGCAGCATTTCGCCGATTTGCGCCTCGCGGTCCGCCTTCGAGGCGGCGCGATGGTGAATGTCGAGGCCCTCGCCGATGATGTCGCCGACCTTTTTGCGCGGGTTGAGGCTCGCCATCGGGTCCTGGAAGATCATCTGCATGTCCGTTCGGAGCATGGCGCGCGTGGCGGCGTCCATCCTGCCGGAGATCTCCCGGCCGCCGAAGGTGATTTTGCCCTCTGTCGGGTTGTACAGGCGGATGATGCTGCGGCCGATGGTCGTCTTGCCGGAGCCGGATTCGCCGACCAGGCCGTAGGTCTCGCCGGGATAGATGTCAAACGAGACGCCGTTGACGGCCTTGACCGTGTAGGAGCGGGAGATGGGGAAATACTGTTTGAGATTTTGTACGCTCAGCAGCGGTTCGCTCATAGATACTTCGCCGCCTCCTTTCTTGCGCGCGCGAGGCGCTCCGTAAGCTCCGGCGGCATTTGCACATCGGGCGCGTCCGGATGCAGCAGCCAGGTTGCCGCGAAATGCGTCGGGGAGACCTGAAACAGCGGCGGCTCGGCCTTTTTGTCGATGGCCAGGGCGAACCGGTTGCGCGCGGCAAAGGCATCGCCGACCGGCTCATGGAGCAGGTTGGGCGGGCTGCCGGGGATGGAATAGAGCCTGTCGTCGTCGGTCTCCAGGTCAGGCATGGCGGAGAGCAGGCCCCAGGTGTAGGGATGGCAGGGTTCGTAGAAGATCTCCTCGACGTTGCCGACCTCGACGATCTTGCCGGCGTACATGACGTTCACATAGTCCGCAACCTTCGCCACGACGCCCAGGTCGTGGGTGATGTAGATGACGGAGAGGTGCATCTTCTGCTGAATCTCCTTGATCAGCTCGAGAATCTTGGCTTGGATGGTCACATCCAGCGCGGTCGTCGGCTCGTCGCAGATCAGGATATCCGGGTCGGCGGAGAGCGCAATGGCGATGACGACGCGCTGGCGCATGCCGCCGGAGAGCTGATGCGGATAGTTGCGGAAGCGCTTTTCCGCGTCCGTGATGCCCACGAGATCAAGCAGCTCGAGCGCGCGGGCCTTGGCGGCCTCCCTGGTCATCTTCTTATGCAGGATCATGGTCTCCATGATCTGCTTGCCGATGGTCATGGTCGGGTCGAGGCTGGTCATCGGGTCCTGGAAGACCATGGCCAGGCGCTGGCCGTTGAATTCCGTGCGCAGCTGCTTTTTGGTCAGCCTGAGCAGGTCGACGGTCTTTTCGCTGCCGTCCCTGTCCGCGTAGGTGTAGAGGATCTCGCCGCTGTTGACCGTGGCGTTGCTGTCCAGCAGGCCGACGGCCGCCTTCATCGTCACGGACTTGCCGGAGCCGGACTCGCCGACGATGGCGACGGTCTCGCCCTTCTGCAGGTCGAGATTCACGCCGCGGATGGCGTGGACGACGCCGGCGTTGGTGCGGAAGGAGATATCCAGATTCTTGATCTGCAGGATGGTTTTGTTGGCTTGCATTGAATCTCCCTCCTTCTCACATGTCCTCGAGTTTCGGCGCCAGCGCCTCGCGCAGGCCGTCGCCGATGAAGTTGAAGCCGAGCATCAGCAGCGCGAGAACGGCGATCGGCGGCAGAATCTGGTAGGGCAGCGTCGTGATGTTGTTGAAGCCGTCCTCAATCAGCGTGCCGATGGAGCACTGCGGCAGCACGATGCCCACGCCGACGAAGCTCAGGAAGGCTTCGGTGAAGATCGCGGTCGGAATGGAGAACATCACCTGCGTAATGATCGGGCCGATGGTGTTGGGCAGGATCTCCTTGAAGATGATGTGCGTGTTGCTCGCGCCGAGCGTGCGGCTGGCGAGCACATATTCCTGCTCCTTCATCTTGAGCATCTCCGCGCGGGCGATCTTGCTCATGCCGATCCACTCCGTCAGCAGCAGCGCGACGATGACCAGCCCGATGCCCTTTTTCATGAAGATCGCGAGCACGGAGACGATCACCAGGCGCGGAATGCTGTTGGCGATCTCGACAAAGCGCTGCATGACGTTGTCCACCCGCCCGCCGAAGTAACCGGAGAGCAGGCCATAGCTCATGCCGATGATCATGTCGATCAGGATCGTGACGAAGGCGATGAGCAGCGAGACGCGCGCGCCGTACCAGGTGCGCGTCCAGAGGTCGCGGCCCAGGTCGTCCGTGCCGAAGAGGAAGGTCTTGTCGGCATAGATGTCGTCATAGGGCGAGCCGGTCACCAGCTCATGGATGGCCGGAATGCGCGGCGAGATGCCGACGGCGGCCTTCTTGCGGCCCTTCGCGTTGAGCGCGGAGACGATCTCGTCGTAGCGGTAGCCGCTGATCATCGGGCCGAAGATCGCCAGCAGGATCATCAGCACGACGATCACCAGGCCGACCATGGCGCGGCGGTTGCGGGAAAAATGGATCGCGACGCCCTTCCAGTAGCCCTGGGAGGCGAAGTTTTTGTCGGTCTGAATATCCTGCTGCTCAAGCAGCTCAAAGTCGCCCGCTACGGGCGTATAGTCCGAAGGATCGCAGGCCAGAACAGGCTTTTTCATTCGTCCATGCCTCCCTTCGCTGCGACGCGGATACGGGGATCCAGCGCGCCATAGAGGATATCGACGACCAGCATGATCCCGATGTACAGCGACGAATAGAGGATGCCGAGCGCGAGAACGTAGTTGTAGTCGACGCCCTCGCCGGCGATGGCGTCCACCATCAGCTTGCCGATGCCGTTGATGCCGTAGATCTTCTCGACGACCAGCGCGCCGGTCAGCAGGTCGACGACCAGCGGAGCGAGCACGGTCACAATCGGGATCAGCGCGTTGCGCAGCACATGGCGGCGCACGAGGCTGCCGCCGTACAGGCCCTTCGACTCGGCCAGGCGGACATAGTCGCTGTCGATGACCTCGACCATCTCGTTGCGCGTAAAGCGCGCGATGGTCGACATCGTGAACAGGCTCATGGAGACGACCGGCACGACGGAGGACTTGAGGAACTTCGTGGAATCAAAGAAATAGGGGAGAAGCGGAATCTTGTAGGCAAAGTTGTATTGCAGGAAGATCAAAAAGACATACGAGGGAACGCAGACGCCCAGAATCGAGACGACCGTACAGAAGCCGTCGAGGAAGCGCCCGCGGTTGAGCGCGGCACAGATGCCCAGCAGCAGGCCGACAACCGTGCCCAGCAGCACGGCCATGCCGCCGATGCGGAAGGAATTGGCGACGCAGGTGGAGAGCACGGTCTTGATCGGCGCGCCGTTGTACAGCGAGGTGCCGTTGCCGAAGTCGCCGTGGAGCAGCTTGACCATGTAGTTGTAGAACTGGACGGGGATGGGGTCGTCCAGGCCCATCTCGGCGCGCTTGATGGCGATCTGCTGGTCGTTCATCCGCTCCGAAGGGAACGGATTGCCGGGCATGATGCGCACGAGCACGAAGAGGAGAAAGATGATGATCAGCAGGGTTGCCAGAGCCATGCCGACCCGCTTGAGGACATATTTTGTCATAGAATCCGGCTCCTTGAGGAAAGAGAAATCAGCCGTTTCGCTGCCGGCGCAGCGGAAGCGCCGGCAGAGATGAAACCGCCCGTGAAGCAAGAGGCAGAGCGGCCCTTGGGATAGACCGCTCTGCCTGAGATGATTGCTGTAATCTGCGGATTACTGGAGGGTAGTGTTCTTGTACACGCGGTTCAGGGCGACCGGGTGGAACTCGATGCCCTCGACGCCGGCGCTGATCAGGTTCGCGTTGGCCTTCGTGTACAGCGGCGCGATGACAGCCTCCTGCATCACGAGGGTCTCCGCCTCGTACATCGCGGCCCAGCGGGCGTCGTAATCGGAGATATACGCGCCGGTGGTGCAGTCCGCGATGAGCTGGTCATACTCGGCGTTGCTCCAGAAGCCGTAGTTGTTGGAGTTGTCGGTGATCCACATGCCCAGGTAGGTCATCGGGTCGGCATAGTCCGGGCCCCAGCGGGTGAGCGCGACATCGTAGTTGTCGTTCTGCATCTTGTCGAGGCGCTCGGCCTTGGTCATCGGCTGGAGGTTGATCGTGATATCCGGGAGGGTCTCCTCAATCTGGCTCTTGATCGCCTGGGCGACCTTGGCGACCTCGTCGCCCTCGTTGTTGCCGTAGATCATGGTGAAGGTGAAGGAATCGACGCCCAGCTCGGCGACGGCGGCGTCAAAGTACTCGACGGCCTTCTCCGGGTTGTAGCCGCAGACATCGGCGAAGCGGTCCTGATCGGCGGAGAAGTCCTCGCCGGTGGTGGCGCTGGCGGCGAACTGCGGCGGCACGGCGGTGTAGGTATCCAGCGAGCCGTCCATGACGTAGTCCTCCACGAGGGCCTCGCGGTCAAGCGCGTTGGAAATCGCCAGGCGCAGGTTCGCGTTGGCGAGCATGCCGCCCTGAGCGTTGTTCTCGGTCTGGCTGAAGGTGAGATACCAGAGATAGCCGGCGCCGGTGACCTTGAGGTTCTGGGAGAGGGAGGCGTCCTTCTCCGCGCTGGCGACCTGGTTGCCGCTGATGGTGACGACGTTGAGCGCGCCGGTCTTGAAGGCGGTCAGCGCGTTGTCGGAGGAGCCAACGACCTGGTACTTGATGCCCGGAAGCTGCACGCGGTCAGCATCCCAGTAGGTCTCGTTTTTCTTCACGGTCAGGTTGGCCGTGCCGGGGGTGTAGCTGTCCAGAACGAACGCGCCGTTGGCGAGGAAGGTCTCCGGGCTGGTGCCGTAGGTGCCGGCCTCGAGGCTGTTGTAGAACTCCTCGTTGATCGGGTAGAACGTCGGGAAGTACATCAGGGACGGGAAGAAGGAAACCGGAACCTCGAGCTCGACCACGAAGGTCTTCTCGTCCGGCGCGGAGACGCCCAGCGTGGTGGGATCGGCGCCCTCGTAGATGATGGCGTCAGCGCCCTTGACGCAGCCGACGGAGCTGTCAAAGAGGTAGGCATACTCGCCGGCCTCCTGGCAGATGCGGCGCCAGGCGAAGACGAAGTCGTTCGCAGTGACGGGCGTGCCATTCTGCCACTGTGCGTCGCGCAGGTGGAAGGTGTAGGTCTTGCCGTCCTCGGAGAGGTCGTAGCTCTCGGCGATGGCCGGAATGGCCGCGCCGTCGGCGTCCATCTGCGTCAGACCGTCGATGCAGTCCGCGATGACCTCAAAGGATTCGCCGTCCGTGGCCAGGTTGGTATCCAGGCTCATGACGTTGGTGCTGAGCATGACGCTCAGGAACTGATCCTCGGCGACCGCGCCGAGGCAGGTGAAGAGCATGACCGCAAAGAGGCCAAGAGCAATCCACTTTTTCATCTAAGTTTCACCCTTTCTCAAGACAATATGCAATAAGCCGCAAGGGCTCCTGCAAGTTCTTGTTATGATACACCGGCAGGTAAACATTGTCAATAGAAATTGGGATTTCAAAATGAAAAAGGTGCATTTCGCTTGAAGAAAGAGGTTGATTATTTGTCAAACGGTGCAGGATTGCCCGGCGCTGTGCAGGAGATTCGCGCGCGGCGGAAAGCAGGGGATGTCAAAACGCTTGTCAAGCACCGCACGGCGCAGGGAAGGCGCACCGGAGCAAAAAGAAACAGCCCCTGATTTTCCTGTAAAATCAAAGGCTGTCTGCTGGTGCGCCCGACATGATTCGAACATGCGGCCTTCAGAGCCCAAGGCAGGTCAGGCTTCGCGCCTGTATTCGTACTGGTTTTGACACAAAAGAATGAGGCGTCGATTTAAAAAAACAGGCAGGCACTTGCAAACAGACAGGGTTGGGGACGATCTCCTTCCATGTCCGCCTTTTCTCGCGCAGGATGCCCGAACCGCTTGTCAAACCATAATCAACCCTGCTATAATGATAAAATTTGGGATATATGTCCTTATCCCGCAATGACGGCGTGCAGTCCGGAATTCCGGGCGCACGACCACGGAGGAGGTTTCTGTCCGATGAAATAGCATATACTGGCGGCGCTGCTCCTTTGCCTGGCGCTTTGTCTGCCCGCACTCGCCGCGGCGGAGGATGCCAAGCCGATGATGGACATTGTTTGGGTGGTGGACTGCACGGGCTCTATGCCCTATAGTATCCAAAGCGTCACGGCCCAAATGGCGAGCTTTGCCTCGAAGCTGACGGATTTTGACGTGCAATACGGTCTGGTGGGCTTTGGCGACGAGCTCAATGACGTATCGCCTCGAGAGTCAACCGTGAAAATCCAGTGGGACGGAAGCGACTGGACCAGCGATATCAGCGTCCTGCAAAACAGCATGGCCAGCGGCCTGCCGAGTTACCGCGGCGGCGATAAGGAGGAAACGCCTACCAGCGGCCTTTACATGGCAGCGACACAATACGCCTGGCGGGAAAATGCCGTTCACGCGATTGTTCTGGTAGCGGATAATGCTTATAAAACGCAAGGGACGAGCCTGGTCACAGGGAAAGCCATACCGTCGATGCAAGAATGCCTGGATGCGTGTGGGGAGAAAAATATTTCCATAAACCTGATGAATTGCGGTACAACCACAGCCTATGACAATGCTGTCACACAGAGCGAGGGCATCGTCGGGCGCTATAGCGATGGGTGGACAACCGCAGTGGAGCAGATTGCCCAGTGGATTCACGACGCTCCGGTTGTTATCACCCAGCCCGAGGACCAATACGTCCACGAGGGATACCGCGTCGTATTCGAGGCGGCAAGCCATCCCGTGAAAGAATGCATTTTTGAGTGGTATCACTTACTGAACGGCTTCACAACAAGTAGTTATGTGGGTCTTTCCCCTAAATATCGTCCGCGGGATTTTGTATCCGACGCGTCAAAGCAAATGGACGGCATGGAGGTTTACTGCCGGTTCTCCAATTTTACCCGGTACGATAAGCGTTCCATCGAAACCCGGCATGCCATACTGCGTGTGGCCTCCAACTTCGCCATCACCCAGCAGCCGCAGCCGCAGTTCGTGGACGTGGGGCAGACCGCGACCTTCACCGTGGTGGCCACGGGCGACGACCTGACCTACCAGTGGCAGAAGCAGAGCGGCGATACATGGGTTGACCTGTCCGGCAAGACGGCCGCCACGCTGAGCATTCCCGCCACCCTGGCGGACGACGACAGCGTCTACCGCTGCGTGATCAAGGACGCTATCAGCGGCAAGCAGCCCGACGGCTATACCCTCACCAGCGATCCCGCCGCGCTGACCGTGGTGGCCGCGCCCGTGATTACCGCCGATCCCCAGGACGTCACGACCGAGGCCGGGAAGACGGCGGTCTTCACCGTGACGGCCACGGGCGAGGGCCTGACCTACCAGTGGCAGCAGCAGGTGGACGGCGGCTGGGCTGACATGCCCGGCGAAACCGGCACGACCCTGATGGTCTCCGCGACCCCGGAGAACAGCGGCAGCGTTTACCGCTGCCAGGTGACCAGCGGCAACGGCACGGTGGTTGTGAGCCAGTCCGCCGCGCTGACGGTGGACGGCGCGCTTGTCATCACCACCGATCCCCAGAATATCAGGACCGAGGCCGGGAAGACGGCGGTCTTCACCGTTGCGGCCACGGGCGAGGGCCTGACCTACCAGTGGCAGCAGCAGGTGGACGGCGGCTGGGCTGACATGCCCGGCGCGACCGGCGCGACCCTGACGGTCTCCGCGACCCCGGAGAACAGCGGCAGCGTCTACCGCTGTCGGGTGACCAGCGGCTATGGCACGGTGGTTGAGAGCCAGCCCGCCGCGCTGGCCGTGGACGGCGCGCCCGCCATCACCGGGCAGCCCCAGGACGTCACGACCGGGGCCGGGAAGACGGCGGTCTTCACCGTGACGGCCACGGGCGAGGGCCTGACTTACCAGTGGCAGCAGCAGGTGGACGGCGGCTGGGCTGACATGCCCGGCGAAACCGGCACGACCCTGACGGTCTCCGCAACCCCGGAGAACAGCGGCAGCGTCTACCGCTGCCGGGTGACCAGCGGCTATGGCACGGTGGTTGAGAGCCAGCCCGCCGCGCTGGCCGTGGACGGCGCGCCCGTGATCACCGGGCAGCCGGAGGGCGTCATCGTCATGGAGGGTGAGGATGTCAGCATCACCATCGCAGCCACAGGCGAAGGGCTGAAGTACCAGTGGCAGGTGTACAGCAGCGGCGCGTGGATGAACTGCGCCGACGGACAGACGCCCACGCTCACCCTGCGCAGTCTGTCCCTGAAGGCTGACGGCCAGACGTACCGCTGCGTGATCACCAGCAGCTACGGGACGACGGTCACCAGCGACACGGTGACGCTGACGGTGCTTGCGCAGGTCGAGCTGCCGCAGACGGGAGATGCATCCCGGTTGTGGCTATGGCTGACGCTGCTGGGTGCGAGCCTGCTGGGCCTGGCTGTGCATTGGCGCAGGCGCGCGTAACGCAAATCCAACAGCCTGG
>SFFC01000154.1 GCA_004556985.1 Clostridiales bacterium | reverse complement strand
CGAGAGGAGATTCCCCTCACCTCCACCAAGACCTCGGCAATCGCTGAGGTTTTTTCTTTTCTCAACGATTGCAGACCGGCGAGAGGGGAATCGAACCTGGCCCGGAAGTGAATGACAGCCCGGCGGGCTGTCAGAGCCGGGCTGACCGAGCGCCGTCGAGGCGCGAGAGGAGATTCCTCCATTCCTGCCACAATTTATAAATCAATCATAGATATATTGTGCATATTGATGATGGATTCTTTTGTTTTGGGGCTGATATACTGATCTGGGATAAAAGAGGCGATACGGGCTTCTGAGCCTGAAGGGGCCCAGCCTCAGGTCGGAGCAACGCCGGCAGATGACCTGCTGGGCATACCCCCGCCCCATGGAGAAGGAGGGCCAACCTATGAAAACATCCACGGAAATTGCGTCCGCCGCAAGCATTGTTGGGGAGAGAAAAGCGGTGGAGCTCATCGCAGAGGCCGGATTTGATGCCTGGGACTTTACGATGATTGAAATGTGCCCGTATGATTATGAGGCGGGGAAGGCCATCCTGACGGATCATCCGCTGGCGGGAAAGCGGTACCTTTCGTTTGCACGGGAGCTGAAGCGGATCGGGCTGGAGCATGGCGTCGTCTGCAACCAGTCCCATGCGCCGTTCCCCTCCTATGATCCGACGATCCGCAGCCATTTGAAGCGGGCGATCGAATGCACGGCAGAGGCGGGCGGAAGCATTTGCGTGATCCATCCCTGCAACGACGGATCCCCGCAGGAGAACGCGGAGATGTTTCTTTCCCTGCTCCCGTTTGCAAAGGAGCACGGCGTGAAGATTGCCACGGAAAACATGTGGAACTGGGATCGGGAGAAGGGCGAGAGCAGCTTTGCGGCCTGCGCGACCGCGCAGAGCTTTCTCGCGCATCTGGATGCAGTGCATGACCCGGACTTTGTCGCATGCCTGGACATCGGGCACGCGGAGATGCGCCCGGCCGGAGACGGCGCGGCCGCGATGATCAGGGCGCTGGGACACCACCTGCAGGCGCTGCACATCCACGACAACGACCTGAGGAAGGATTCCCACCAGATCCCGTTTTCCATGAAAATCGATTTTGAAGGCGTGGCAGCGGCGCTCAAAGAGATGGGCTACAACGGCTATCTGACGCTGGAGGCGGATACCTATCTGCGCCATCACACCCCGGAAACCGTCCTGGATGGCCTCAGGAATATGGCGGCTTCCGCAAAAAGGCTTGCTGACATGATGCGCTGAGCAGACCTGCTGCGGCGCATGCAAACGCCCGGCCAGATGGAAATCCGGCCGGGACGTCGTTGAGGCGGGTCACTTTACCGGCGAGGACATGGCGGCGGACAGAGCTGCTTTTTTGATGCTCTCAATCGCGGCGCGGCGTGGAGCCGGCGGACGCCCCGTCGCCGGGAACGGCCATCGCGCTTTCCTCCCGGACCCCGGGAAACACGGCCTCCTCCAGACAGGCGACGGCGTCCTGCGTCATGTCGCAGGTCAGCAGCAGAACGGGCGCCTGCGCGACGAGCGCCTCGATGAGCGCCATCGCCTGCTGCGCAAACGCGCGGTTCCAGACGTTGATCGTGATCTGCGCGTAGAGGCTTGAGAAGGCCTGAAGGGGAGAGAGCCGCTCGACGCGATTGACCCTGCCCTGGCGCAGCATGACGATCGCTCGAACCGGCGTATCCTCGGCCTCGCAGATGCCCGAGGAGCCGCAGACGGGCCAGCCGCAGGCCAGCCATCGCCCGGCGTCGCGGCGAAGCAGCGCGCGGTCGCCGTTGACGACGCGGCTGCCCCGGTATCGCGCCCAGAGCGCCGCCTGCGTGGACTTGCCGATGCCGGAGGGGCCGGAGAAGAGAATCGCCTCGCCGCGGCAGACCGTGTACGCGCAATGGAGAATCAGGCTGTCCCGGCGCAGCATGTGCCGCTCCAGCGCGAAGAGGGAGGCGAACATCGGGTCGACGCGCAGCTCCTGCGTCATGCCGGCGCGCAGGAGCACCTCCGCTTCCCGGTCGGACAGCTCCCGGTAGCGGGCGTAGAAGCCCTCGCGCCCGCGCAAGCCGATGAGGCGGCTCTCCCCCTGCGGCGAGGCATAGACGACGAGATCAGGCCGTCTGGCGATGATCTCCCCCTCCGGCGGGGGAAGGCTGTCGCTCAGGCAAACGCGGAAGGTCATTTCGACATCGGCGCTTGCCGTTTCAAAGCGCAGAAAGCCGGCCGGGCAGGGGAGGAAATCCGGGGCGAGCAGGCGAAAGCGGAAATCGCCGATGCGAAAGCACTTATCCATGCGGTTCTTCCTTTGGCAGGGTTTTGAGCCGTTCCTGTAAAAGTCGGATGGTTTCTCTCGTATACTGGCACATATACTCCGGTGTGCCGTCAAAATGCCCTGTCTCCAAAAAAGCGCAGGCGGCACAGGTCTGACAGACTTGCCGCATTTCACACCGGGCGCAGACAGGGCTAAGTCTGATTTTGGCGGTTACATCAACAAGTTGCTCCCATGCAGCCTGAAATCCATGCTGCAAGACAGCGATTTCCGGCTCTGTGATCAAAATGCAGGGCCGCATCATTCCCTGCCAGTTGATGGCAAAGGAGCTGCGACCAGCACGGCATGAGACGGATAATGAATCGGGCTGATCCGGCTGGGGGGATTCCGCCTTTCTGAGCAGATTGGCTGCAACCTGCTCGAAATCGCGGTGACCCTGCTGCATCAGGAGGACTCTGACTCTGGCTGCGGAGGCAGCGGACAGCCGCGCCTGCTCCTGAAAGCGCTGCTCTCGCTCCCTTGAACCCGGGTACATATACGTGTCGATTTTCCAGGGGACGTCCAGCTGTTTCGCCAAAGCGGCCAGAGCGGGGCCATCTTCGGCGTTGAGAGGCGTGATGCTGCCGTTCAGCTTGACGTCTACATGACGCGCCTTAAGCAGGCGGATCGCCTGAACGGCCTTTTCATAGCCGTCGCGATGATGGCAAAGCCGTTCGTAGGTTTCCGGGTCTTTGCCATAGATCGTGATGTTGATGCGCCGTGGCTTGTGTCTGGCAAAAAAATCCGCCCAGTTTTCGTCAAGCAGGGTGCCGTTTGAGTTGACTGTGATGTACATGCCCAGCTTTTGCAAATACAGATACAATTCCCGGAAGCTGGGATAGAGCAGAGGCTCTCCGCCCGTAAGCAGGACGAAGAGCGTTCCTGACTGCTGCATGCCATCGGCGATGGAGCGCCACTCGTCTAAGGAGAGAAGGGGGCCTCTTCTCTTTTGCTCCTCGGGGCTGAGGCGTACATAGCACATTTCGCAGTTCATGCTGCACAGCGGTGTGAGTTCAAGGATACCATTGATGGGAACGTGGAGAAACGTTGCCTTTTCACAAAGCAGTTGCTCTGCGGTTCCCCGATAATTGATGGGTTCCATCTGCTTCCCTTCCATGACAAAAACGGATGACCATCAAGGATCATCCGTTTGCAATCACCTGTTCATT
>SFFC01000041.1 GCA_004556985.1 Clostridiales bacterium | reverse complement strand
ATGGAAGATCTCAAGAACGCGCTGGATCAGAAGGCCAGGGATACGTTTGAGATCACGATGGCCGATGCGGCGAAGACGAAGAGCCTCGTGGGCTGTTGCTGCGCCTATATCCGGTTCGCGACGGAGCAGCCGTGCGTGTTCTCCCACCTCTTCATGTGCGTCGGAGACAGGAACGGCATGGTGCGCATCAGCGATGCCTCCTACAAGGAAATCCTCGCTGCCGAGTGCGAGCAGGAGGGACTCACGGAGGAACAGGCGCATGAGGTTTACATCCGGCTGTGGACGTATGCGCATGGCCTGGCGTCCATGTCCGCGATCCATCGGGTGACGCTGGACGAGGAGAGCGTCAATCAGCGGGTGTCCCAGATGCACAGGGCCATCGTGGAGCAGATCAAGCGCGGATAAACGCGCCTCGCCGAAGGGCTTTTTGTGGCTGTATTCTGCAAGATAACGGATAATATTTTATAGCGCCGGCAAGACCTGCCGACGCTATTTTCATGTGCGCCATGAAACGGCCGGACGACGAAAGCCCCAATACCTCCCGGAATGGAGAAGGCATTGGGGCTTTGCTTGTGTCCGAAGGGTCAATAGGTGTAGTTCTCCACCTCGACCTTGTCCGGATTCGTATAGGGCGCGAGCGTGGAAATCATCTTCATGGGCTTGTCGCTGGCGTTCTTCACATAGTGGATCTCGCCCGGCTCGATGTGGATCATCTGGCCCGGACGCAGATGGTTGACAACGCCGTCGACGACGATGTCCACCTCGCCCTCGAGGATGTAGAAGTTCTCCTCCATGACGTTGTGGTAGTGCGCCTTGAAATCCTGCCCGGCCTGGAACTGGACGAGGGCGAAGTTCATGCGCGGCCCCTTCATCAGGTATTTGGGCCCGCTGTCGCCAAAGCGGTACTCATGGTCTTCTTCGTTGACGATATACATAGATTGATACCCTTTCTTTCGTTGGCTGGTCAGACGCCGGGGGCGGCCCACATGTAGCGGGTGATCCGGTCGTCGGCAATGGCGAGCTGGCGGGCGTAGAGCTTGCGCCAGGTCTCGTAGAGCTTCATGTAGACCTCGTGGTTCGCCGGATCCGGCAGGTAGCGCTGCTCAAACTGCACGAGCGCCTTAGCGGTTTCCGGGATGCTCTCGTAGACGCCGACACCGTAGCCGGCCATGATGGCCGCACCCAGCGCCGTCGCCTCCCGGACCTTGGGCACGTTCACCGGCAGGCCGAGCACGTCGGCGAGAATCTGGCACCAGAGCCCGCTCTTGGAGGCGCCGCCCGCGAAGACGACCTCGCCAGGCATGTTGCCGGTCGATTCCTCGACGAGCTTCATGTGACCGTAGGTCACCAGCGCGGTGTTCTCCATGATGGCGCGGTAGAAGGTGTAGCGGTTGAACTTCTCGGGGTCGAAGTCGAAGTTTGTGAAGGTCGGGCTGGCGTGCCGCCAGGAGATGTAGTTCATCACGTCGGAGAACGCGCAGAGCATGCCGTAGCAGCCGGCGGGGATGTCCTTGGCCTTCTCGTTCATCAGGTCGTAGGGGTCGCGGCCGGCCGCCCTGGCGAGCTCCTTCTCCTGCGTGCAGAAGGCGTCGCGGTACCAGCGCATGACCATGCCGGGCTTGAAGGCGAGCGCCTCATACTGCCAGATGCCGGGCACGCTGTGGCAGTTGACGCGCACGCGGCAGTGCTCGTCCGTTTTGGCCTCATCGGTGTTGTATTCATACTGCCAGAAGCTGCCGCCGAAGATGGCTGCCTGGTTGGCCTCCACGACACCCACGCCGACGCAGCCCAGCTGCGCGTCGCCGCCGCCGGCGACCACAGGCGTGCCCGCGCAAAGGCCGGTCTGCTCTGCGCCCTGCTCGCTGACCGGCGCGACGACGGTGCCGCACTCGTAGGTCTTGGGGAAGATGCCTGTCTTGAGGCCGATGCTCGCGGCGATGCTGTCGTCCCAGTCGCGGGCCTTGAGGTCGAAGATGCCGGTCGTGCAGGCATTGGAGGGCTCGGAGGAGAAGACGCCCGTCATCTTGTAGATGAGCCAGTCGTTGAACATCGTGCACAGCGCGGTCTTCTCGTAGACCTCGGGCATCTTGTTCTTGACCCAGAAGAGGCGGGGCAGCGCGCCCAGCGCGTAGGTCTGGCCGGACTCGCGGTAGATGGTCTTTTCGAGTTCGGGGTTCATGCGCACGAGCTGGGCCACCTCGTCGTCGCTGCGCGCGTCGACGTTGGCGCAGGCCCAGATTTCGTTGCCGTCCTTGTCGTAGAGGACGATGCCCTCGCGCATGCAGGTGGTCGAGACGGCGGCGATGTCCGCAGGGTTGACGCCCGTCTGCGCGATGACCTCGCGGATGCAGCTGCGGGCGAGCTCCCAGTTGTGTGTCCAGTCAAAATCCATGCTGCCGGGGTAGCGCGGATCTTCCCGGTGCGTCCATTCCTTTTGCACGCAGCCGAGCTGCTCGCCTTGCAGGCTGAACAGCACAGCGCGGACGCTGCCGGTTCCCGCGTCGACAGCCATGAGGGTTTTTGCCATAGAATCCATCCTTTCTGCGATGTTCACACGGGTTGTCAAAAGCACGTATCGTTCGGGCGAATTGCTATTCGTCCCTGAGCAGCAGGGAGGCGGTGGCCTCGTCCGTGACGAGGACGTCGAGATAGCCGCCCCGCAGCGCGGCGCGGATGGCGTCGGCCTTCTGCGCGCCGGCGGCGAGGCCGACGACGTTGCGCAGCGCCTTGAGACGGGAAAGCGGCGTGGAGATCAGCTTGTCCTCGATCGGCGTTTGCAGCAGCTGGCCGTCCCGGTCGAAGAAATGGCAGAGGATGTCGCCCACGGCGTTGTGCATACGCAGGTAGAACAGGTCGTTGCGGCTGAGCACGCCGGATTTGACGACCGTGGCCGAATCATGGATGGAGCCGATGCCCACCAGCGTGAAGGAGGACAGCTCCGCCATGTCAAAGATCTCGGAGACGGAGCTCTCGCCGCGCATCGCCGAGGCCATCTCGGGCGAGGAGGCCAGCAGCGGTGCGGGCATCAGATACAGCCGCGCGTTGAAGACGTTGGAGCGCGTGTTGGGCAGATAGGGGGAGACGCCGCCGGTGAGCGAGATGCAGGTGACGGGCGTCTCGACCATCGTGGCCAGATGGTTGAGCGTGCGGCTGAGCGTGTCGCCATAGCCGACGTTGATGCAGGCGTTGTCGCCCAGGCGGTCGGCGATGTACATCGCACCGGCGCGGGCGATGGATTCGTTGGTCGTCGCCTCCTCCTCGGCGGAGGGGATGAGGAAGACATCCTTTAAATGATATTTCTCCATCAGCGCGCGGCTCTGCTCGGCCATGCCCACGCCGTCGGAGCGCAGGCGGAACTGGATGATCCCGTTCTGGCGGGCGGCCTCCAGCAGCTTGATGACGCGCATGCGGCTGATGCTCAAGCGGTCGGCGATGGCCTGCTGGGTCATGTTTTCGAAATAATAGTACCAGGCGGCCTTGACCATCAGCGATTCTTCATAATTCAAAGCAAACCTCCTGCAGCACAGAGGAAAGAGACTGAAACAATTATTTTAATCCTGAACATTTGTTTTTCATAGGTGAGTATAACACGCAAAAAGGCAAATGTCAATTCTTTTGAAAAATAAGCACTAAAAATCGATGAATAACCCAATTTAGGCAAACAAACGGAAAAAATACTTGACAAGATGCACAGAAGTGCTTACAATGAGGGCAGCGAATAAAAAGTCCCCTCTCAGAACCTTTGTTACTACGCGGTGTAGGAGTATACGACATGGCAGCAAATTCAACCACTCAGGCGTCCGTGCCGCGTCTGCAAGTGCGGGGTATCCGCAAGGCATTCGGGCAGAACGTCGTTCTCAGGGGGATCGACCTGAGCGTGTCTGCGGGCGAGGTTGTCGCGCTCATCGGCGGCAACGGCGCGGGCAAATCCACGCTCATGAAGATCATCATGGGCATATATACCTGTGACAGCGGCGAGATTCTGATCGACGGCGCGCCCGCCAGGCTGGGCAAGCCGGCGGCCGCGCTGGCGGCGGGCATCTACCTCGTGCCGCAGGAGCCGCTGCTCTTCCCCAACATGACGGTACTGGAAAACATCCTGATGGGCTTTGACGGGAACGAGGCCGAACTTAAAAAGCGCCTGGCGCAGCACATGAGGGAGCTGGGCGTCAGCCTGAGCCTCACGCGCAAGGCCAACACGCTCTCCATCGCCGAGCAGCAGCTGGTTGAGCTGCTTCGCGGCCTGATGCGCGATGCGCGCATCCTGATCCTGGACGAGCCCACCAGCGCGCTGACCTTCGGCGAGGTGCAGGCGCTGTTCAGGGTGGTACGCGATCTGAAGAGCAAGGGCATCAGCATGATCTACATCACCCACCGCCTCAACGAGGTCTTCGAGATCGCGACCGACGTGGCGATCATGCGCGATGGCCTTATCACCCTCGAGGGCCCGGTGGAAAACTTCACCAAGGAAATGCTGATTCAGGGCCTGCTGCCCAAGGACGCGCAGACCCAGCGCCAGGGAGAGCAGGCGTATGAGCCTGTGCACTATGAATCGCTCAAGCCCGTGCTCGAGGTGCGCCATCTCTGCGGCTACGGCTTTACCGACGTCTCCTTTGATCTCTATCCCGGCGAGATCCTGGGCATCGCGGGTGTCGTCGGCGCGGGCCGCACGGAGCTGATCAGCACCATCTTCGGCCGCGATAAAACCCTGGGCGGCAAGGTGCTGCTGGGCGGCAAGGACATCACGGGCCTGCCCACCAAGCAGATCCTGCAGGAGGGCATCAACTTCGTGCCCGAGGACCGCCACGCGCACGGCCTGTTCAAAATCCGCTCAATTTCCTCCAACACCACCTCGGCGCTGCTCTCCGGCAAGGAGATCGGCAAGGTCGACATGGACCGCCGCCGCCAGCGCGAGATTTCCCAGAAGTATGTGGATGATTTCAGAACCAAGGTCGTCTCGCTGGAGGATCTGATCGGCAGCCTTTCCGGCGGCAACCAGCAGAAGGTCGTCATCGCCCGCTCGCTCTCCACAAAGCCCAAGGTCGTCATCCTCGATGAGCCGACCCGCGGCATCGACGCGGCGGCCCGCAGCGACGTCTACGGCATCATCCACCAGCTCAAGGAGGCGGGCGTGGCCGTGCTGATGGTCTCCTCGGACATCGAGGAGGTCGTGGAGCTCGCCGACCGCGCCATCACGGTCTTCCAGGGACGGATCAACGGCGAGTTCAGCCGCGAGGAAATCACGCAGGATGTTCTGACCAGCGCCTCCTTCGGCATCGCGCAGGAAAGGACGGTGTGACGATGAACAAAGCAAAAGGCCTGCTGAAGGCCCGGTGGGCGTCGAGCCTGCTCTTCCTGATTCTGCTGTTTCTGATCACCGGCATCGCGGATCCCGCATTCCTCAACTACTCCAACATCATCAGCTGCTTCAACTCGGCGACCATGTACACGCTGCTGGCGGTCGGCATCGCGTTCGTCATCATGACGGGCGAGATCGACGTCTCCATCGGCTCCACGCTGTGCATCACGGCGGCCATGACCGGCCTGATCGCCCAGCAGGGCGGCAGCGTGGCGCTCATGCTCGCGGTCTGCCTGGCGACGGGCGCGCTGGTCGGCCTGGTCAACGGCGTCGGCGTCGCCTACTTCGGCGTCCCCTCGCTGATCTTCACGCTGGGCACCAACAGCGTCGTGCGCGGTCTGGTCTACATCCTGACCGGCGGGCGCACGGTCGAAAACTTCGGCGGCGCGATCGCGAGCTACGGCAACAAGACGCTTTTTGCGGAGATCACCGTGTACTATGCCATCGCCGTCGCGCTGGTGGCGATTTCCCATGTCGTGCTGACCCGAACCCGCAAGGGCAAGTATTTCATCGCCGTGGGCGACAATGCCGGCGGCGCGCGGCTGGTCGGCATCTCCGTGCTGGGCACGAAGATTCTGGCCTACGTGCTCTGCGGCCTCTTTGCGGGCCTGGGCGGCTTCGTATTCGCCTCCAAATACGGCCAGGTCATGACGGTGGCCGGTACCGGCTACGAGATGACCGCGATCGCGGCCTGCGTGCTGGGCGGCATCTCCCTCTCCGGCGGCCTGGGCAACATGATCGGCGCGGCGATCGGCGCGGTGATCATGTCCTCCATCAGCCGTCTGCTGGTCTTCATCGGCCTGCCCTCCACCTATGACAACACCATCACCGGCGTCATGCTGATCGTGATCGTCGTGGTGGACGCGCTTGCGCAGCACAGGTCCGTTGAAATGTCCAGAAGAAAGCGCCTTCTGTCCAGAACGGCGGAAAACGCTCCGGAAGGAGGCGGCAAGGCATGAAAACGCTGCTTAAAAAGGTCCTTAAGCGCTGGGAAGTGTTCCTGCTGGTGTTCCTGGTGCTCGAATTCGTGGTGTTCGGCGCGGCCAATCCCAAATTCCTGCGCCCGAATTCCATCATGAACAGCATCGTCAACTACATCAGCGTCTGCATCATCTCCCTGTTCGTCACGCTGGTCATGATCACCGGCGGCATCGACATTCAGGCGCCCTCGATCATTGGATTGACGAGCATCATCATCGGCGTCCTCTGGAGCGACGCCGGGCTGAATATCTGGCTGGCCGTGGTGATCGCGGTGGCCGTGGCCGCGCTGTGCGGCGCGCTCTCGGGCTTCTTCATCGCCTACTGCGGCGTGCAGCCGATGGTCGTCACGCTGGGCGGCAGCTTCCTGTATTCGGGCCTCGCGCTGCTCGTCTCGAGCATGTCCGCGACGCCCGCCTACCAGGGCATCAGCGGCTTCCCGGCCAAGACGGAGGCGGGGCAGTATGTCGGCTTCCGCTTCCTGGGCAAGGGCACGATTTTCGGCATTCCCACGCAGATTGTGATCTATGCTGCGCTGATTCTCCTGTGCGTCTGGATTCTGCATCGCACGAAGTACGGCGAGCGGCTCTACCTCATCGGCGTCAACCAGC
This sequence comes from Clostridiales bacterium, assembly GCA_004556985.1. Taxonomy (GTDB): domain Bacteria; phylum Bacillota; class Clostridia; order Christensenellales; family Aristaeellaceae; genus Ventricola. Next base: position 40,273 of record SFFC01000041.1, on the reverse strand, counting down.
AGGCGGCGGAATACTCGGGCATCAATACCCGCGCCGTCATCATGAGCACCTATGTGCTCTCCGCCGTCAGCGCCGCGCTGGCCGGCATGCTGCTGACCGCCAACGTCAATTCCGCCAAATACAACCTCGGCTCCGGCTATACGCTGGCGATTATCACCGCGGTCGTGCTGGGCGGCACGCTCAACACCGGCGGCAAGGGCAGCATCCTGGGCACGGTGCTCGCCTCGCTGATCATCTGCATTCTGCGTTACGGTCTTCCGCTGTGCTTTGACGTCAGCACGCAGAACCTCGACCTGCCTGTGGGCATCATTCTGGTGCTCGTCGTGCTGGGCCGCGAAATCGCCGGCCAGAACATGCTTTCCCGCCTCTTCAGGCGCTTCAGGAAGCCAAACTGATTCCCGAATTTCAGGAGGCGCTGGGAGCACCTCTTGAGATAATAAAAAAATGTAGGAGGAACCCAAACATGAAAAAGATTCTGGCGATGATCCTTGTGCTGTGCATGGCGCTCACGCTGGTCTCTGCTGCCGTTGCCGAGGGCAAGAGCCCTGTCGATGGCATGACCGTTGCCTTCATCCCGAAGGTTTCCGGCAACTCGTTCTTCGAGGCCGCGAACGACGGCGCTCAGAAGTACGCTGAGGAGTGGGGCCTGACTGTCGATTACATCGGCTCTCCGGACGCTTCCGTGACCACCCAGCTGGAGCTGATCCAGCAGGCGATCGACAAGGGCGTGGACGCGATCTGCATCTCCTCTGTCGACGCGACCGCTCTTGACGAGAAGCTGATCGAGGCTCAGGAGAATGGCATCTATGTCAGCACCTGGGACTCCGACGTCTCTCCGAACGCCCGTGCGCTGATGGTTTCTCAGGGCACCGCTGACGTCCTTGGCCCGATGCTCGTCGAGATGGGCGTTGAGTCCCTCAAGGAGCGCGGCGTGGACGTGACCGGCGAGGTCAAGTACGTCTGGCACTTCTCCAACCCGTCCGTGGCTGACCAGAACTCCTGGTATGTCGCCGGCGACGCCTACATCAAGGAGAACTACCCGAGCTGGGTGGCCGTCCATGATCCGTACTACTCCAACCAGGATCCGGCGACCTCCGTCAGCGTTGGCGAGTCCATCTTTGAGGCCTATCCCGACGTCGACCTGATCATCTGCAACGACTCCACCGCTCTGCCGGGCCAGTGCGGCGCCGCCCAGAACAAGGGCCTGACCGCTGCTGACGTCCTGGAGAACGGCATCTGCACCCGTTGGGGCCTGTGGGATTGCGGCATCCAGGGCGCTCTGGGCTGCTACCTGGCCGCCTATGTGTCCGCCGGCAACACCGTGAAGGTCGGCGACACGGTTGACGTGCCTGGCATCGGCACCGTCGAAATCCTCGCCAACGGCGACCTCGTCGAGGGCCAGGAGACTGCTGCGGAGAACAACGGCGTCGTGCTGCTGCCCGAGCGCGTTGTCTTCACCGCGGAGAATGTGGCGGACTATCCGTTCTGATCCTCGTACATGCTTTGCAGGAGGAGCCCCTTGCGGGCCCCTCCTCTTCTGGTGAAGGCTGCGGCATGACGCGGCGTTTGCCTCTGCTTCCGTTCCGGCCGGAAGAACCGTTCGTCAGCGCCGGAAATGCACCGGATTCAAGCCGGCTTCAAGAAAGGAAGATGGATTTACATGGCGGATAAAGACGGACTCAAGGTCGCAAAGGACTATCATACGGACGTGCCGTTTGCCAACCAGGGCAACTTTCACGTCAAGGGCGCGAACAACCTCGACTGGGGCATGAAGCGCCACCTCTCCAACATCTTTGACCCCAAGAGCGGCAACACGGTCATGTTTGCCTTTGACCACGGCTACTTCATGGGCTCTACCGCGGGACTGGAGCGCCTGGATCTCGTGATTCCGAAGCTCGCCGAGCAGATCGACGTGTTCATGGGCACGCGCGGCGCGCTGCGCACCTGCGTCCCGCCGACGTATCGCAAGGGCGTCGCCCTGCGCGTGACGAGCGGCTCCTCCATGCTCAACGACGACCTGAGCCACGAGGTCGTCGCGGTGGACATCGAGGACGCCATCCGCATGAACGCGGACTGCATCGCCGTGCAGACCTTCATCGGCGCGGACGGCCAGCTCTCCTCGATCGACAACCTCTCCCGCTGCATCAATGCGGGCATGCGCTACAGCATCCCGACGCTGGGCGTCGTTGCCGTCGGCAAGCAGATGGAGCGCACGGACCGCTTCTTCAAGCTCGCCACCCGCATCATCGCGGAGATGGGCGTGCAGCTCGTGAAGACCTACTACTGCGACAACTTCGAGGAGGTCGTCGCGGCCTGCCCGGTGCCGATCGTCGTCGCGGGCGGCAAGAAGCTGCCGGAGGATGAGGCGCTGACGATGGCATACCGCTCCATTCAGGGCGGCGCGCGCGGCCTGGATATGGGCCGCAACATCTTCCAGAGCGAGCACCCGGTCGAGATGGCCAAGGCGATCCGCATGATCGTCCACCAGGGCGCGACCGATAAGGAGGCCTTCGAATTCTACACCGACGCGATTCACGCGTAAGGCGGGGAAGGCCAAATCGCTGCGGTTTGAACCGGCGCGGATTCCGGGCCGTTCAGACATACAAAAGAAGAGAGCAATGAGGAAGAGAGGGACGATGAAGCAGCAGCTTTGTCGTCCCTTTCCACTAAAAAGCAAATGGCGCAAGCAATCGGCCTCGTGAGCGAAAGCCGGGAGAAAAGCTGTGCCGTTCGGAAATGGAAGCGGCCCGTGGCCGCAGAGAGGGGAGAGAGAATATGGTGGTTTCCATTGCCGCAATGGTGCTGCCCGTGCTTGCGATGATCGCGCTGGGGCGTTACTGCGCCTCCAGCGGCATCCTCAACGACGAGCGCCATGCGGGTCTGAAGGCGATCATCGGCGATATCCTGCTGCCGGTCGTGCTGTTCCGTGCGTTTTTCACGGCGGAATACGGCGGCAAGCTGATGCTGGTGTTCGTCCTCGTGTTCATCGGCTGCCTGATTGCGCTGCTGGCCGGCTACGCGCTGCGCCGCTTCGTCCGGCCCTATGGCCGGTTTATGCCGCTGCTGATGACCTCGTTTGAGGGCGGCATGCTCGGCTATGCGCTCTACGCGCTGCTCGTGGGCGCGGACAAGACCGCGACCTACGCGATGGTCGACATCGGCCAGACGATGTTCGCCTACACGGTGTTCCTGGCGGCGCTCAAGTCCGCCGGCGGCGAGCGCATGACGCCCAGGGCCATGCTGCGCAACATGCTGACTAACAGGGCCTGCATCGGCATGCTGCTGGGCATCCTGCTGGGCGCGCTGGGCGTCTACGGGGCGATTGCGCCGACCGGTGCGGGGGAGATCCTCATGTCGCTGATCGACTTCATCACGGCGCCGACCTCCGCGCTGATCCTGCTGGTGGTGGGCTATCAGCTCAAAATCAGCAAGAGCCTGCTCAGGCCCGTCGCTACGACGCTGGCGCTGCGCTTGGGCGTGATGGCCTGCGTGATGGCGCTCGTCTCCGGCGTGCTCTTTGCGATCATCCCGTATGAGAAGCCGCTGATGCTCGCGCTGATGCTCCAGTACACGCTACCCGCGCCGTTCATCATCCCGCTCTACGCGGATATGGGCGATGACGGCGAGTACGTCTCCACGACGCTGAGCCTGGGCACGGTGCTGGCCGTGCTGCTGTTCTTCGGCGTCGCGGCGTTCAGCGTGATGGCGTAAGCATAGAAAAGCGTGGTGTTCCCCAAAAAGGCAGCAGGGCCCGCCGCCCCGCTGCCTTTTTGTACAGGTCACTGTTCCATCTGCCTGCCGACGATGCTCGCCGTCGTCTCGGCGACCTTGAGCTCCGTATCGCCCATCTTCGCCGCCGGCTCCCGCGACAGGAGCACGACTGCGCCGATGGATTCCCCGTCCGCGATGATCGGACAGATGACCTGCGCGGTATACGCCTGCGCGTCGTCCTCGCTTGTGACCGGCACGAGCCGCGTTCCGCTGCCCCGGTTCGCCGTGACGACCTGCCGGCTCTGAATGGCCTGCTCCAGATCCCGGCTGATCGGCTTCTCCCAGAGCTCCTTGCGGGAAACGCCGCTCGCCGAGACGATCATGTCCTTGTCCGTGATGCAGGCGATGTGCCCCAGAGAGCGGAAGAGGGATTCCGTATAATCCTTGGCAAAATTCGAAATTTCTCCGATCGGCGAGTATTTCTTGAGGATCACCTCGCCATCCTTGTCGGTGTAAATCTCAAGCGGATCGCCCTCGCGGATGCGGAGCGTTCGCCGTATTTCCTTGGGAATCACCACGCGCCCCAATTCATCGATGCGCCGCACAATTCCGGTTGCTCGCACGAATGCTGCCTCCTTCTCGTCAAACTTTCCTTCGGCATTCCTAGTATGGAGTCGCCCGGGCAGATTATGCGCGTGGGGGCTTTGGTAAGGATTGGGCGGATTCCTGCCGAACGTTTTGGTCGCATGCCGTCAAAACATTTGTCGATCACAATCGATCAATGAAGGTTTTTCACTTGTTGAATGAAAAACGTTGACAAAAAATGCAAATGGAGTACAATGTTGAACATGCATCGACGCTGCCCAAGAGGCGGCGATCCAGCAAACGGAGGAAAAAGAAAATGAAGAAACTCACTGTGATGCTCGTGCTGATCCTTGCGCTGTGCGTGTCCGCTTCTGCGATGGCGGAGACCGTTCTGCAGCTGGGTACCACCGTCAACGAGCAGAATTCCTTCCAGGTCGCGGCAGAGAAGTTCGCCGAGCTGGTTGCGGAGCGCACCAACGGCGAATACAAGATCGAGATCTATCCCAACGGCACGCTGGGCGGCGAGAGCGAAATGCTCGACTCCATGTCCATGGGCATGCTCGACATGGGCATCATCACCAGCGGCCCGTTCGTCAACTTCTCCGAGGATATGGGCGTGCTCGACATGCCATTCCTCTTTGCCAGCAACGAGGAGGCCTACAAGATCATCGACGGCGAGATCGGCAAGGAGCTCCTTGCCACGCTCGAGGACGCGGGCCTCAAGGGCCTGGCCTATGCCGAGCGCGGTTTCCGCAACGTGACCAACTCCGTGCGCCCGGTGACCAGCGCCGCCGATCTGGCCGGCCTCAAGCTGCGCGTCATGGAGAACGAGGTCTACACCGCCACCTTCAAGGCGCTGGGCGTCAATGCCGTGCCGATGGCCTGGTCTGAGGCGCTGACCGCCATGCAGCAGGGCACCATCGAAGGCGAGGAGAACCCGATCAACGTCATCTACTCCTACGGCCTGTGGGACTACGGCCAGAAGTACGTCACGCTGGATCGCCACAGCTACTCGACCGCGATCATCACCATGAGCCTTGACAAGTTCAATGAGCTTGACGAGGCTACGCAGCAGATCTTCGTGGAGGCTGCGCAGGAGGCCGCCGAGTATGAGCGCGCTTGGGTGGCCGATCAGGAGGCTGACCAGCTCGAGACGATCAAGAGCAACGGCGTCGAGGTTGTCGAGGAGCCGGACGTCGATTCCTTCCGCGAGGCTGTTCAGCCGGTGTACGAGGCCTATCCGCAGTATGCTGACTATATCGCCCGCATCAACGCTGCGCTGGCTGAGTAATTACGCAGAACAAACGGCGCTCCCGCTGCGGAGCGCCGTCTCTTTTTCACGCTCCCTTCCACCAGCTACTGTGTAAAGGACAACCGCTATGAAAACACTCAAGAACATACTCGCTCCCGTCAGCGCTGCGCTTGACAAGCTGTGCAGTGTGCTGATCGTCGTCATGCTGGGCCTGATGGTGATCATCACGGGCGCGCAGATCATCTGCCGCATCTGGTTCACGGCGCTGACATGGTCCGACGAGGTCACGCGCTATCTGCTGATCTGGTCGACCTTCCTTGGCGCTTCCGTCGTCTATCGCCACAGCGGTCACATCTCCGTGACCATCGTGCAGGACGCGGTGCCGCCGCGGCTTTCGAAGATCCTGCGCGTCGCTGTACATGCCATCTGCTTTGTGCTCTTCACGGTGCTTCTCTATTTCAGCTGTACCTACTGCATGAAGCTCAACAAGACTGCCACGACCCTGCCCATCAAGATGAAGTATATTTACCTCTGCGTGCCCATCAGCATGGTCATCCTGATGGTGCATTCGCTGCTGATGGCGGTTGAAGAGGCGACGAAGGAGGTCAAGGCGTAATGGCAATCATTCTTTTCGGCATGTTCATCGCGCTGCTGGTCATCGGCGTCCCCGTCGGCTTTTCCATCTGCTCCGCAGCGGCCGTCACCATGTTTTCCGGCTATGGCAGCGCGAAGATGATGATCGTCGTGCAGCGCATGTTCGCCAGCTGTGATTCCTTCTCGCTGATCGCCGTGCCCTTCTTCATCTTCGCCGGCGACCTGCTCGCGGGCGGCAAGATCTCCAAGGTGCTCGTCGAGTTCTGCGAGAGCCTGCTGGGCATGATCAAGGGTGGCCTGTCGGTCGTCTCCGTGCTCGCCGGCATGTTCTTCGCCGCGATCTCCGGCTCCGGCGCGGCGACCACCGCCGCCGTCGGCGCGACGCTCGTTCCGGAGCTCAAGAAGCGCGGCTACCGCGAGGATTCCGCCGCCGCGCTCGTCGCCGCAGCCGGCACGATCGGCGTCGTCATTCCGCCCTCCGTGCCGATGGTGCTCTACGCGGTGATCGCGGAGGAGAGCGTCAACCGCCTGTTCAAGGCCGGCTTCCTGCCCGGCACGCTGATGGGCGCCGTGCTCATCGCGATTGCCCTTTTCCAGGCGTACAGGCACAATTATCCCAAGGGCGCGTCCTTCTCGCTGAGGAACGTCGCGAAGACCTTCGTCAAGGCGATTCCCGGCATCCTGATGCCCTGTATCATCCTGGGGGGCATCTTCTCCGGCTATTTTACGCCGTCTGAGGCTGCCGCGGTCGCGGTCATCTATGCGCTGATCGTCTCCGCGTTCGTCTACCGCGACCTGACGCCCAAAAAGCTGTACCAGATCATGCTCGGCTCCGCCAAGACCAGCGCCGTCATCATGATCATCATCGCCTGCTCCGGCCCGTTCGGCTGGGCGCTGGCCAACTGGAAGATCCCGGAGACGATCTCCGCCGCCGTGCTGAGCGTCTCGACCAACAAGTACATCATCCTCTTCCTGATCTCGCTGATCATCCTCGTCGCGGGCGTCTTCATGGAGACCTCCTCCGCGATCATCCTGCTCACGCCGGTCTTTCTGCCGCTGATTCGCGCGCTGGGTATCTCCACGCTGCACTTCGGCGTCCTCTTCGTCGTGGGCATCGCCATCGGCATGATCACGCCGCCGGTCGCCATCAACCTGTTCGTCGCCTCCGGCATCACCAACCTGCCGCTGACGCGGATCTCCAAGGCGGTCATCCCGTATCTGCTCGGTCTGATCGTCGTGTTCCTCTTCATCGTCTACGGGCCGCTGTTCATCCCGGGCTTTATCGTCTGACGGTAACTCGGGCGGAAACAGCTTATTGAGAACGCGCTCCCCGGAGGGCGGCGGGACGTCACATCCTGCCGCCCTCCTTTGCTGTCTCGTGCCTGACGCACTGTTCAAACTCCACAGCTTTTTCTTGCCGCGCGTAAAGGGTGGGGTTCTTTACAAATTTTGAAGAAGCTCTTAACATTTCGTCAAATCGTGCTATAATGAGAAGGCTGTTTGCCCGCGCCGCTTTCAGAATGTCACATTGTTCGCCGCAGCCGGGCTGTTATCGATTGCCAAAGGAGAAACCCATGTTCAAGACATCCGCTCATCGCACCATGGACATGACCCAGGGGCCGCTGTTTTCCAAGGTGCTGCTCTTTGCGCTACCGATCATGCTCTCCGGCATCCTTCAGCTGCTCTTCAACGCGGCGGATACCATCGTCGTCGGCCGGTTTGCCGGCAACGAGGCGCTGGCCGCCGTCGGCTCCGTCGGCTCGCTCAACAACCTGATTATCAGCCTGTTCATTGGGCTTTCCGTCGGCGTCAACGTGCTCGTCGCCCGCTTCACCGGCGCGCGGGAGGCTGACAACGTCCGCGAGACCGTCCATACCGCCGTGCTGCTCTCCGTGGTGGGCGGACTGGGCCTCTCCGTCATCGGCATCGCGGCTGCGCGCCCGCTGCTCACGCTCATGGGCTCGCCGGACGACGTCATCGACCTGGCTGTGCTCTACGTGCGCATCCTCTTCGTCGGCATTCCGGTGCAGATGCTCTACAACTTCTGCGCCGCCGTGCTCCGCGCCGTGGGCGACACGAAGCGCCCACTCTACTTTCTGACCATCGCGGGCGTCGTCAATATCGTGCTCAACCTGTTCTTCGTCATCTCGCTGCACATGAGCGTTGCGGGCGTCGCGCTGGCGACGATCCTCTCCCAGGCCGTCTCCGCTGCGCTGGTCGTTCGCTCGCTGATGCTGATGGAGGGGCCGACGCGCCTGATTCCCCGCCGGTTGCACATCAACGGCGCGATGCTCCTGCAGATCATCCGCATTGGCCTGCCGGCGGGCATTCAGAGCTCGGTTTTTTCGCTCTCCAACGTCGTGATCCAGTCCTCCGTCAACAGCTTCGGCTCCATCGTCATCGCCGGCAATGCGGCCGGCATGAACATCAGCAACTTCGTCTATCAGGCGATGAACACCTTCCAGCAGGCGATCACCTGCTTTGCCGGCCAGAATATGGGCGCGCGCAAGCCGATGCGCGTCCTGCGGTCGCTCAAGGTCTGCCTGTGCTGGGCGTTCCTCTTCGGCGTCGTGCTTGGCCTGCTCTCCTGCGTCTTCGGCAGGCAGCTGCTGAGCCTGTACACCGGCGACCCGAACGTCATCGAGGCTGGCATGACCCGCATTCTCTACGTCTGCGGACCGTATTTCCTCTGCGGCATCATGGACGTCATGACCGGCGTGCTGCGCGGCATCGGCTATTCGCTGCTGCCGATGATCGTCTCGCTGCTGGGCGCCTGTGCGTTCCGCATTCTCTGGGTCGTGACCGTGTTCCGCGCCAGGACGACGATGGGCTGCCTGCTGCTGTCCTATCCGGTCTCCTGGGGATTGACCTTTGTCGTGCTCGCGGGCTTCTTCCTCGTCCTCTGGAGGCGCGTGCTGACGCAGTTTACGCCACAGGAGCGCGCTGCGGACTGACGCACGCAGGCATTCTCAAAAAAAGATCGCCGCTTCTCTCCCAAAGCCGGAGGGAAGCGGCGATTTGCGTTATCCGTTCAAAATATCTTCGAGCGCGTCGACCTCGCGCATGAAGACGGCCATCTGCGCGTCGGAGGGCATGCGCCAGTCGCCGCGCGGGGAGAGGCTGACCGAGCCGACCTTCGGCCCGTCAGGCATCGCGGAGCGCTTGAACTGCTGCGTGAAGAAGCGGCGCACAAACGTGCGCAGGGCGGAAAGAATCTGGGCGTCGCCATACTGCCCGTCAAACGCCTGCCGCGCCATCGGGAAGAGGCGCGCGGGCGAGGCGCCGCTGTCCATCATGTGATAGAGGAAGAAGTCGTGCAGCGCGTAGGCGCCCAGCGTATCCTCCGTGCGCTGGTCGATCTCGCCCTCACGCGAGGGGATCAGCTCGGGGGAGATCGGCGTGTCGAGGATGTCCTCGACGACGGGCAGGATGTCGCCGCCCAGCTTCGTGCCGACCCAGCGGACGAGATGGCGGATCAGCGTCTTGGGCACGGAGGCGCTCATGTTGTACATGCTCATCTGATCGCCGTTGTAGGTGCACCAGCCCAACGCCAGCTCGGAGAGGTCGCCCGTGCCCAGCGCCAGCGCGCCGGTCTTGTTGGCGTAATCCATGACGATCTGCGTGCGCTCGCGCGCCTGGCAGTTTTCGTAGCAGACGTCGTGCACCTCGGGGTCCTGGCCGATGTCGGCAAAGTGCTGCGTGACGGCGGGGCCGATCGGGATGGTCAGCGCCGTGCAGCCGATGAGCTCCATCAGGCGCTCGGCGTTGCTCTTCGTGCGGCTGCCCGTGCCGAAGCCGGGCATCGTGATGCCGATGAGGCCGCGCTTGTCCCAGCCGGCGCGCTCGAAGGCGTAGGCCGCAGCCAGCAGCGTGAGCGTCGAATCGAGGCCGCCGGAGACGCCGACGACGGCCTTTTTCGTGTGGACGCATTCCATGCGCGTGAGCAGCGCCTGCGTCTGAATGAGCAGGATTTCCTCCGTGCGCGCGTCGAGCTCCGCGCCGGAGGGGACGAACGGCGTCGGAGAGAGGAAGCGGAGCAGGCGCGCGTCGCCCTCGGGAAATCCGGGCGCGGCGCAGGCGAAGCGGTCGGCGGCATGCTCCGTCTCCCGGGGCGCATCGAAGAACGTGCGGCTCTGGCGGCGCTTGAAGCGCAGGCGCTGCAGGTCGATGTCCGCGACGGCATAGGAGGCCTCGCGGGCAAAGCGCGCGTTTTCGGCGAGCAGGCGGCCGTTTTCATAGATGCCGGCGTAGCCGGAGAAGACCATGTCCGTCGTGGACTCGCCATAGCCCGCGCCCGCATAGACATAGCCGCACAGGACGAGCTCGTTGCCGGCGGAGGGGTTGGCGATGATCAGCGCGCCGTGCTGGCAGAGGGCGGCGGAGGGCGGCTGGGGCACCCAGAGATCCTCGCAGATCTCGATGCCCAGCGTGAAGACGCCGCAGTCGATGACCGGCTGGCGCAGGACGGGCACGAGTTCCCCGCCGGGAAGGCCCGGTATGCGCACGGAATCCCCGGCCGTATGCCCGGGGGAGAACCAGCGGGGCTCGTAGTATTCTCCTGCGCCGGGCAGATGCTCCTTGGGCACGACGCAGACCTTTCCGCCGCAGACGACGGCGGCGCAGTTGTAGAGCCGGCCGCCGATGGAGAGCGGCAGGCCGACGACAAAGGCGGCCCTGACGGGCAGACTGGCGAGCTGCGCAAACGCCTGTGCGGCGGCATCGAGCAGCGCGGGCTGCAAAAAGAGATCCGCGCAGGTATAGCCTGTCAGGCAGAGCTCGGGGAAGACGCAAAGCTGCGCGCCCTGCGCGTCGGCGGTTTCAAGCAGCGCGGCGATCTCGCGGGCATTTTCCTGAGGGTCGGCCAAATGAACGCGCGGCACGGCGGACATGACGCGAACCATCCCGGATACAGCGGGCATGGGCATTCTCCTCTCATAAGATGATCAGACGCTAACAGGCATGATGCCGGTTGCATCTGCGACGCAATCCCCGCAAATCTCGTTGCTTTGGGACCGAGGCTGGAGCCTTGCAGAGGGATTGACTGAGTAATACTTTACCACATTTCGGCGCAAAATACAAACCACAGGACGCGCCGTCGGCGCAGATAAAGGGGGCACAGCGAAATGAGAACGATGTGGACGGATCTGGCGATGGAGGGCGGCGGCGCGCCCCCGGGAGAGCGGCTGAAGAGCGGCATCGAGCGCACAACCGTGCGGATTGAGACGCAGGAGCAGGCGAAGGAGATGGGAAGGCCCATTGGCACCTATGTGACGCTCGAGTGCCCGCAGCACATGAGCGTCGAGCTGGGCACGCGGCAGGCGCTGAGCGAGGCGCTCGCGGAGACGATCGGCGGCATGCTCCCGGCCGGCGCGCGCACGATGCTGGTGACGGGACTGGGCAACCGGAGCGTGACGCCGGATGCGCTCGGGCCGCGGACGGTGGAGCGCGTGCTGGTGACGCGGCACATGGCGCCCTGCCTGCCCGAGGACGTGAAGCGGCGGATGGCCAGCGTCTGCGCCGCCTCGCCGGGCGTGCTGGGCGTGACGGGCGTGGAGACGGCGGAGGTGCTGCACGGCATGGTCGAGCACGTTCGGCCGGACGCGGTGATTGCGGTCGACGCGCTGGCGGCGCGCAGCTCGCGGCGCATCGGCTCGACCATCCAGGTGACGGACACGGGTATCACGCCGGGCTCGGGCGTGGGCAACCACCAGCGCGCGCTGACCCGGGCGACGCTGGGCGTGCCGGTGATCGCCGTGGGCGTGCCGATGGTCGTCTCGGCGTGGGCGCTGGCCAGCGACGCGCTGCTGGCGATGAACGAGGACGGGGAAATCGACGGGGAGACGCTCTGCGCCTGCGTGGAGCGCGTCGTGACGGCGGAGCTGGGGGAGATGATCGTCACACCCAGGGAGGTCGACGCGCTGGTCGAGCGCATGGCCGGCATCGTCGCGGAGGGGATCAACCAGGCGCTGCATCCGAAGCTCACGCGCCAGGAGGTCGCCCAGCTGATGGCAGAATAGAGGAGGAGTTTGATGAAAAAAATCGCGATTGTCTGCGCGCTGGGCCTGCTGCTGCTCTGCCCGCGCGCTGTCTTTGCGGGCGAAACGCCGATGGAGGCGGGCGTGCCCATCACGCTGACGAGCCCGAGCGCCATTTTGACAGAGGCGTTGACCGGGCGCGTCATCTTTGAAAAGAACGCGGACGAGCGCAGGCCCGTCGCCAGCGTGACCAAGGTGATGACGATCCTTCTGACGCTGGAGGCGCTCGACGAGGGCAGCGTGACGGAGAAGGACAGCGTGCTTGTCTCGGAGCACGCGGCGGGCATGGGCGGAAGCCAGGCGTTTCTGGATGCGAACAAGAGTTATCCACTCGGCGAGCTGCTCGCGAGCGTGATCATCGCCAGCGCCAACGATTCGGCGGTTGCGCTGGCCGAATACCTCTGCGGCGCGGAGGAGGCGTTCGTGCGCCGGATGAACGAGCGCGCCGCGCAGCTGGGCCTCAGCGACACGCATTACGTCAACTGCACCGGTCTCCCCGCGCCGGACCATTACACGACGGCGCGGGACATCGCCCGGCTGAGCGCGCAGCTGGACGCGCATCCGCGCTACTATGAATACTCGACCGTCTGGATGAAGGACTTTCAGCACAGCGGCGGACGGATCACCCAGCTGACGAACACGAACCGGCTGATCCGCTTCTACCCCGGCTGCGACGGATACAAGACGGGCTCGACGAACGAGGCGCGCTACTGCATCTCGGCGACGGCCCAAAAGAACGGCATGCGCCTGATCGCGGTCGTGTTGGGCAGCGACGCGAGCCAGACGCGCTTTGACGAGGCGCGCGCGATGCTCGAATACGGCTTTGCCAACGTGCAGCTCTTCACGCCCATCGGCGAGGGGGACAGCCTTGACATGACCGTGCCCGTGCGCCTGGGCGGGAGGGACAGCGTGAGCGTCGTCAGCGGCGGAACGGGCGCACTGCTGCTTCGGCGGGGCGAGCAGAGCGGCATCAGCCTGGAGGCGGCGCTGCTGGAGCGCGTGACGGCGCCTATACACAGGGGAGACGTGCTCGGGGAGATCCGCGTGCGGCGAGGCGACGAGATCCTGATGACGATCCCGGCGGTCGCGGGCGAGGACGTCGCGCTGCCGGGTATGCTCAGCTCGCTGCTGCGCATCCGCGACGGGTTTATGCTGCCCGTCGGGCGCTGAGATCCCGGGCGGATGATGACGAAAAAATGACAGATTGCGCGCAAAAAACGCGGAAAACCGGCAGGGTTTGCCAGCGGGATGCCGAATAACGTATTCAGCCGTATTTTGCGGAAAATGAACGACCGAAGAAGCAAGGAGGGCGTTTCCTATGGCGAACCGCATCGTGCTCAACCCGATTTCCTACCATGGCCGCGGAGCCATTGATTCCATCGTGACCGAGGTGCAGGCGCGCGGCCTCAAGAAGGCGTTTGTCTGCTCCGACCCCGATCTGGTCAAGTTCGGCGTGACGGCCAAGGTCACCAGCGTTCTGGACAAGGCGGGTCTGGCCTACGAGATTTACAGCGAGATCAAGCCGAACCCGACGATTGAAAACGTCCAGACCGGCGTCGCCGCCTACAAGAAGAGCGGCGCGGACTACATCATCGCCATCGGCGGCGGCTCCTCGATGGACACCGCCAAGGCCGTCGGTATCATCATCAACAACCCCGAGTTCGCCGATGTTCGCTCCCTGGAGGGCGTCGCGCCGACGAAGAACAAAACCGTCTTCACCATCGCCGTGCCGACGACCGCCGGCACCGCCGCGGAGGTCACGATCAACTACGTCATCACCGACGTCGAGCGCAAGCGCAAGTTCGTCTGCGTCGACGTGCACGACATCCCGGAGGTCGCCGTCATCGATCCCGACATGATGGCGACGATGCCCAAGGGCCTCACCGCCGCGACCGGCATGGACGCGCTGACGCACGCCATCGAGGGCTTCACGACCAAGGGCGCCTGGGAAATGACCGACATGTTCCACCTCAAGGCCATCGAGATCATCGCCAAGCACCTGCGCGGCGCGGTCGCGGGCACCGACGAGGGCCGCGACGGCATGGCGCTGGGCCAGTACATCGCGGGCATGGGCTTCTCCAACGTCGGCCTGGGCATCGTCCATTCCATGGCGCACTGCCTCGGCGCCGTCTATGACACGCCGCACGGCGTCGCCAACGCGATCCTGCTGCCGACGATCATGGAATACAACGCGCCGGTGACGGGCGACAAGTATAAGTACATCGCTGCGGCGATGGGCGTGGAGGGCGTCGAGGAGATGACACAGGAGGAATACCGCAAGGCCGCCTGCGACGCCGTGCGCCAGCTTGGCCAGGACGTGGGCATCCCTGCGGACCTCAAGGCGATCGTCAACCCCGACGACCTCGACTTCCTCGCGGAGAGCGCGTATGCCGACGCCTGCCGTCCCGGCAACCCGCGCGACACGAGCGTCGAGGAGATCAAGCAGCTCTATCTCAAGCTGATGTAACCGACAGGGAAGGAGGGGAAAGGCATGGATCACGCCGAAAAGGCCCGTGAGCTCTTCCTTGCGGGCTGCAACTGTGCGCAGTCCGTCGTCGGCGCGTTCGCGCCCGAGATGGGGCTGACGCAGGAGGCTGCGATGCGGATCGCCTCCTCCTTCGGCGGCGGCATGGGCGGCATGCGCGAGACCTGCGGCGCGGTGACGGGCATGTTCCTGGTCGCCGGCGCGCTCCTTGGCTACGACGATCCGAAGGACGACGCGGCCAAGAAGGCGCACTATGCGCGCATACGCGCGCTGGCCGAGGCATTCAAGGCGCAGGAGGGCACGCTCGTCTGCCGCGAGCTGCTCGCCGGCCTGCCGGGTAAACTGCAGGCCGACCCGCAGCCGCGCACGGAGGCCTACTACAAGGCGCGCCCCTGCGCGCGCTTTGTCGAGGCGGCCGCGAGGCTGCTGGATCAGGCGCTCGGAGAAACGACGGCGCCGTAAGCCCGGCGGCGAAATCAGAAGCGATCGCCGCTCCCTCTGCCGGCACGCGCAAAACGCGCAGACGCATGGCGGAGGGAACGGCGATTTTGTTATGGAAATGAATGTGTCAGGCTTCGGCCTCGGGCACAGAGCTGGGAGCTTGCAGCATTTCGTCGGAGATGTAACCGGCATCATGCCGGTTTGCTGCCCGCAAAACGGCATGCGTGACAGCAGAGGGGAGAGACCGCTGTCCGCAGGGAAGAGGGAAACAACGGAGGAAACCATGCAGAAATTCAAGGCTGTGTTTGGCGTGCAGGATATGACGGTGGGCAAGCCGATCGTCAACCTTGCGGCGTTTTCGATCCCGCTGCTGATCGGAAACCTCGCCCAGCAGATGTACAACACCGTCGATTCGATCATCGTCGGGCGCTTTGTCGGGGACAGCGCGCTGGCGGCGGTCGGCACGAGCGGCCCGGTGCTCAACCTGCTCCTGCTGCTGTTCATGGGCATCTCGACGGGCGCGGGCATCCTGGTCGCGCAGTTTTTCGGCGCCAGGCGCGAACGGGAGCTCTCCCGCACGGTGGGCACCTGCATCACGCTGACGCTGCTGGCGAGCCTGATCATCATGGCGCTGGGGCCGGTGATCATCCGTCCGCTGATGACGCTGCTGCAGACGCCGCCGGACGTCTACGAGATGGCGGTCGACTATCTGTCCATTGTCGTTATCGGCATCGCGGGCGCGGCGTATTACAACATCATTTCGGGTGTGCTGCGCGGCCTCGGCGATTCGTTTTCGCCGCTGGTCTTCCTGATCATCGCCTGCCTGCTCAACATCGCGCTCGACATTCTGTTCGTCGCAAGGTTTGACATGGCGGCGGCGGGCGTCGCACTGGCAACCGTCATCGCGCAGGGCGTCTCGGCGCTCCTCTGCCTCTGGCGGCTGACGCACATGAAGGAAACGCTCCGCCTGAGCCTGCGCGATTTGCTGCCCGACCGGGGCATGACCTCGCGGATCATCCGGCTGGGCCTGCCCTCCGGCCTCACGCAGGCGATCTTCTCGATGGCGGCGATCGTCGTGCAGCGGCTGACGAACACCTTCGGCACGAGCGTCATGGCCTGCGCTATCGTCGTCATGCGCGTGGACGGCTTCGCGATGATGCCCAACTTCACGTTTGGCATGGCGATGACGACCTTCGTCGGGCAGAACGTCGGCGCGGGGCGGATGGACAGGGTGCACGAGGGCGTGCGCGACGGCGTACGCGCGGGGCTGATGATCGCCGCCGCGCTCGTGGCGGGTATTCTGCTCTTCGGCGAGGGGCTGATGCGCCTGTTCACGGAGACGGACGAGGTCGTCCGCCTCGGCGTACACATGATGCGCATCCTCGCGGTGGGCTATATCGCGATGGCCGTCACGCAGAGCCTCTCGGGCGTCATGCGCGGCGCGGGCGACACGATGACGCCGATGTGGGTCTCGCTGATCACGACGATCGTCATCCGCATGCCGCTGGCCTACGGCATCGCGTATTTCACGCGCTCGCCGGCGCAGCCCCACGGCACGCCCGACTGCCTCTTCATCTCGCTGCTGATCGCCTGGATCATGGGCGCCGTGCTGACGTCCGTCTTCTACCGGCGCGGCAAGTGGCGGGACAAGAGCGTCGTGGGCAAAGAGGAAGCATAAGCGGGGAGCGGCCATGCCGCTCCTTTTTCCATGCCGTATGCTGCGGCGGGAGGGCGTGCTTTCGCGAAGCCCGCCGGAGAATGCCGCCTCCCCGATCCTGAAGGGCGGATTTGCCGAATCCTTTTTTATGGGAGGTTATGCGGAAAATGCAGTTTTATATATGAAATTATTCTCTTCCATTCTTTACAAATTGAAATCGGTGTGTTATTCTAATACGGACTGAACGATTGGTCAACGAAACAGGGTGAGGGATACCATGAAACGACGCGACGAACAGGCGTTTCAGCAGCGAAAGGCGGCAATCATGGAGACCTGCTTTGACTGCTATGCGGAAAACGGCCTGACCGGAACGGGCATACAGGCGCTGGCCGATGCCTGCGGTCTGTCCAAGGGTGGCCTGTATACCTATTTTGATACGCTGGACGATCTGATCGTGGAATCCACTGCGTACTGCATGAGCAAGGTCGAGGACGATTTCATGCGGCTGGCGCCCACGAGGCCGGAGGATATTCAAAGATTCCTCGACGAGGTGCCCTATTGGACGGCGCAGCGCCACGGCAAGAAATACCGGCTGATGTATCAGGTATACACCCATCCCAAATACATCGAGCAGGGCAAGGCGTTTTTCGCCGGGGTGAGCAAGCGCTATCAAGCCTATGCCAGACAGATGGAGCCTCTGCTGGGCATGCCCTGCGATGTGATCACGCCGCTCATCTTCATCTTTGTCCGCGCGTCGGTGCATTACGCCCTGTTTGAGGACGAGTATTATCTGAAGAGCCAGATGAGCGTGCTGAAGCAAAGCATTTCCCTGCTCACAGAGCAGTACCGGAGGGAAGGCGGGAAGGAAGCTTTTCCTGCCGGCACCAAAGCAGCCGGAACCTGAAGCTCAACTTGAAGGATCGACAGTTTTCCAAGGATACCCGAAACAGGAGGCATCTCTCATGAACAAAAGGCTTGTTACTCTTCTGCTGACGCTCGTCCTGCTCGTGTGCGGGGCGGCGGCGCTTGGCGAGCAGACGCCCGGCCTGGAGCCCGCCAGAATCAGCGAGTTGCAAAGCTTGGCCGGCGAAGATAGCGCGCTGTGGCGCGAGGGAACAGCGCCCTCATCGGGCATGGATGCCTTTACGATGTGGCAGTGGACAGACTGGTTCCTGTCTGCCAGGGTGCGCAGCCTGCTGGGCGCGATCCAGGATGTCGAGCAGTTGGCCTCCGGCACCCTTGTGGATGCAAAATGGCAGCTGATGGAGACGGAGAATACCCTCTCCCGCTTTGAAGCGCAGCTGGAGGAGGATCGCCTGGCGATTCTCAACGGCATCGAGCTGTTTGAGCGCGGCGGGGCGGAGGACGCGGAGCTTGCGTCCGCCTATGACCGCATGCTGGAGGCTGAAGCCGGGATTCGGCAGATCATCAGCACCATCTGCAGGGATTACGATAGCTACCTGAGCTCGGTCAATGCATGCAGCAGCGCATTGCAGAAAGTCGATGTGCAGGGGGTGCATGCCGGCGCCTCCGCCGGCCTTGCCGCAGACGCCGCCAAGCTGGAAAAGAGCGAAAACGCCAAGGCGGATTTCAGCGTATCCGCCCTGTCCACGCATCAGTTCCGCATTCGGGTGCTTGACGCGAACAGCAAGCCGCTCAGCGGCGCGGCGGTCACGGTGGCCCATTCGCAAAGGCAGACCCAAACGCAGGTGACCAACGCCCAGGGCGACGCGATCTTCTTTATGGGCGACCTGGGCGCGGACGAGAACAATGAGCTGCAGTTGAGCCTGCGCGTCGAGGCGGCGGGCTGGCGCACTCATGAGGTGCAGTCCGTCAGGCTTCGCGGCGGCGAAACCAGAACCGTCGGCCTGCAAAAGGACGACGGCACGCCCTACCTGATCATGGGCTGCTTTGACGGCAGGGATATTCTCGCCGAGTCGAGCTCCTGTTACGTCACGGCGGAAAACACGGCGAATTTGGCCTTCGCCGTCAAGCTGCACTGCGACGGGGACGGCGAGATAGAGCTGCGCTATCCCGTGGACGCGGACGCGGCCGAATACGCGGCCGTGGTGCAGACATTCTCCGCTGCTGACAGCGACAGCACGGTGCTGAGCTTTGCGGATCAGTGGCTGAGCAAGCTGATTCCGGGCACCAAGGTGTCCTTCGTGATCAGAACCGGCGGGGAGGAGTATACCACCAATACCCGGCTTCTCGTTCAGAAGGCCATCGTAGATGCGCCCGTCCTGACCGGGGACGCGCTGCTCACGTTCCCCGAGGGCCTGAACGCCAGCCTCCCGGCGGATACGCCCTTCATCGGCGGAAGCAGCCTGTCCCTGGAGATTCCGGACAGCCTGTCCCGGACGCTGGTGCTGCCCTCCGGCGCCGCGATGTACGCGATCGGCTATGATTTCAAGCCGGAGCAGGCGAACTGGCAGACCCGGGACGCGGAGGAGGAGGCGCGTGCGATCAAGGATTTCGAGCTGAAGGGCAAGGCCGACGAGGCGCTCGCCGCAGCCGGCGCGCATCGCGACATCAACACCGCCGCGCAGAGCCTGCTGCTGAGCGGCAACGAGGCGGTTGTCACGCCCTTTGCCTCGATGCAGGGCCTGTACCGCAGCAACAGCCGCACGCTCGAGCTGAGCGGCACCGCCGGCGCCACCCTGGCCTTCCGGGCGGAAATCGCGAAGATCTTCCAGGAAATGCCCCCCGCGGACTTCCTCGCGAGCGCGAATCTCAGCCTGGGAACCGGCTTCGGCGTGGACGTCACCTCGATTTCGCAGATGGATGTGACCGGCGGCGCGCCGGAGGTTGCAGGGCCGCCGAGGATCGGCTATGAAGACGGAAAGACCGTCTCCCTCGCGATGAATCTGGTCGCCACCTCCGGAATGGGCGTCAGGGATGGCGTAAAGGTCGATTATTACGGCTATGGCCGCGTCGATGCTGCCGCGAACCTCGCCGCCTCCGGGATGACAGCCTCGGCCGACGTGGAATCCGGCGTCACCCTTCGCGAGCTGTTCCTCAGGTCGAGCGGGACCGACGGCGGGAATGCGCAGGTCTCCCAGGGCGATTTCGACGGTATGCGCGAGGAGCACAGGCCCGATCCGCCCAGCTCCGAAACGGGGAGCAAGGGGCTGGAGCCGTTGACGACGGAGATGCTGTTTGACCGGCTGGACAGCGCGGCCGGAGAGCTCCGGTATGCGCAGATCGGCGACCAGACCTATGCGTTCTGGATCTTGCCCGGCATATCGGGCACCCCAGGATCAAAGATCATGGCGCGGCTGATGTGGTATAACCTGACCAGCATGAGCGTTCATGGCGATGTCGGCTGGTTGTCCGAGGGACAGGCAGACCCGGGAATACAGGGCATCCGAAGTACTTTCGCAGACTACGACTTCGCGCTGGAGGCCGAGGGGGATTACTGCGCGCTGACGATCCTGAGCGGCCAATTCTCCGACACCGGCTCCGGCACTGAGCCCGCCACGCCGTATAGAGCCTGCGTGGCCAATGTGCTGATGAAAATCAACGACGAAAAAGGGCTGGATATCATCGGCTATCAGGAGGAGGAGCCCCTTGAGCAGGACGGCAATTATCCCATCCTGCCGCAGACTTGCATCAGCGTGAAGGGCAGCGACGTCAGCATCGTCAGCAGCTATTCCACATCCGGCAATCCGCAGGAGATCGACAGCCGGGGCTATGTCGTTCATACCGCAACCGCAGGTATGGACAGGACGCTGAGACAGACCTTCTCGGATGACGCGGAGATTGCCCGCTACCGCATCGCGCCGTCCACGGCATCGAACGGGCAGGCCACGCTCTATGCCCTGAATACCAGGGGCGAGCTTTCCCGCCTGACCCAGGGCGGAAAGGATGTGCTGGCCCGGGGAGAGATCGCCAGCTTCGAGGTGCTCAGCGGCGCGTCCGCGGACAGGCTGTTCTATCTGGAGCGCGTGGAGACGGAGACGGGCGGCTATGCCCATCGCCTCAGGAGCGTGACGTCCGATGGAAAGCAGAGAACCGATTACGACATCGAAATCGGCGCGACGCTCTTTGACATCGCCAGCCTTGACGACGGCGTCTGCCTCTACTGGACGGAGACTGCAGCCTCGGAGGATTCCTCCGGCGCGAAGCGCCTGGTGCGCTGCGTGCGCTACGACCCGGGCAGCGACACGGCCTATGGCCCGTTCAGCCTGGCCGAGCTTCCGGCGAATGCCTGCAGCGTCGGGCTGCCGGACAACTGCAGCGAAGGATACTATTTTGTGGATACGAAGAGCAGCCAGGGCTCCTATCTGCGGCTGTCGCTTTCCCGCTTCACCTATGGGCCGGTTGCTTCCGCCGGGATGACGGCAGCTGTGCTCACCGATCCCTGCGTCAGCGCCGGGGATGATGCCGATCTGGTGCTCTCCGTGAAGAACACCGGCAACGTGCCTCTCTCCGCCTTCGATGTGGAAATCCGGGAGACGACGACAAACGCGCTGGTGCAGACGCTGCACATCGACCCCGATCATCCGGGACTCAGCACGAGCAGCTATCCATCCCAGGGCACGGGCTATACGATGACGGGCGAAAACGTCCTGCGCCGGATCAGCGGTCTGTACGATGCGCTGAACCACGAAAGCTGGAGGATTACCGGCGCCACCGCCGCAGGCAGCACGACGCGCAGCCTGCGCACCGGCCTGCTGATGCCGGGCGATACGCACAGCTATCAGACGAAGCTGCGGATTCCGGCCGGCTGGAGCGGCAGCAACACGCTCGAAGCGCGAATCGTCGGCGTGACGGGAGAGCCCAATCTGAGCGCCAGGGAAACGGAGGACGGGCTGCTTCTGGTGGGCACGTCTGCACAAGGCGCGCCGACGGTGCGCCTGGGCAGCGACGCCGCCAGGGGAATCGACACCAATACCCACGACCTGATGCTCAGCGCGCAGCCCGTGAGCCGCGGCGGCAAGGATTATATTCACATCACCATCCGCAACCGAAGCGGCAATACCGCCTCCTCCGTGACCCCGGTTCTGACCGCCAGATACCGCGGGCAGACGCTGTACAGCCATGCGTTCAGCCAATCCCTGGGCGATGACTTCGGCTATTCCATGGATATTCCGCTGACGACGCTGACGAAGGGCCAGTCTTTCCAGGAGCTGGATCTGTATGTGAGCAGCAAAGAGGCGCAGATTGAGGAATTTGCGGATTCGGACAACCATGTGCGCCTGCAGCTGGCCGTGCAACTGTGCATTGTCGAGCAGCCCGTCAGCCTCTGCGCCGCGGTGGGAGAGAAGGCCGCGTTTTCCGTGAAGGCTGCCGGCGGCGCAAGGCCGTACAGCTACCAGTGGCAGACCATGACCGCGGCGGGACAGTGGAAGAACATCGAGGGCGCGAATCAGGATACCTGCAGCATCGAGTCGGTCAAGGAGGAGCAAAGCGGCCTGACCGTGCGCTGCGTGGTCACCGACCAGAGCAGGGACAGCGTCACCTCCGAGCCGGCCACGCTGACCATACCGCTGTGCATCATCGAGCAGCCCGTCAGCCTCTGCGCCGCTCTGGGGGAGAGGGCCGTGTTCTCCGTGAAGGCTGCCGGCGGCATCAGGCCGTACAGCTACCAGTGGCAGACCATGACCGAAACGGATCAATGGGAGAACATCCCGGGTGCGAACCAGGATATCTGTAGCATCGCCTCGGTTGAGCCGGAGCAGAACGGTTTGACCGTGCGCTGCGTGGTCAGCGACCAGAGCGGGGACAGCGTCACCTCCGATCCGGCCACACTGTCCATACCGCTGTGCATCATCGAGCCGGCGGCGTCAAGCCGTACAGCTACCAGTGGCAGGCCATGACTGCGTCGGGGCAGTGGAAGAACATCGCGGGCGCGAACCGGGATACCTACAGCATCGCATCGGTCAGGAGCGATCAAAGCGGTCTGACCGTGCGCTGCGTGGTCACCGACCAGAACGGGGACAGCGTCACCTCCGATCCTGCCATGCTGATCTTCCTGCCGCAGACCGGCGACAGCTCGCAGCTGACGCTTTGGCTCCTGCTGGCGCTGGCGTCCATCGTCGCTCTGGCGGTGTACTGCAGAAAGCGCGGCAGATGACAACGGTTTGCCTGCGGAAACCATTCGGAGGCTTCCCGCAGGGGCAGCCGGGATGAAACAAAATCAGGAGGATCCATCATCAAAACGAAAACGCCGTCAGGGCGCCTCATTCCCTGACGGCGTTTTTCTCTTGCGGGATACGGATGGCTTCGACGATGCCCTCTGCCGGGGCCTTGAGCTGCCGGCCCGGGCGGACTGCCTCACTTGAGGGAGAACGGCCTGGCCACATACTCGTAGACGGGAACCTCCTCGAAGCCCTCGATCTGTGCGCAGTCACAGCCAATATAGTCCGCATTGGCGAAGCCGGAGAAGACGGCGCGCCCGTCCTCGTAGACGCGCACATTCGCGTAATACGCGCCCTTGTAGGCGACGACGTCGATCAGCTCGAGCTCGGTCTCCGGGCCGATCTTGCCGACCGTGCCACCGGGATAATAGGGCACGGTGCTGCTGCCCTTGTTGGGCGTGTCCCAGAGCGTGACGCGGATGCCGTAGCAATGGACGTGGCCATAATCGATGCAGCTCTCGTCCGGGCAGGCTGACGGAACGACACCATCCCAGCCGTCGGAGCGGGCGTAGATGTGCGTGACGAGGTGGCTCGCGGCGGCCTCGCTGCCCAGCGCCTGCACGGCGGGCGCCTTGTCGGCCTGCGCAGGCGCGGCGAGAAGCAGGAGGGAGGAGAGAAGGACGGTCAGACGGGCTTTCATGCGCGGGATGCCTCCATTTCAGCGGATTCGCCGGGATGCCGGTTTTGAGGGCATTATAGCATGAACGCACAGGACAGACAAGCCTGTCGCGTCAGAGGAGGAAAACAGACTGCGGAGAAACAAAAATGTGACATCCTGTTTACAATTTGTGGAATTACCGGAGAAAACGAGCGTGATGACTTTCGAATCAAACAGCCGGAGGGATAAACGGGACAGGGGAACGACGCATGAAATACTTTGTAAAAAATATACAAATATATGGAGGTTAAATATAAACGTATTTGACCAAAAAACGAAAGATAAACAGAAATATTACGCAGGCGGTTGACATTTGCCAAACATGTGATTTCATAAGAACGAAATAGAGATTCACAATTTATTCATATTTATATAGTGAATGATGACGTTCAGGGAGGGATAATCATCCATGACGAAGAGAGTTTACGAAAAGCCGGTCTATATCGCCCAGACCTATGTCACGGCGTCGAGCATCGCGTCGAATTGCGATTATCATGTGGGCGATCCGAATGGCGCAACACCTGGGCTTGAACTCGTGAAGGATACGACAGTGCTTTGCTCTGTTGGAGATCACGGTCACATAGTTGGACAGGATAATAAAAATCCGGAAGTAAATAATTATTGGAGCTACGCGATGAACAACAACGCACAGGGAGATAAAGCCTTCCTGTTTGACAGTACGAATTTTGCTTGCGACTTTGTTTGGAATGGGCAGAATGACCCTGTTTATGGTTGGGGTTCCAGCACGCAAAACTTGATATCTGATCCCACACAAAGAACGAGCAGTTCCGAATTGGCAGAATTGGGCAAGAAGTTTCTGTATTTCTTTACGGGCAATGAACCCGTAAATGATCAACACAAACCGGGTTATTTGGGGAATGCATTCTTTTCCTGAATTGGATGGAGGCACGCATGTATCGCATCGCCCGATTTACCTTTGACATGGAGCATCTCGCAGGGAACCAGTCGCCGGGGCGGCTGGTTCCCTTTTTCGCGACGGACGGCACGCCGGAGGCCACATATTGCTTCGCATACCGTGAGGCGCTCTCCCTGCCGCCGCAGGCGGAGCTGATCTATACCGCAAGAGAGATGGCAGTCTTCCGGCTTGAGGAGGGGTATCTGTTCGTGTTCCTCTCGGAGGGCATGCCCTATGCGATGACGCAGGAATGCGGCCCGGGGGAATATCGCGTCACGCTGCCGCAGGACAGCCTTGAGGTGGAGCTGCATCCCTATGTCATCCCGAATCTGCTGATGCTCGAGCGGCCGCTGCTGCGGCGGGACTGCCTCGTGCTGCTGGGCAAGGGGCCGAGGGACGAGCTTGTCCGCCTGAACGGGCGGGGGTTTGCGCAGCTGTTTTCCCAGATCGTCCAGCATCCCTGGGGCGCGGATTACATGGAGCGCGCGCTCAGCCTGGCGCAGGCGCTCTGCGGCCAGAAGGGCATGTTCACGCGCGTCAGCCGCGTGATCGATCTCCTGCTGGCAAGCGGCATCCGCGTCGAGCTCAAGACGATGCTCAACCCGCTCAACGAGCATGACGCGCAGGCGATGCACGATTTTGCGCAGGCGCGGGGCGTCTATTACGAGGCGGCCGCCTATGCCTTCCCGCCGACGCGGAAGGCGGAGCGGGCGGAGGCGTTCCGCTTTACGCCGGCGCAGGCCGTGCGCTGCACGCATCCCTTTGAGCAGGGATTTTTGGCGGCCTGGGAGGCGCTCAAGGCGGCCTGCGACGGGATTCGCATGTCGCCCGCGTGCTCATCCTGCGACAAGCGGCAGATCTGCACGGTCTGCCCGGCGGCCAACCTCGCAGAGACGGGGCGCTACGACTGCGCCTCGCTGTTCCACTGTGAGATGACGGCGCTCATGCTGGAGCAGATACGGCAGCTCGCTGCGAAACGGACGATCGTGGAAGGAGAGCAGAATCCATCATGAAGAAAAAGGAAACGTTCATCGCGCGCTGCGTCGGCGGGCAGCATGTGCTCATGCCCGTGGGCCAAACGGCCACCAAATTCAGCGGCCTGGTCATGACCAACGACGTAGGCGCGTTCATCTGGGATCACCTCGAGGAGGCGAAGGACGAGCAGGCGCTCGCGGCGCTGATCGCGGAGGAATTCGAGGTCAGCCCGGAGGAGGCGCTTGCCGACACGCAGGGGCTGATTGAAAGCATGCGCAATGCGGGCTGGATCGAGTGATCAATCCTCTGCCGGACAGAGGCGCTCAAAGAGCTCGCCTGTGATGGAGAAAACGGCGTCGAGCGGAATGCTGCGCCCGGAGGGAATGCCGTTTTCGGCGTAGAAGACCAGCGTGCGGCCGACGGGATCGATCCGCCGGACGCAGCCGGTGACCGTCTCATAGCGGCCGCCCGCCTTTCTTTCGTCCGGCACGAAGAAGCGGACGGAGACGACGGGCCGGGGCGAGTCGGAAAGATGCGAGCGCAGCAGGCAGAGCTGCGCGTCCAGCGCCTCCCGCTCGCCCTCGGAGAGCCCGACGCGCCGGCCGGTCAGGCGCGCGGCCTCCTTCACCTGATCATCGTAGCCGGTGAGCGCGGCGAAGGGGGAAAACTGCGCGGCGCGCGCAAGCGCATCCATGCGCGGATGGCGGCGCGACTGCGGATGGGGCAGCTCGAGCAGATCGTCGTAGCGGTGCGGATCCAGGGATACCGGGGAGCGAATCGTCAAAAAGCCCACCTCCTCAGGCCTTGTGCCCGCCGACCTGCCCGTTGCGCTGAATCGTCGTGGCGCCGTCCTGAAGGCTCGTTCCCTTCAGGACGGCGTTTTTCCCGAATTTCTTGTGCATGCAAAGCACGGCCTTTTGCAGGCTTTTTTCTTTTTTCAGGGCCTCCTCCTCCGCGGTGCGCTGCCGGTCAAGCGCCTCGCCGCTTTCAAACAGCGTCAGCTGCTCGAAGACGGGCCGCGCGAGCAGCTCGCTCTCCGCGATCAGGTGGTTGGCCGCGATCGTGACCCGGCGCACGAGCAGGGCGGGGTCGATGATCCTGTCGTAGAGCGAAAGCACGGCGGAGACGATCTGCCGGCCCGAGCTCGTGGGCCGCGCGAGGGGGACGCTGCCATGCGCATGCCTGGGGATGGAGCGGCCGTAGGCGTCGCGAACGACGGGCCCGCGGTACGCTGCGCCGCGCGAGGGGGAAAGGCTTTCGCGGTCGTAGCCGAGGGTCAATACGAGCTGGTCGGTGAGCAGCCCCTTGTCGACGAGATCCAGCACGAGCAGCTCGGCCATCTCGCGCACGATGATGCGCGCCTTATCCGCGTCGTAGGGGCAGGCGAGCACCTGACCGGTGGACAGGCTGCTGCTCTGGGGGCGGTAGGCATTGATCTGCTCGACGGTCGTCGGCTCCCAGCCCCAAGCATGGTCGATGAGCAGCTCGGCGTTGACGCCGAAGAGCTTGTAGAGC
This sequence comes from Clostridiales bacterium, assembly GCA_004556985.1. Lineage (GTDB taxonomy): Bacteria > Bacillota > Clostridia > Christensenellales > Aristaeellaceae > Ventricola. The sequence continues at coordinate 13,306 of SFFC01000041.1, read as the reverse complement.
AGCTCCTCGTTGTAATAGTCGGTAGGCCGGCCGACGGAGCAGCGGGCGATGTCGCCCATCGTGTACAGGCCGGCGGCTTGGAGCTTTTGCGCGTAGCCGCGGCCCACGCGCCAGAAATCCGTCAGCGGCTCGTGCGTCCAGAGCTGGCGGCGATAGGCCTGCTCGTCGAGCTGAGCGATGCGCACGCCGTCGGCGTCGGCGGGGACGCGCTTGGCGACGATATCCATCGCGACCTTGGCCAGATAGAGGTTGGTGCCGATGCCGGCCGTCGCGGTGATGCCCGTCGTGTAGAGCACCTCGCGGACGATCGTCATGGTCAGCTCGCGCGCGGTCATGCGGTAGAGGGCGAGATAGCGCGTCAGATCGAGAAAGACCTCGTCGATGCTGTAGACGACGATATCCTCGGCGGAGAGGTACTTGAGGTAGATGTTGTAGATCCTGGTGCTGGTGTCCATGTAGAGGCGCATCCGGGGCGGAGCTGTGATGTAGGAGAGCTCGAGCGAGGGATCCTCCTCAAGCGCCCGCGCGTCGAAGGAGGCGGAGGAGAAGCCGTAGCGGCCCTGCGCGTCCCTCGCGGCCCTGCGCTGGCGGATGGCCGACTGCAGCCGCTGGCGGTTGACCTCGCGGACGCGCTCCACGACCTCAAAGAGCCGCGCGCGGCCGGGAATGCCATGCGCCTTGAGCGAGGGGGAGACGGCGAGGCAGATGGTCTTCTCCGTCCGGGAGGAGTCGGCCACGACCAGATTCGTGGTCAGCGGATCGAGATGGCGCTCGACGCACTCCACGGAGGCGTAGAAACTCTTGAGATCGATGGCGGCGTAGATGCGCTCCTGCGCCATGAATACACTCCCTTCCCCACGGCTTACGCCTGAACGGGCCGCTCGACGAACCAGCGCCCGACGCGGCTGGGAAAGAGCCTGTCCGAGCGCTCGAAGAACAGATGCTTCTCGACGCCCTTGACCACGACCGTGTAGCAGTCGCCGCCGCGACCGGCCTCCATGCTGGCGGCGGGGCGGAAATCCTTGATCTGCTCGATGACAAAGGTTCTGCCGTTCGCCCAGGTGATGGTGCGGGGCTGCATATAGCCCGTGACGTCGAAATCCGAGGTCACCTTGACGTAGATCCGTTCTGTTTTCGCTCTGACGCACTGCATGCGCGTTTCACCTCCGGGTTGTGTTCGGGCGGCGCAGGCGCGTCAGTTGAGCACCCTGCCGATGATGCGGAATTCAGAATCCGGGCGGACCTGCACGTCGGCGCAGGCCGGGTTGATCGAGGCGAGCGTGACCTTGGGATAGACGAAGCCCTCGCTGTCCGTGTAGGCCTCGCGCTCGTCCTCGTCGGGCGTGCCGGGCTGATAGCGCTTGAGATAGGCGTTCCCGTCGTAGATGAAGATGCCGATCTCGCCGTCTGACAGCTGCGTGCATTGCTCAACCCAGACGATCTGCCCGCTGACGTAGTTGGGCTCCATGCTCACGCCGCAGACGCGCACGCCGAAGTCCGTCCCCTCCGGGATGCTCGAGGCGGGGAAGGAGAGCGTTTCGTACGCGCCGGAATCGAGGAAGCAGCCGGGGCCCGCGGCGGCGGGCTCGTCGTAGACGCGCACCTCGGTCATCACGGCGCAGGGCGGCGCTTCCTGCTGCGCGTCGGGGGCGTAGCGGCCGGAGGCGAGCAGATCGTCCATGTAATCCCGCAGCTTCTTCATGCCCTGCGCATTGAGCGGGGCGGGCGCGGCGGAAAAATAGGAAAAGGCATCCTCCGTCCGCCCGAGGATGGCACACAGTGCCAGAAACTGATGGGCGTTGGGCACGGCCTGCCCGTTCTCCCACTTGCTCAGGGCGGCGATGCCGATCTCCGAGCCGCAGGCGGAGAGGGCGCGCACGACGTCCATCTGGGTCATCCGGCAGGAGCGGCGGGCCTCGCGCAGCCGTCTGCCCAGCGTATTGTGCCCGCGCCGGGCGGAAATATCATAGGGCGGCGCGGCGATGCGGATATCCGGCGGGAAAGCCTTGCTCACGAAAATCCCTCCTGAGATGCTCTTTACGGGTATTATACGATGCTGTGCGGTCATGGTCAAGGACAATTCAAAGATTAAGATAGTATTTTTAAAAGAAATATCTTAAAATTCAAATTCTGTCAAGCGATGTACACCGGAAAGGCGTACGGGCAAAAAAACGTCTCTGCGTGAAACACACAGAGACGGGAAGCATGACGGCATGCGCAGGGGGCAATCAGTACCCGAAGGCCAGCGCGCCGCCATCGACGGCGAAATCCTGACCGGTGATGTAGCCCGCGCCGGAGCCGCAGAGGAATTTGGCCATTGCGCCCAGGTCGCGCGTGTCGCCGTAGGCATGCAGCGGCATGCGGCCGAGGATCTTGGCCTCGCGCGCGGCATCGACCACCTGCTCGGTCATCTTGCTGCGGAACCAGCCGGGGGCGATGCTGTTGACGCAGATATTGTCCTGCGCCCATTCCACGGCGAGCGCGCGCGTCATCGAGAGGACGGCGCCCTTGCTGGTGCAGTAGGGGACGACCTCGCTGAAGCCGAGATGGGCGCTCATGCTGGTGATGTTGATGATACGGCCGCGGACGGGGCTCAGCTTGAGGTAGGGGTAGCAGATGACGCTCATGGAGAAGACGTCCCGCACGTTGATCTCCATGATGCGGTCGAACTGCTCCATCGGGAAATCCTCGGCGCGGCACTTGTAGCTGACGCCGGCGTTGTTGATCAGGAAATCGATATGGCCGCCGTGCTGCGCGGCGATCTGCGCGGCGACCTCCTTCATCTCCGCCTCGTCGCCGATATCGCCCTTGATGTGGACGACGCCGGGCGCGCTCTCGCCTACGCCCTCCTTGGGCTTGCCGGTGCGGCTGATGACGTAGACCGAGGCGCCGGCCTCTGCCAGGACGTTGGCGATCTGGAAGCCGATGCCGCTGCTGCCGCCGGTTACGATGCCGGCGAGATGCTCGAGCTCTTTCATGAAGAAACCTCCCTTGATCATGAGAATCTTTGACAATTTTAAATTGTATGATATAATGCAGCCAAATGGATTTGACAGGAGCAGAGGAATGAAGCGAGCAACCATCCGGGATGTCGCGGAGGCGGCGGGCGTCTCCATCAGCACCGTGCATCAGGCGCTCAACGGAAAGAGCGGCGTGAGCCAGGCGACCCGGGAAAAAATCTGCCGTCTGGCGGAGGAGATGGGCTACCAGCCCAACGCGCTGGCCTCCGGCCTCAAGCGCAAGCCGCGGGTCATTGCGGTCATGCTGCCCAGCGAGGGCGGCAGCAACCGGTTCTACTATCCGCCGATCTGGCGCGGCGTGCGCGAGTATCTGGAGAGCGTCGCTGATCTCAATGTGAGGGCGATCGAGCTGCCGTATACGGCGCACGACCCCGCGCTCTCCGAGGAGATCGTCGTGCTGCGCGAGCTGATCGAGGAACGCAGGATCGACGGGCTGCTGACGGTGGGACACATGGACGCGCTGAGCACGGAGGAATGGGACGCCATGAACCGGGACGGCATCGCGGTCGTGCAGACGGGCTCTGACAACGCGCTCAGCCACAGCCTCTGCTGCATCCAGCCGGATTACGACGTGATCGGCAGGACGATGGCAGAGCTGATCTTCAGCCGTATTCCGCCGTTTGGCAGCGTCGTACTCTGTGCGGGCAATCCCAAATGGCTCGCCCATTCGCTCGTCGTGCGCGGGTTTGACGCCTACATCGAGGAAAACGGCATCCCCAACCTCGTCTACCGCAACCACTTCTGGGACACCAGCGAGGCGGCCTACCGGGCGATTCTGGAGCAGATCAGGCGGCCGGACGTCGCGGCCTGCTGCAGCGTGCTCTCCCAGGGCAGCGTGCTGATGGGGCGCGCGCTGGAGGAGAGCGGCAAGGCGGGCAGGCTGCTGGCCGTGGGCAGCGACCTGTCGGACGAGAGCATCGACAGGCTGCGCCGGGGCGTGCTCAGCAACATTTTGCAGAAGAACCCGTATGCGCAGGGCTATCTGGGCGCGAAGGCGCTCGTGGAATACCTGGTGCAGGGCAGACGGCCGGAGCAGCGCGACGTGCGCGTGGGCAGCGAGGTCGTCTTCCGCAGCAACCTGGTGATGTACGACAAGGGCAATTACCGCTCGCTGCTGATTTAAGAGAAGAACGAGCCGCCGCCGTGGGGGGAAAAGCCCGCACGGCGGCGGCCTTTCGCATTCCTGATCTTATGGGAAACGTTGGGCTGCTGCCCAAACCCGCCTGAGGGATTTTAGTCCGGGGAACTCGCATGGTCGCGCTGCGGCGCTCCCTGCGATTCCCGACGCTTCGTCTGCCTCTTTCCGCCATTGGCGGCGGCAGACTTCGGTCCCCTCAGACTCCCTTCTTCGCTTCGCGTCGATGAAAGTGATTCAGGAAGAGACTGGTATGAAGCAACCGTGCCGGTTACTCAAGCTCCAGCACGCGATGGCTGCGGCAGCTCTTCTCGATGAGCTCCCAGTCGAGCTCCGCGCCGACGCCGGGGCCCTGCGGCACGTGGATGATGCCGTGCTCGTCGATGGGCAGCAGGCCCTTCATCGGGAGCGTATAATTCTCCTCGGGGACGAAATACTCGAAGAACTCGCAGTTCTTGATGGCGCAGCTGACGTGCAGGTTGACCAGATCCATGTAGTTCATGGTCGTGGTGTGGATCTCACAGTTGAGGCCGAAGGCTTCGGCGAGGTGCGCGATCTTGAGCGTGCCCGTGATGCCGTCCTTCCAGCTGACGTCCGCGCGGACGATGTCGGCGGCGTGCTGGGCGATGACCTGCGCGACGCCCCAATGGCAGCCGCGGGTGGTCTCCGTGCCGGCGATGGGGATATCGAGCGTGCGGCACAGCTCGGTGTATTTGTAGAGCTCGAAGTCGCGGAAGGGCTCCTCAAACCAGCGGTAGCCGAGGCGCTCGAGCTGGCGGCCGACGCGGACGGCCTCGTCGAGCGTATAGTCGCCGACGGGATCGCTCATGAGCAGGTAGTCCGGGCCGACGGCGTCGCGCACGGCCTGATGCACCTGCATGTCGAACTCGACCGGTCCGCCCGGATGCGCCTTGTAGCCCGGGATGCCCTTGCTCTTGTAGTAGACGGCCTCGTCCACATATTCCTTGACGGTGCCGTGGAAGTTGCCGCTCGCGTAGACGGGCAGGCTGTCGCGGCAGGCGCCGATGTATTTGTACAGCGGCAGGCCGGCCTCCTTCGCGCAGATATCCCACAGCGCGACGTCGACCGGGCCGGGCAGGAAGACGGGGAAGAACGCCTCGTGGCGGTCGATCACCCAGAGCTCCTGGAAGATCGCCTCGCGGTCATGCGGGTCGCGCCCCAGAACGACGGGGCCGACGCTCTCCTGCAGATACGCCTCGCTCACGGCGCCGCTGCGCGCGGCCATGCAGGTCGCGATGCCTTCGATGCCGGTATCGGTGGTCAGCTTGATGACGAGCACGTCCCAGCCCATCTTCGCGCCGCCCTGGCGCTTCTCGTCGAAGAGACAGCGGCCGCGCTCGACCCACCAGGTTTCGAACTTCGTAATGATCATGGAAAACCCTCCTCTAGATTGTCACAAATCGCTGCCCGCACAATCGGGGTACGAAACGTTTTTTCTCAACACTCCCGCTTTATTATAAAGGATTCGAGAGGTGTTGTAAAGGCAAAAGCGAGAAACGGTTCGCCAAATTTTCCCGTATTTCGAGATTCAGAAATCTTAACGGACAAAATACGATAAAATTTGATGTGAAGTATTGACAGGAAGATCAAATTGTGATAAATTGAATTCACCTTGAACGGGCGAAACGTTTTGCCTGTGCTGCAGGGCTGAGCTGCCTGAGCGGCGGAACAAAGGAGAAACAAAAAACAAGGAGGAGACCTACTATGAAAAAGATTCTTGCCATCGTGATGGCGCTGCTCGTGCTGGCCGCCGTGCCGGCTCTGGCGGAGACCAAGCTGACCTGGAACGAGGTCAACGGCGAAGATTACGGCGCGACCGTCGGCGCGCATGCGTTCGCGGACAAGCTCGCCGAGATCTCCGGCGGCGAAATGAGCATCGAGCTCTACACCAACGGCACCCTCGGCTCCGAGGCGGAGTCCATGGTCGGCATCCAGATGGGCACGCTGGATATCTTCCGCGGCAACGCGTCCTCCCTGCCCAACTACGGCGCCGAGCTGATCGGCGCCACCGGCCTGCCCTACGTCTTCACCGGCATGGAGCAGTTCCAGGCGGTCGCCGAGAGCCCGCTGGGCGACGAGCTCCTCGCCTCCGTCGAGGCGGCCGACTGCGGCTACGTCGCGCTGGGCTGGCTCGTCGAGGGCCCGCGCAGCATGTTCATCACCGAGGCGACCTACAAGAAGCTCGGCTCGCCGGAGTCCATCACTCTGGACATGATGAAGGGCCTGAAGATCCGCGTGCCGGAGACCGACCTCATGCTTGCGACCATGTCGGCGCTGGGCGCTTCCGCGACCCCGATCGCGTATTCTGAGCTGTACACCTCCCTGCAGTCCGGCGTCGTCGACGGCGCCGAGAACGGCGTGACCTCCTACAAGTCCAACTCCTTCAACGAGGTCGCCCCGTACTTCATCACCGACGCGCACACCTTCGGCTGCGGCGTCATCCTCATGTGCGCTGACAAGTGGAACTCCCTGACCGAGGAGCAGCAGGGCTGGATGAAGGAGGCCGCGCTGGCCGCCCGCACCGCCTGCTACGAGTACAACCTCGCTCAGGAGCAGGCCTGCTTCGATTCCTTCGCCGAGGCCGGCATCACCCGCCTCGAGGTCGCCGACATCGAGAACTGGCAGGCTGCCTGCCAGCCGCTCTACGGCGAGCAGAGCGAAGAGGCCCAGGCGATCATCGCCAAGATCCAGAGCGGCGACTATTGATCGGCTCTGCGGCAAGCAAAAGCCAAATGATGGTGCATCGGAATTGAGCGCCTGGGGGCTTTCCGGCTGACAGGCCGGAAAGCCCCTTTTCCTGCTCCGGTGAAAACCGGCTGCCCGTGACCTACAACCCGCGCTGCGCCCGTACGCCTGCAGGCGCGCCAAGGAAGGAAAAAACAGGATATGGAAACACTCAACAAAATCTGGCTGGCGATTGACAAGGCGGTCTTTACCGTCGTCAAATACGTCTGTGTCCTGCTGCTGGCCGTTCTGGTCTGCGTCGTCTTCTATATCTTCTTCGGAAGGTATGTGCTGAACAATTCCCCGATGTGGGGCGAGCCGCTTTCGCTGTTCTGCCTCGTCTGGATGAGCATCCTCGGCTCCGCGCTGTGCATCCGCGACGAGCAGCACCTGCGCGTGACGATGTTTGATACGAAGATGGGCAAGAAATCCATCCTCGCCACGGACATTCTCGCCAGCGTGTGCATGTTCGTCTTCGCCATCTTCCTGATCGTCTACGGCTGGCAGCTGACCCAGAAGGGCCTGCGCAACAATATGGCCGGCATCAACATTCCGTATGCCTATATGTACGTCGCCATGCCGGTCTCCGGCGTGCTCTACATCATGGCGCTGATTGAAATGTGGAGAAGGAGGCTGGTGAAAGCATGACTACCGCTGCGATTGCGACCCTCATTCTGGTCGGCCTGTTCCTCGGCCTCGTGCTTTTGCGTGTGCCGGTCGTTTACTCCATCGGCATCGCCTGCCTGGTCGACTTCTTCTACCTGGGCATCAACCCGATGCAGATGGCGCTCAAGTTCATTTCCAACCTGAATTCCTACACGCTGCTGGCGGTGCCCTTCTTCATCCTGATGGGCGAGCTGATGTCCCGCGGCGGCATTTCGGACAGGCTGATCGTCCTCTCCCGCGAGCTGGTCGGCTGGATCCGCGGCGGCCTGGCGATGGTCAACATCGTCGCCTCCGTCTTCTTCGGCGGCATTTCCGGTTCCTCTTCGGCGGACTGCGCCTCCATCGGCCCGATCCTGATTCCGATGATGGAGCAGGAGGGCTATGACCGCGACTTCTCCACCTGCGTGACGATGGCCTCCTCCGTGCAGGGCATCCTGATTCCGCCGAGCCAGAACATGGTCATTTACACGCTGGCGGCGGCCGGCGTGGCGAGCGTCTCCATCGGCCAGCTCTTCATGGCCGGCTACCTGCCGGGCCTGCTGCTGGCGGCGGCGCTGATGATCTATTCCTATTACGTCTCCAAGAAGAAGAACTATCCCGTCAGCAACAGCTTCAACCTCCGGCGCACGGTCAAGGCGCTGGGCGGCGCGATCTGGGGCCTGCTGGCGATCCTGATCGTCGTGGTCGGCGTCGTCGCCGGCGTCTTTACGACGACCGAGTCCGCGGCCTGCGCCGTCGTCTGGTCGCTCGTCGTCGGCTTGTTCATCTACCGCGGCTTCAAGGTGAAGGACATCCCGGAGATCTTCCACAACGTCGTCATGATGCTGGGGCGCATCCTGATCCTGCTGGGTGTCTCGGGCGCGTTCTCCTACCTGCTGACCTACCTGCGCATTCCGGATCAGGTCGCCACGGCGATCTTCAGCCTCACGACCAACAAGTACCTCATCCTGATCTGCATCAACATCCTGCTGCTGATCCTGGGCTGCCTGGTGGAGATGGCCTGCCTCATCCTGATGATCACGCCGGTCATTCTGCCCATCTGGCTCAGCCTTGGCCTCAGCCCGATCCATCTGGGCGTCGTCATGATTCTCAACCTGGGCATCGGCCTGATCACGCCGCCGGTCGGCTCCACGCTGTTCATCGGCTCGGCCGTGTCGGGCATCTCGATTGAGAAGCTGAGCAAGTCGATGGTTCCGTTCTACCTGGTCATGGTCATCACGCTGCTGATCCTGACCTTCTTCCCGCAGACCTTCATGTGGCTGCCGAACCTGATCTATGGCGTATAAAGCAATGAAAAGAGAGACAGAGCTTTCCTGCGGGGGCCGGCTGGAGATGGCCGGCCTTCCGCCGCATCCCAAGGGCGTCGTCATCATCTGCCCCGGCGGCGGCTATGAATGGCTGTCCCCGCGCGAGGCGGAGCCCGTCGCGCAGGCGTTTGCCCGCGTCGGCTGGGTGGGGCTGATCCTGCGCTATACCTGTTTTGAAGGGACGCCGCTTGGCAAGCTGCCGCTTAGGCAGCTGGGCGAGGCGCTCCGCCTGGCCCGCGAGGCCTTCCCCGGTCTGCCTGCGGCGGTCTGCGGCTTCTCCGCGGGCGGCCATGTGGCGGCAAGCCTGGGCGTCCATTGGCAGGAGGAGGGCCTTCCCGCGCCGGACGCGCTGATCCTGGGCTATCCCGTTATCACGGCGGGGGAATATGCGCATCGCGGGAGCATCCGCGCGCTGGCTGGCGACGGCGATCCTTCCTATTATTCCTTAGAGAAGCACGTCGGCGCGCATACGCCCAGAACCTTCCTCTGGCAGACGGCGTCGGACGAGGCTGTGCCCGTTCAGAACAGCCTGCTCTTTGCCGGGGCGCTCGCCGCGGCAAAGGTGCCCTTTGAATACCATGTCTATCCCTCCGGCGTGCACGGACTCTCCCTGGCGACGCCGGAGGTGGCCGAGCCGGAAAAGGGCCGCCTGCCGGACGCGCATGTTGCCGGCTGGTTTGACCAGTGCGCCCAATGGCTGAAACAATTCATCGAGGAGTGACCGTTTATGGCAATGTGGAAAGACGAAAACGAAATGTTTGCGCTCATCAAGGAGAAGCTCTATACGCCGGTCGTCGGCGATATTCTCGACCAGATGGGCTATAACCATCAGTTTCTGCCCGCGCCGATCCGTCCGTTGGTGAGCCAGGTGCCCTATCACGACTACATTCCGGAGGGCGAGACGCAGAACAACCGCCTCAAGGTGGCCGGCTACGCGATGACGGTGCTGGAAAACGACGTCTTCCAGCAGCCCAGGAAGCCCTTCGGCTACATGACCGAGGCGCTTGACGACCTGAAGCCCAACGAGATCTACGTCGCCACCGGCGCGCACAACAGCGCGCTCTGGGGAGAGCTGCTGACGGCCTCCGCCAAGGCGCGCGGCGCGGTCGGCGCGATTCTGGACGGCTATGTCCGCGATACGCCGAAGGTGCTCGAGCAGAATTTCCCGGTCTTCTGCAACGGCACCTGGGCGCAGGATTCCTCCATCCGCACCTATGTCTTCGACTGGCGTTGCCCGATCGAGATCGGCCAGGTCACCATCCACGACGGCGACCTGATCTTCGGCGACATCGACGGCGTGCTGGTCATCCCCAAGGAGATCTGCGAGGAGGTCATCGAGCGCGCGCTCGAGAAGGCCGCGACGGAGAAGACCATGCGCAAGGCTGTCGAGGGCGGCATGCTCGTGACGGAGGCCTTCGCCAAGTTCGGCGTCCTGTGAGGAGGGGCTGCGCATGCAGACTGCGTTTCAAATCGATCTGACGGACAACGTCGCGACGGCGCTGTGCCCGCTGGCGCCGGGGGAGACCCGGCTGCTCGGCGATGCGGCGCAGAGCGCGATTGAGGCCGTGACCGACGTGCCCGTCGGGCACAAGATCGCGCTGCGGGACATCGCGCAGGGCGAGATGATCGTCAAATACGGCGTGGTCATCGGCCGCGCGACGCAGGATATCCCTGCGGGCAGCTGGGTGCATCTGCACGTGATGCACAGCAACTACGACGAGCGCTCCAGCCATCTGGATGTCAACACCGGCGCGCCGAAGGATACGCGCTACGAATGAGGGAGGACGCCATGCAGGAACTCAGAGAAATCACCTGGCAGGGCTATGCCCGCAAGAACGGCAAAAAGGGCATCCGCAACCGCGTGCTCGTCATCTACACGGTCAAATGCGCGGAATTTGTCGCGCAGGAGATCGTCAGGAGGAGCGGCAGCGGCGACGTCGAGCTGCTGGGCTTTGACGGCTGCACGGACAACCAGTACGCCGTCAACCTGCTCATCAGCTTCATCCGCCATCCGAATGTCGGCGCCGTGCTGGCCGTCGGCCTGGGCTGCGAATACGTCCAGCCGGAATGGCTCAGCCGGATTGCGCAGGAGGAGGGCAAGGTCACGGACTGGCTCTTCATCCAAAACGAGGGCGGCACGAGGGCGGCCGTGCGCCGGGGCCTTTCCTTTGTGGAGGAGGCGCTTTGCGCGCTGCGCGAGACGCCGCGCGTTCCGATGGGCTTTTCCGACCTGATCATCGGCGCGGAATGCGGCGGCAGCGACTACACGAGCGGCCTGGCCGGCAACGTCGTCGTCGGCCGGTTCTACGACAGGCTGGTGGACGAGGGCGGCACGGCGATCTTCGAGGAGATCGTCGAGGCGATCGGCCTGGACGGCCTGCTGCTCTCCCGCGCGGCCAACGAGCAGGCGCGCCGGGAGCTCCGCTATACCTACGACAAGGCGCTTGACTACTGCCGAAGCGTCCGCCAGTATTCCGTGAGCCCCGGCAACTTCGCCGGCGGCCTCTCCACCATCGAGGAAAAGAGCATGGGCGCCGTCATCAAGAGCGGCTCCCGGCCGATTCAGGGCGTCATCAAGGTCTCCTCGCCCGCGCCGCATCCCGGCCTCTGGCTGCTGGATTCGACGCCCGACCCCTACTGGATGCAGTTCGGCATCACCAATCCCAACGACAACGAGGGTCTGATGGACCTCATCAGCTGCGGTGCACACATCGTCTTCCTGGTCACGGGGCGCGGCAACGTCGTAGGGAGTGCGGTCAGCCCCTGCATCAAGATCACGGGCAACGAGGCGACCTTCGCGCGCATGGAGGAGGACATGGACTTTGACGCCAGCCCCGTCCTGCGCGGGGAATGCAGCCAGAGCGAGCTCGCGCTGCGGCTGGCCAGGATGGTCGCCGACACGGCTGCCGGGCAGATGACCAAGAGCGAGGCGCTGGGGCACCACGAGTTCTTCGTGCCCTACAAGTATCAGGAGAAGCAGGTCTCCTTCAAGAAAGCCTGCGAGGAGTAAGCAATAAAGGGGGAATCTTCCATGGCTGCCTTTACCGAGGAGCAGATGAAGACTTTCGATATCAAAAACTGGTATGACCTTTCCGGCCAGACGGCGGTCGTCACGGGCGGCGCCTCCGGACTGGGCCTGGCGATTGTGAGATGCCTGGTCAGCGCGGGCGCGAAGGTGGTCGTTCTGGCCTCCCGCAGCCCGGAGGCGGCGGCGCAGGCGCTTGGCGAATTCGGCGAGCGCGTCGTCTACTATCAGTTCAACATCACGGACACCGATCATACGCAGGAGATGGCCGACCGGATTCTCGCCGAGCAGGGCCCGGTCAGCATCCTCGTCAACAACGCGGGCAACCACTGCAAGAAGTTCATCTGGGACATGAGCGTGGAGGACTACAAGAGCGTTCTGGACGTCCACCTGGTCGGCGCGTTCGCGCTGACCAAGGCGCTCGTGCCGCAGATGAAGGAGATGGGCCATGGCCGCATCATCTTCCAGGCGAGCATGACCAGCTACATCGGTCAACCGATGGTCGCAGGCTATGCGACGGCGAAGGCCGGCTATCTGGGTCTGATCCACACGCTGACTGCCGAGCTCGCCGAATTCGGCATCACGGTCAACGCCATCGCGCCCGGCTGGATCGACACGCCGATGTTCCACAAGGCTGTGGACAACGATCCGCCGCGCAAGGCGAAGATCATGGGCCGCATTCCGGCCAAGTCCGTCGGCGACGCGATGGACATCGGCATGGTCACCGCCTTCCTGTGCAGCGATGCGGCGCGCTACATCAGCGGCACCTGCATCCCGGTCGACGGCGGCGCCCTGATCGGCTTCTGATCGGAGGGCGAGAGGATGAATACCAAATTCAGCGAGGAGCTGTTCCTGACCAACGAGACCGGCCGCATGCTCTACCACAGGTACGCCGAGCCGCTGCCGATCATCGACTATCACTGCCACCTGCAGCCCGCCGAGATCGTGGAGAACCGCGAGTTTGAGGACCTGGGCGAGATGTGGCTGCGCGGCGACCACTACAAGTGGCGCTGCATGCGCACGTTCGGCATCGACGAAAGGTACATCACCGGCGACGCCAGCTACTACGAGAAGTATATGGCGTTTGCGAAGATCCTCCCGCAGCTGGTCGGCAACCCGATTTACATCTGGTGCGCGCTGGAGCTCAAGCGGTACTTTGACATCGACGAGCCGCTGACTGCGAAGAACGCGCAGGAAATCTACGACAGGACGAAGGCCCTGATCCGGGAGAAGCACATGACGCGCCGCTGGTGCATGGAGCACAGCAACGTCCGGCTCGTCTCCACGACGGAGGACCCGATCGACGACCTGCACGACCACATTGCGCTGCAGAAGGAAGCGATGAGCACGCGCGTCATCACGGCCTTCAGGCCGGACAAGGCGATGTTCTGCGCGCTGCCGACCTTTG